>DATKFS010000329.1:0-4280 GCA_035511275.1 Novosphingobium sp.
TCAATCTGCAATTCGAGGATTTCGGGCCGGCGCCCGTCAAGGGCCCGATCTATCAGGCGACGGCGGGCGGCCGCATCATCTACTATGCGCCTGACAGCGAACATCTGTTGTTCGCGGAAATCTACGACCGCAACGGCCAGAACCTCACCGCGCTGGCGCAGAACGCCGCTTCAGCGAAGAAACTCGCCGGGATCGACACCGGCATGGCCCTCGCCATCGGTCCGGCGGGCGCGCCCACGGTGATTGAGTTCACCGATCCCGACTGTCCCTACTGCCGGGCGCTCGACCGCTTCTGGGCGGCGAAAGCGGCCGAAGGCAAGCCGGTGCGGCGCCTGATCTTCTTCGTCTCCGGCATCCACGCCGAGGCCGCCGCCAAGGCCGAGCATGTCCTTTGCTCCCCGGACAAGGAAGCGGCGTTCAAGGCGATCTACGCCGGAACCGCGCCCACGCCTTTGCGCACATGCGCGGAAGGCAAGGCCAGGGTCGAGGCGCATGCCGGAATCGTCGGCAAGACCGGCATCACCGGCACGCCGACCCTGATCGCGGACGGACAGATGATTTCCGGTTTCCGGCAGGCCGAGATCGAGGCGTTCCTCGACGGTAAGAAGGCGCTCGCCAATGCCGGCCGCTGATCGCCTTCCGGCTCCTCACATCGCGAACGCGCGGTGCATCGGCTCTGCCGCTGCCGCGCAAATCCCAATGCCGGCGGCGGGACCCGAACCGGGCCGTCCAGCCTCGCCGTCGGCCGACAGCGATCCTCATCGATGCCGGCAAGCAGTCCCCGGAGCGGCCCATCTTCCCTGGAGCAAGTGCATGTTGAAAACACTCGGCAGACAATCCGCCTCAATCGCCAATGTCGGCATTCCCGTAACCCTGCTCGCGCTGCTCGGGGCCGGTGGGGCTCACGCCTTCTCGGCGCCGGCGGCCGGCGACCTCGGCTACGACATCTACGATATCGTGGTCAATCAAGGGGTCAAAGGCCCGCTCGGCTTCGTCGGCGGCGTCGCGGCCTTCCTGTTCGGCGTGAGCAGGCTCTTCTCGAACATCATGATCGGCATCCCGACCATCGTGGCGGCCGTCTGCCTGATCAAGGCGGACTCGATCCTCCAGACATTCGGAATGGTCATCTGACGGATTGGTCCGCCGCCGCGCCTGGGCGCGGTCGGCGGACCTCAACGGGCCAGGGCGCATGAGGCGCACTGGCGGGACAACCCCCGAAGTTCAACCAGCTTCGCAGGGAGGTCACGACGCAAGGAGGAGAAGGCTCGTGGACGAGCGGCTACCCCAATATCTGCACAAACCCGTCCAGATCCTGTGGTTCGGATCGGACGAGTTCGTGCTCGTGATCACGGTGATCTTCGTCGCCGTGATCGTGGGCGGGATGCTCGGTTGGGCGCTCGTCGCGGGTCTTCTCCTTTTCGTTCCCTGGCTCCGCACCAAGCCGCGCGGCTTCATCCCGCACATGGCCTGGCGCTGGGGCCTGGTCCGCTGGTCCAACTATCCGGGTCCGACCCAGACTCGGTTCTACGAATGAGGCGGGCCATGTTCGGACGCAAATCCCCCGGCACACCCCCACGCGATCCGCTGATCGGCAAGCCGGGCAGCTATGGCATCCACCGCTACCTGCAAGGGGCGAGCAACCTGTTCGAGGAGAACCGGCTGTTGAAGCTCGCCGTCATCGGCCTGTTCGGGATCACGGCGGTGCTGGGCACGGTGATCTACACCTCCAACCAGAACACCCGGACGATCATCGTCCCCTACGGCGCGGGCGGCGACCTCTATGTCACGGGCGGCGAGCCGTCCGAGGCCTATCTGCGCTCGATCACGCGCAATGTCGTGTCGCTCTCGGGCACCTACTCCGCCTACTCCGCGGATCGGCAGTTCCAGGAACTGCTGAGCATCACGCACCCCTCGACCTACAACAGCCTGCGCGACAGCCTCAACCGGCTGCTCGACGAACTGGCCAATAATCCGACGCTCTCGATCGCGACCTATATCCGCCCCGACCAGCCCGTCACCTGGACCCGGACCGAGATTCTCGTGCCGGTCGAGAAGGTCCGGGTGATCGGCGGGGTGATCCGCAAGTTCCGGGGCAATCTTCGGATCCGTTACGTGATCGACAATGGCCGCTTCTGGCTGACCGCCCTCAATGAGGAAAATTTCGATGTCCAGCCTCGCTAAGTCCGCGCGGCCGAGCCTGATGCTGCTCGCCCTGTCGCTTGCCGCTCCGGCCGCCGCGCAATCCATCATGGTTCTGCCCGACCAGACCAGCACGATCCGCCTGTCAAACCGCGACATCAACCATGTCATCTGTTCGGGCGGAGAAATCGAGGACGTCAGGTTCAGCGCCGAAAAGGCGATCGCCGTGGAGCGCGCCGGTTCCGACGCCTGGATCAAGTTCCTCGTTCGCGAGATCGACGACGCCGGGATGGTGACGCGCAGCTTCGTCACCGTGCCGTCTGAGTTCTTCATCACCTGCAACGGCGCGGTCTATGCGCTCTATGCCGAGCCGTCGGATATTCCGGCGCAGACGGTGATGCTCCAGCCCGGCGCTCCCCAGCGCGCCCGCGCCAATGAGGAACTGCTAGGACCCCTGGTCGAAGAAGAGCGTGCAGTCTCGATCACGCTCTCGATGCTCCAGGACCGGATCCCGGCGAGCTTCACCAGCGTTGCGCCCCGATCCGGGCCGATCCGGCTCGCGACGCTGCCGGGCGCCACGCTGGAGGAACGACGCCGCATCGAAATCGACGGGTCCGGCCTCTCGGCATCGGAATATCTGGTCTCTGCCGCCGGCGGCGCGCAGCTCGACGAACGCGGTTTTCTCGACGGCGCGCTCGGCGCCAACATCTTCGCGATCACCCTCGACCGGGGCAATATCGAGGCCGGGGAAGCCGCGCGGCTGATCGTCGTTCGCCGGGGAGCCGGGCAATGAGCGGCGGGGACTCTCGCGGCGGTCGCGGGCCCCGCGGGCGCGGTCCTGCCGATCGCGCGGAGGAACTCGACCTCGACGGCTATGAGGCGGACCGCCCTCGTCCTGGCGAGAATACGCGCGGCCCCGCGCTGCTCGATCTCAAGACGCGGTGGCAAACGCTGACCGCACGCCAGCAGCTGCGTTTGAGGCAGCTTGGCGTTGCCGGTGCGATCGGCGTGCTGGGGCTCGGCCTCTACACGGCCAGCGGCGACAAGACCGAGCAGGCCGCGCCATCGCCCAGTTCGAAGCTCGACATGGGCGCGGGGCTTCGCGGCGACAGCCTAGAGGTCAAGCTGCGCGGCGACCTGCAGAAGATTCTTGATGGACAGCAATTGCTCGGCGATCGCGTCTCCGCCATCGAGGAAGGCAAGGTCGCGCCCGGTTCCGGCACGCCGCCCCATGCGCTGGACGGCGATCTTCCTCCGGCGATCCCCGGCTCGGTTCCCGACTTTCCCGAACCGCCCGCGACCGGTGACATCGATCCTTCCGTCGCGAAGCCGCCCGCGCCGCCCGCCGCGCCGCCAGCGCCTCCGGCCCCGCCGGTCGAGAAGACCGTGGGCGCGATCGGCGCCGCGACCAGTCCGGTCGCGGCCGCCGATGGGGCACAGGCCGCTAAAAAAAAGACGCGGACCATCTATTTGCCACCTGGTTTCATGAAGGCGCGGCTGCTGACCGGGATCGATGCGCTGGCGAGCCGGGATGCGACCAACAATCCCGAACCGTTGATCGCGCGGGTGCAAGCCCCCGCCGTCCTGCCCAATGACGTCAAAGCCAACCTCGCCGGCTGCTTCGTCATCGGCAACGCCACCGGCAGCCTCGCGAAGGAACGGGTCGAAGTCCAGTTGGTCAGCCTCTCTTGCGTCGATTTCGACGAACGCTCGGTGGTCGACCAGCCCATCAAGGGCTTCTTCGTCGACGCCGACGGCAAGAAGGGCCTCTCCGGCAAGGTCGTCACCCGCGCCGGCGCGGCCCTTGCCCGCGCGTTCATCGCCGGGACCATCACCGGGGTCGCCGATACGGTCCAGAATACGGTCGGCGACGTCTCGACCTCGGCGCTGGGTTCGGTGCGCACGCTCGATGCGGGCGACGCCGCACAGGCCGGCATCGCCGGCGGCCTGTCGCGATCGTCCGAGAAGCTCACGGATTTCTATCTCGATCTCGCGCGTCAGGCGGGGCCGATCGTCGAGGTCGGCGCGGCGAAGGACGTCGTGGTCGTGATTCAGGAGGGCGTCACCCTCTAAATCAAGCCGACCGCCGGGAGCAAATTCTGATGCGCCGGCTCCTCATCCAACAGGGAGTATCGCCCATG
>DATKFS010000330.1:0-4022 GCA_035511275.1 Novosphingobium sp.
TCTGCGCAAGGTGCGCGAAGAGCGGCGCCGCCCGGCCGCCGAACAGGCGATCGACCAGGCGGCGGCTTTCGGTGCCGACATAGTCGGACCGTTCCATGCGCGGAGAATAGAGGAAGCGTTTGCCGTCGGGCTCGGTCTCCACCGCCTGCTTGGCGACGAGGCGCGAGAGCAGGGTCTTCACCGTGGCGAGGCTCCAGCCGCGCGGGCCGCAGACTTCCTCGCAGACCTCCTGTGCGGTGAGCGGGCTGCGCTGCCACAGCGCCTCCATCACCGCATGTTCGGCTCCCGAGATTTCCGGGGACGCCCGCTCGGGCTGCCCGGACATCTCGTCTTCAGGAGTCGCCGACATTCATTCCTCCACCGTCTACACACGTAATCGACTACGTCTGTAAACATTAATGGTGGGTGAATGTCAAATCATGTCATCAGCCGAGGTCGGCCCTCCGCAGCGTCTGCGCCAGCAGGATGAGGAACACCCCGCGCACCGTCAGGCTGACGGCGACGATGACGGCAAGGAACGCGAGGCTCGGGGCCGGGCCGGCGAACACGAGGATGAGGCCGAGCACGACGTCGAGCGCGCCGAGGAACAGCCGCCAGCCACGATCGTGACGGGCCTTGAGCGCGAAGGCGATCTGGAAACCGCCCGCTACGACCAGCCAGACGCCGATCGCCCAGACCAGCGACAGCGCACCGGCGACGGGATCGACGATGGCGAAGATGCCCGCCAGCAGCGCCAGCGCGCCGAGCAGGATCTCGGTCCAGCGCGCGCGGGTGGACAGCGTCGTCCAGCCCGCCGCGATCGCCGCGACGCCGTAGACGATCAGCACCACGCCGAGGATCAGCCCGGTTGCGACGCCCGCCACCAGCGGGTTCACCAGCACGATCAAAGCGACCACCAGCAGCAGGATGCCGTAGCCCATGATCCAGCCCCAGGGATTGCCCGGCGCGCGGTTGATCGAGCGGACGAGCGGGTCATGCTCGACGTGGGGCTCGAGCAGCGGGTCGAGAGTGGTGCGTTCCATCGGCGAGTTCCTCGTGGCGTTGAGCGTCTTGCCGACAGGAATGCACGGGATCGGGGAGGGTTGCGTTCCTCCCCCGAGGGGGAGGGAGACCATGCGCAGTATGGTGGAGGGGCACGCGCCGATGACGTGACCTCTCGCAATGCGAGGGTGCCCCTCCACCACCTTTCGAGTGATCCCCTCCCCGCTTGCGGGGAGGAAAAGAGAAAGGGCGGCGCACCCTTGCCGGTGCGCCGCCCTCCTCTCGTTCGCAGTCGCCTTGCGGCGGATCAGTACACGCGGGCCTTGGGCTTGATGTACTGCACGTCGTCGGTGAGCGTGAACTCGTGCACCGGACGGTAGTCGATGCGGACTTCGCCGCCCTTGCCGCCCCAGCCGTTGAACCAGGCCGCCGTGTGCTTCATCCAGTTCGCGTCGTCGCGGTTGGGGAAGTCCTCGTGCGCGTGGGCGCCGCGGCTTTCCTTGCGGTTCTGCGCGCCGTGGAGCGTGACGGTCGCCTGCGAGATCAGGTTGTCCAGCTCCATCGTCTCGACGAGGTCGGAGTTCCAGATCAGGCCGCGATCGGACACGTGGATGTCCTGCATCCGCTCGTAGGTCTTGGCGAGCTTTTCCTTGCCTTCGACCATGAGTTCGTCGGTGCGGAACACCGCCGCGTGGAGCGACATCGTGCGCTGCATCTCGGTGCGCACTTCGGCCGTGGGCGAACCGCCCTTGGCGTTGCGGAAGTGGTCGAGGCGGGTGAGCGCGAGGTCGGCCGAATCCTTCGGCAGCTCGGGCTGCTTGCCCTGCGGGACCAGCAGTTCCTTGAGGCGATGGCCGGTCGCGCGGCCGAACACCACGAGGTCGATCAGCGAGTTCGAGCCCAGGCGGTTCGCGCCGTGGACCGAAACGCAGGCGGCCTCGCCCACCGCGAACAGGCCGGGGACGACCGTCTCGGGGTTGCCGTCGGCACCGATGGTCATGACCTCGCCGTGATAGTTCGTCGGGATGCCGCCCATGTTGTAGTGGACGGTCGGGACGACCGGCAGCGGCTGGCGGGTAAGGTCGACGCCCGCAAAGATCTTGCCGCTCTCGGTGATGCCCGGAAGACGCTCGCCCAGCACCTTGGGATCGATGTGATCGAGGTGGAGGTAGATATGGTCCTTGTGCGGGCCGACGCCGCGGCCTTCGCGGATTTCCATCGCCATCGAGCGCGACACGACGTCACGGCTGGCGAGGTCCTTCGCGGAAGGCGCGTAACGCTCCATGAAGCGCTCGCCCTCGGAGTTGGTGAGGTAGCCGCCTTCGCCGCGCGCACCCTCGGTGATGAGCACGCCCGCGCCGTAGATGCCGGTCGGGTGGAACTGCACGAACTCCATGTCCTGCAGCGGGAGCCCTGCGCGCAGCACCATGCCGCCACCGTCGCCGGTGCAGGTGTGGGCCGAAGTCGCGGTGAAGTACGAACGCCCGTAGCCGCCCGTCGCCAGCACCACGGCCTGCGAGCGGAAGCGGTGGATCGTGCCGTCGTCCATGCACAGCGCGATGACGCCGCGGCAGACGGGAACGCCGTCCGGGCCGTGCTCCATGATCAGGTCGATCGCGAAGTATTCGATGAAGAAGTCGGCGGCGTACTTCAGCGACTGCTGGTACAGCGCATGGAGCATGGCGTGGCCGGTACGGTCGGCGGCGGCGCAGGTGCGCTGCACCGGCGGGCCTTCGCCCATGTTCTGCATGTGGCCGCCGAACGGGCGCTGGTAGATCGTGCCGTCGGGGTTGCGGCTGAAGGGCACGCCGGCGTGCTCCAGCTCGTAGACCGCCTGCGGGGCTTCGCGCACCATGTATTCGATGGCGTCCTGGTCGCCCAGCCAGTCGGACCCCTTGACGGTGTCGAACATGTGCCAGGTCCAGTGATCCGGCGAGTTGTTCTGCAGCGAGGCGGCGATGCCGCCCTGCGCCGCGACGGTGTGCGAGCGGGTGGGGAAGACCTTGGTGATGCACGCGGTCTTCAGGCCGGCCTCGGCCGAGCCCATCGTGGCGCGCAGGCCCGAGCCGCCGGCGCCGACGACGACGGTGTCGTAGACGTGGTCGATGATCTTGTAGGCTTCAGCGGACATCAGGCGTGGGCTCCCAGCGCGAGGCGGACGACGCAGAACACGCCGAAGGCGGCTCCGGCGAATGCGACGAGGTTCAGCGCGGCGATGCAGGCGAACTTGTTCGCATGGTCATGGACGTAGTCCTCGACGAGGACCTGGAGGCCGAGGCGCGCGTGCCAGAAGGTGGTGACCACCAGCAGTGCCATCGCGGTCGCGGGCACCGGGCGCGCGATCCACTCGACCATGGTGGCGTAGCCGTAGTCCGGCAGGAGCACGAGCGAGACGCCGAGGAAGAGGACGGTCAGCAGGTTGCCGATGGCGGTGAAGCGCTGCAGCAGCCAGTGATGGACGACGCCGCCCCGGGCCGCGCCGAGGCCGCGCACGCGGCCGATGGAAGTTCCGTTACCCATGTTTCCGTTACCTCAGCGAAGCAGCAGGAGCGCCCAGAAGGCGGCGGTGAGCACCACGCCCACGATGGGGCAGACGATCGACCAGAACTTGTTCTGGTTCAGCTCGAAGCCGCCACCGATGTCGAGCACGAAGTGGCGCAGGCCGCTCGCCATGTGGCTGAAGAACGCCCAGGAAATGCCCACCAGCACGAGGTAGCCGATCGGCGTGGTCATCGCCCACTGGAAGGTCGCGTAGGACGCGGGCCCTCCGGCGAGTGCACCCAGCCACCACAGCAGCACGCCGAGGCCTGCGAAGGCCATGCCGTCGCCGGTGACGCGATGCAGGATCGACACGAACATGTGCGGGCCCCACTTCCAGATCTGGAGGTGCGGCGAAAGCGGACGGTTTTTGGTCCCGGCGTTTGCCATGGCTCTCACGAATCCCTTGCCTGCGGCAGCGCAACAAGCTGCCCTCGACCATGCCCCTTAGACAAAATGAGCCATGGTGCAAGGTCCGTGGGCCGATCATTGCCGCCGATACT
>DATKFS010000331.1:0-26528 GCA_035511275.1 Novosphingobium sp.
CGCCGAGGGCCGCAGCGAGGAGGAAGTCGCCGCGGCGCTGGGCCATCCCGGCAGGCTGGCGCGCGAACTGCGCTTCGAGGCGGGTTTCCGCAACTGGAAGAGCGAAGGCACGCCCTCCTCCGCCTGGAGCGCGATCCTGGCCTTCATGGGCCTCGCCACGATCGACATCCTGATCCTGCTGCCGATCGTGCTGCCCATGCTCGGCGTCATGTTCGGGCTGTTCGTGGCGGCCATCGCAACCTTCATCGGCGGCGGCTTCGTCCTCATCGCCGGGCCGTTCACGGCCTTCCCCGGCGGTGTCCTCGTGGCGATCCTCGGCGGTCTCGGCCTCATGAGCGCGGCGGTCGCCGCCGGCGCCCTGCTGACGCTGGTCAGCATCTGGATCGTCAATGCCCTCATGTGGTTCGGCCGCCTGCACTACCGGGTGATCGAACCCGCCATCCACTCCGAAGACTGAACGCGAAACAGGAAAGGACAGGACAATGCTCAGGAAACTGCTCATCGTATTCGCCAGCGGCGTGATCCTCTCGATCGTCGCGTTCGGCGCGGCCTTCGCCATCGGGGGCGACCGCTTCACCCGCGAACTGGAGGAAAAGAACGGCTGGGGCATCCATTCGGACGACCATGACGACAAGGGCCCGCGCAAGACCCGCAACTTCGCGATCGTGCCGGGCAGCCAGATCGCCATGGAAGTGCCGGTGGAGCTGGTCTTCACCCGCGGCGACAAGCCCGAGATGACCGTGACCGGCCCGGCGGGCGTCGTCGACCGGCTGGTCTGGGAGAACGGCCGCCTCTCGATCAACGGCTCGGCGAACATCCATCGCGGCCTCAAGGTCCAGATCACCGCCCCCGAGATCGCGGGCCTTGACCTGGACGCGCCAGGCGACGTGACGATGACCGGGCTCGACCAGGAATCCTTGCGCCTCAACGCCCACGGCGCGATCGACCTCGAAGCCTCGGGCAAGGTCAATCGCATGTTCGTGACGTCCGCGGGCGCGGCCGACATCGACCTCGGCAAGGTCCAGGGCCGCGACGCCACCGTGCGCATCAACGGCGTCGGCGACGTCACGCTGGGCGCCACCGGCACCGTCGACGTCGAGATCAACGGCGCCGGCAACGTCACGCTGGTCCGCAAGCCCGCCACCCTGCGCAGCCGCATGAACGGCATCGGCGACATCGACCACGACTACTGATTTCTCCCGCTAGGAGAGAGCGAAGGCCGCGCCGTCGAAAGACTGCGCGGCCTTTTGCTGTGGGGGTTGATCGGACCCATGCCGTTCCGTGGGCACCCTCGAAACTCGGCCCCCCGCCCCGCGCAGCCTGAGCCTGTCGAAGCCCCCGAGACCGGGCGCCGGCGGCCCCGCCTCAATGCACCGGCGGATCGACCGGCGGCACCGTGCCCACCGGCGACACCGGCTCCTCGGGCCGGCGCGGGGGCAGGGCGTTTTCGGGGACCTCGTCGATCTGCATCGCCGGGGTCGGCACCTGTTCGAGGTTGCGGGCCGTGACTTTCACCTGGTCGCCGTCGATGACGATCTCGTTGAAGCTCGGCGGGGTGGAGCGGATGCGCAGCGACAGGGTGCCCGCGCCGATCATCCGCAGCGGGCCGGCAGGCGTCTGCTCGGTCAGGTCGAAGGGATCGTGGACATGGCCGGTCATGATCCCCATGACCTTGCGGCCGGCGAGCACTTCCATGGTCCTGGTGCCGTTGATCGTCAGCAGCTTGCCGTCGGCCCGGCGCTCGGTCAGCGGGTGGTGCGCGGCGACGAGGACGCGGGTGCCTTCCGGCAGCGCGTCTATGGCCGCCAAGGTATGGTTCAGTGCGCGCTCGGTCACCCAACCGTTCGACCACGGGAAGCGCTGCCACTGCGCGCGGGTGGTGGTGCGCAGCGGCACGATGGCGAGGTTGGGCAGGTCGAGCTGCGTTTCCACCAGCCGCTCGATCGCCTTGAACCGCGCATAAGGGTCGAAGAACCGGGCGTAGAGGTTGAAGTACGGGATGTCGTGGTTGCCGACCTCCACCGTCACCGGCACGTCGAGCGCCTGGATCCATTCGCAGGCGGCGCGGAATTCGGGGTGCCGCGCCCGCATCGTCAGGTCGCCGGTAATGGCGACGGCGTGCGGTTTCTCCCGCTCGATGCAGGCCTTGACCCACTCCAGCGCCCGGCGATCCTCCAGCCCGAAGTGGATGTCGCTGAGGTGGAACAGCCGCAAGGGACCGCTGTGCATCGAGGCGACCTTGCCGTGCATTATCCGTCAAACTCCTTCGTCGTCACCAGGTCGACCTCGCAGGGCCCCAGTTCGAATGTCTCTTCCGCCGCGCCGTCGAACGGCTCGCCGTCGATCAGCAGGCCCATCGGATCGCCTGTCGGGCAGACCAGCCTGACCGTGCGATGCAGGCCCAGTTCGTCGTGCGGACCGTCGCGGAAATCGCGGTTGAGCAGGGCGATGCCCTGCCCGGCGTAGTCCGCCAGCGATTCGGCATAGTAGCCGTTCGCCTCCAGCCCGTCGTCCCGGGGAACCACGGTGATCGCGGCATAGCCGTCCTCGCGCCCGCAGTCGACATCGGCGCACATGACTTTCGGGCCGCTCGCCGACTGGCTGATGGCCTCGCGCGCGGTGGCGACGAATTCGAGGATGTTGACCGAGCGCATCGCCTCGCGAACCTCGTTCCAGACGGTGCCCGGCCCGGCCAGCGCACCGGTGAGGCCGATGCCGTGGCGCGAATGGATGACCGGCGGGCGCGCCGTGGCGAGCGGCCCCTTGGCCAGCCGCGCGACGATCTCGGGCGCGGTGACTTCGCCGTGCAGCCGCTTGGCGAGCATGTTCATGGTGCCGCCCGGCAGCACCAGCACCGCGCCGCCCCAGCCCCAGGCCGAAGTCACGACCGAATGCGTCGTCCCGTCTCCACCGAAGACGCAGAGGATGTCGACGGCGCCCTCGTCCAGTTCGGCGGGCTGTGGCGCGGGTTCGTCGGGGAAGCGCAGCACGCGGTCGAGCTGGAAGCCGCCTTCGGCAAAGGCCGAGACCAGGGCGTCCACCGCCGCCTCGTCGTTGCTGCCGCTGGCCTGATTGCAGACGAGCCAGACTCTGGAGCCCCGGGCCGGGCGATCGCCTTGTGCTTGTTCCATGCGCGCAAAAGCCCCCGACCGGCCCATGGGTTCCCGCGCGGGGCGCTTTCGCCTCACAGTCTCCGGCTGAAGATCAGCCACGCGGAAAGCCCGTTGAGCCCGGTGTACAGGGCATAGACCCAGGCCCACCCGGCCGAGCCCGAGGCGGCCATGATCATCGCGCCGAGCAGCATCGCGAACTCGACCACGAGGCCCAGCCGCCCGCCGAGCGACTGGAAGAACCAGGGGATCTGCGCAAGCATCGGGTGCCCACTGTCGATCACCGCCTTGTGCGCGGCGAAGTTGAGGACGCCGAAACAGAATACGAAGACGAACGGCAGCATTGCCGCATGTTCTATATCGCGCGCCGCTTTGGCGCCAGTTCTGCGATTCTTCAGTCTGCCCCAAGTGATTCGCCAGTAACGGCGCGGGGCGTTCGTGTCGTTCGTCGGGCGCTCATGTCGTTCGTCCAGCCGCCGCTGCCTTCGTCGGCTGGCCATGGCGGCCAATCGACCCTCGCGTGATCGCCGCCGGGAACGGGTGCACATCACACTCATCGAGCCGGAACGGAGACACTCTTCCCCAAGGCTCAAACCTGAGGAGGAAAGCATCATGTTCAAGACCACCGCCCCCAAGACCGCCATCTTCGCCGCCGCCGCCCTGTGCACCGTCGGCCTGTTCTCGGCCCCCACCGCCTTCGCCGGCACCACGCAGGTTTCGTACAAGGACCTCGACCTGGCGACCAGCGCCGGCCAGCAGGAACTGCAGAGCCGCATCGAGAAGGCCGCCCGCTCGGTCTGCACGGTCGAGCGCGCCACCACCGGTACGCACCTCAGCTCCACCGTCGATCGCAAGTGCTACAAGCAGGCCGTGACGCAGGTGAGCGCGCAGGTCGCCACCGCGATCGACAAGTCGGACGACACCCGCCTCGGCGGCTGACGCCCCGCCCCCCCATTCATCCAGGTCCCAAAAGAGAAAAGACCCGGAAAAACACTGGCGGGCCCTAGCGGCCCGCCATTTTCTTTACGGCGGGAAGATACGTGCGCCCGATGCGCAGCGCCTCGCCGTCCGCCGTTTCGGCGGACCATACGCCCAGCCCCTCGTGGCGCAGGCCCGAGACGTGGCTGCGCTGCAGGATGCAGCTGCGGTGGATGCGAATGAACCGCTCGGGGTCGAGCCGTTCCTCCAGGCTGGTGATGGTCTGGAGCAGCAGGTAGCTCTGCGGCCCCACGTGAAGCCGCACATAGTCGCGCTCGGCATCGATGCGGTGCACTTCGGCGGCGGCCACGCGCACCAGTTCCGACCGATGCGGCACCCAGAACTCCTCCAGCCAGCGGCTGGCCGGCGGCTGCGACCGCTCGCCCCGGCGCGATACCACGCGCGCCACCGCGCGCTGCAGGCGATCGGGCGCCACGGGCTTGAGCACGTAGTCCACGGCATCGAGGTCGAAGGCCTCCACCGCGAACTCGTCGTGCGCGGTGACGAAGATCACCGCCGGCGCATCGGCCTGCCCGCCCAGCCTGCGCGCCACCGCGAGGCCGTCGGTCTCGGGCATCGTCAGGTCGAGCAGGACGAGGTCCGGCCCCAGCGCCTCGATCAGCCGCAGCGCGGCCTGCCCGTCGCTGGCGGTGCCGATAACGACGATCCCCTCGATGCGCGAGCAGATCACCTGCATCCGCTCCACCGCCAGCGGTTCGTCGTCGACGATGAGCGTGCGCAGCGGCCCGGCGGACGGGGCGGCGGAAACGGGATCAGTCACGCACGCTCTCCAGCGCGCCGGTCTGCAGGGGCATCCGCAGGATCGTGGCGAAGCCGCCGTTAGCCTGCTGGCCATAGCTGATCGTGGCGGCGGCGCCGTAGCGGGCACGCAGTCGATCGCGCACGTTGACGAGGCCGATGCCGCAGCCCTGCGTCTTGCCGACATGCGCGGCGGCGCGCTCTCCCGGCCCGTCATCGTGTACGGCGACGACCAGCTGCCCGCCTTCGCGGCGGGCCTCGATCGAAATGGTCACGGGCCGCTGGGTGGCGGCGACGGCGTACTTCACGGAGTTCTCGACGAGCGGCTGCAGGATCATGCCGGGAACTTTCGCATCGAGAACGGCCTCGTCAACATCGATGTTCGTACACAATCGATTGGGGAAGCGAACGGCCTCGATTGCGAAGTAGAGGCGTTGCAGTTCGATCTCGTCCACCAGCGGAATGTCGTTGGTCGTGTCGCCCGACAGGGTGCGGCGGTAGAACGTGGACAGCGTCTGGATCATCTCCTCGGCGTCGTCCTGCCGCCCGGTCATGACCAGCGCCGAGAGCGAGTTCAGCGTGTTGAACAGGAAGTGCGGATTGACCTGGTAGCGCAGCGACCTCAATTCCGCCGCCTCCGCCGCGCGGCGATACTCGCCCTCGCGCCGCTCGGCCGCGCGGGCCTCTTCCGCCTTGGCGAGCGCGAAGTAGAGCGCCACCCATGCCAGCACCAGGAAGTAGCGGCCGAACGCGGTGTCCGCGATCGCCGCCCAGTGGCCGAGGCTCTCGCCCATCGCCTTGCCGGTGTGGATGGTGATCGCCGAGTTCGCGGGCGGCTGCTCGCTCGGCGGCGCGGGAGGCGTGGGCGATGGGGCTTCCCCGGCCGCCTCCTCCTCGCCGGGCGCTGGCGGCGCGGGCGGGGCCGGGGGCGCCGGCGGCTGGACGATCTTGGGAAGGTCGACGAGGATGTTGCCCGCCTCGTCCCGCGAGATCCTGACGTTCCCCGCCTCGATCGCGGCGGCATCTTCCTCGGTGCCGTAGGCGGCGACTTCGATGTCGCGGAAGATCACGTCGTTGACCAGGCTGAGCGCCAGCGACAGCGGCAGCGCACCGACCAGCACGATCGCCAGCCGCACACCGCCCGACTTGCGGTCGAGCAGTTGCAGCAGCGGCCAGACCGCGGCCATCACCAGCATCGAGACGATGCAGATCGTCAATCGCCGCGAGACGATCGGCCAGGCGAGGTCGAACCCCATCACCACGCCTCGCAGCGTCGCCACGATGAAGTAGCACGCCCAGAGCGCGGCGAGGGAAAGCAGGACGATCCGCGCGGGAACGCGCGGTGTGGATGCGACGGTTGCCATTATGCCCCGGAATAGCCCGAAACGCGGCCGCCGCGCCAGTTCGTCGAACGGGGAAGGTCAGCGGTTCGTCGAGCGATGTTCCATGTGGAACATTCCGGAAGGAAAGGCGGGGAGGCCGCGAAGGCAGCCTCCCGCCCGGATCAGTCCGCCAGCAGGTGCTCTTCGGCGATCTTGGCCTTCCAGAGCTTCGGCGCGAGGGTGTGGACGTTGTTGCCCTCGCTGTCGACCGCGACGGTCACCGGCATGTCCTCGACGGTGAACTCGTAGATCGCCTCCATGCCGAGGTCCGCGAAGCCGACGACCCTGGCCTCCTTGATCGCCCGCGCCACGAGGTACGCCGCGCCGCCGACCGCCATGAGGTAGGCCGACTTGTGCTGTGCGATGGATTCGGTCGCCGCCGGGCCGCGCTCGGACTTGCCGACGCTGGCGAGCAGGCCGAGGTCGAGCATGGTATCGGAGAACTTGTCCATGCGGGTCGCGGTGGTCGGGCCTGCCGGGCCGACGACTTCGTCGCGCACCGGATCGACCGGGCCGACGTAGTAGATCACGCGGCCCTTGAAGTCGACGGGCAGTTCCTCGCCCTTGGCCAGCATGTCGGCGATGCGCTTGTGCGCGGCGTCCCGCCCGGTCAGCATCTTGCCGTTGAGCAGCAGGCGGTCGCCTTGCTTCCAGCCCTGCACGTCCTCGGCGGTCAGCGTGTCGAGGTTGACCTTCTTCGCTTCCTTGCTCGGCTTCCACTCGACCTGGGGCCATTCGTCCAGCTTCGGGGTCTCGAGGTAGCTCGGGCCCGAACCGTCGAGCGTGAAGTGCGCGTGGCGGGTGGCGGCGCAGTTGGGGATCATGGCGACCGGCTTGCCGGCCGCATGGCACGGCCAGTCGAGGATCTTGACGTCGAGGATGGTGGCAAGGCCGCCAAGGCCCTGCGCGCCGATGCCCAGCGCATTGACCTTGTCGAAGATCTCGATGCGCAGCGCCTCGATGTCGTTCTGCGGGCCGCGCTGCTTGAGCTGCGCCATGTCGATCGGCTCCATCAGGCTCTGCTTGGCGAGCTTGACGCAGTGTTCGGCGGTGCCGCCGATGCCGATGCCGAGCATCCCCGGCGGGCACCAGCCCGCGCCCATCTGCGGCAGCATCTCGATCACCCAGTCGACGATGGAATCACTGGGGTTCATCATCTTGAACTTGGACTTGTTCTCCGAGCCGCCGCCCTTGGCCGCGACGTCGACCGAGATCTTCGAGCCGGGCACCATGCTGACCGACAGCACGCAGGGGGTGTTGTCCTTGGTGTTGCGGCGGGTGAAGGCGGGGTCGGCCAGGACAGAGGCGCGCAGGCGGTTCTCGGGGTGGTTGTAGGCGCGGCGCACGCCGTCATCGACCACGTCCTGCAGCGAGCGGTCGGATTCGAGGCGGCAGTTCTGGCCCCACTCGATGAAGACGTTGACGATGCCGGTGTCCTGGCAGATCGGGCGGTGACCCTCGGCGCACATCCGGCTGTTGGTCAGGATCTGCGCGATGGCGTCCTTCGCCGCCGGGCCCTGCTCGGCCTCGTAGGCGTCGCCCAGCGCGCGGATATAGTCCATCGGATGGTAGTAGCTGATGTACTGCAATGCGTCTGCGACGGACTCGATGAGGTCCTCTTCGCGGATGGTCACCATTTCTGTCATGGAATTTGCGCTCCCGTTCTGGCGGATAACGTGAATTTGCGTGCGCCATAGGGCGCGGGGGCGGTATCGTCAAAGTGCTTGATCTGATCGACCGGCGTATAACCAAATGGCTTGGCCTGATCGGCGCGTTCGCCTAGAAGGCAGCCCATAAGTGCCGTCTTCGCCAGCCGAACTGCGGCTGAATGCGAAAGAGTGAGGGAACTGCACCTGATGACCTTGACCGAGGATCGGTCGGCGCCTGCCGGCTCAAACACCACTGGCGCCGCAATCTCCGAAGCGCGCCGCGCGATGATCACCAGCCAGCTGCGCACCAGCGGCGTGAACGAGCCCTGGGTGCTCGAAGCGATGGCTGCCGTCGCCCGTGAGAACTACGTACCCGCCGAAATGCGCGACGCCGCCTATATCGACCGGGCGATCCCGCTCGGCGACGGCCGCTTCCTCGCCGCCCCGCTCGTCCACGGCCGGATGCTCGCCGAAGCCGAACCCGTCGCCGCCGACAAGGTGCTGCTGGTGGGCGATGGCGAAGGCTACCTCGCCACGCTGCTGCGCGCGCTCGCCGGTACGGTCGATGCTGTCGCCCCCGCCGATGCCGCCAGCGCCGACGAAGGCGGCTATTCGCTGATCGTCGTCGACGGCGCCATCGAAGTGCTGCCCGACGCCATTGCCGCCCGCCTTGCCGAAGGTGGACGCGTGGTGACCGGGCTCGTCGTGCGCGGCGTCACGCGCCTCGCCGTGGGCAGCAAGGCCGCGGGCGTCGTCTCGCTGCTGCCGCTGGCCGAAATGGGCGTCCCCGTCCTTCCCGAGTTCGCAGCGCCCAAACGCTGGAGCTTCTGAACATGGCCCGGCTCGCGAAGCGTGCCGGGCTGCTTGCGGGGGGATGTCTGATACTGACGGCGGCCGGCGCACCCGCGCGGGCCGACACCCTTCGCGATGCGCTGGTTGCGGCCTATGAGACCAACCCCACGCTCGAGGCGGCGCGCGCACAGCAGCGCGCCAACGACGAGAACGTGCCGATCGCCCGCGCCGCCGGGCTGCCCTCGGCCAGCACGCAGGGCACTTTCACCGAGTACCTGAAGCAGAGCGAGAACTCGTTCAACGCGCCCTCGCGCGTGTTCACCGCCGGTGCCGACCTCGGCGTGCCGATCTACTCGGGCGGCGCCGTGAAGAACCGGATCAAGGCCGCCAAGATCCGCGTGGAAGCGGGCCAGGCGGACTTGCGCGGCTCGGAAAGCGGGCTCTTCTCGCAAGTCGTCGCCGCCTACATGGACGTTATCCGCACCGAGGCCATCGTCGGGCTCAACCGCAAGAACGTCAGCGTCCTGCAGACCAACCTGCAGGCGACCGGCGACCGTTTCGAGATCGGCGACGTCACCCGCACCGACGTCGCGCAGTCGCAGTCGCGCCTCGCCGTGGCGCAGAGCGACCTGCTCACCGCCGAATCCAACCTCGCCTCCGCGCGTGAGACCTACATCCGCCTGATCGGCACCGTGCCCGGCACGCTGGAGGCCCCGCCCCCGCTGCCCAACCTGCCCGCCAGCGCCGACGAGGCCGCGACGATCGCGCTCGATTCCAATCCCGACCTGATCGGCGCGCGCGAACGTGCCCGGGCGGCGGACAAGGACATCGACGTGGCCGGCGCAGGCCGCCTGCCCACCGTCCGCCTGTTCGGCCAGGGCTCGTACAACAATTACTTCAACACGCTGGCGCGCGGCGTGCCCAGTTCGGGCGTGTCGCAGCACGACAGCGCGGCGCAGGCCGGCGCCCAGATCTCGATCCCGATCTTCCAGGGCGGTCTTCCCGCCGCCCAGCGCCGCCAGGCCCAGGCCAACGCCTCCGCCGCACTGGAGCAGGAGATCGCCGCCGAGCGCGACGTGATCGCGCAAGTGCGCTCCGCCTACACCTCGTGGATCGCCTCGAACGACCTCATCCGCTCCTCGCAGGTCGCGGTGGACGCCGCCGCGCTCAGCCTCGAAGGCGTGCGGGCGGAAAACTCGGTCGGCAACCGCACGATCCTCGACATCCTCGACGCCGAGCGGGAACTGCTGAACGCGCAGGTCACGCTGGTGACCGCGCGGCGCAATGCCTACGTCGCGGGCTTCACCGTGCTCGCCGCGATGGGCCGAGCCGAGGCACGCGACCTCAATCTGGAGGGCGGCACGCTCTACGATCCCGAAGTGAACTACGAGCGCGTGCGCGGCAAGTTCTCCGACTGGGGCACCGATCCCGCGCCCGTCGCCCGCTCGACCCGCACCGTCGGCACCCCGGCGCAGGACGGTTCGATTCCGGATACGCAAGAACCCTGAGCAAGATAAAGGACTTGCGCGCAATCGCCTGAAGGTTAATCCCTCGGTTCGGATATTGGGCGCCAGCAGGGACAATGAAGATGCGTCAGAACGGTGAACCTTCGGTCGAGGAAATCCTCCAGTCGATCAAGCAGGTCATCGCCCGCGACACCCGCGTGGATGCCGCCCCCGCCGCCCGCACCCGCCGCGAGGATCCGCTGCTCGATGCGGTGCCCCGCGTGGACGAGGACGACGTGCTGGAACTGCCCGAGGCCGCGCAGATCCCCGCGCAGGCGGCGGACGTGGACGAACCCTCGCTCGTGCAGGCCGGTGCGCGCCACTCGATGCGCGAATCGCTGGCCGCGCTCGCCATGCTGTCCGAGCCCGGCGCCCAGCCGCAGATCGTCCGCTCGGGCGAGACTTCGCTGGAGGCGCTGACCCGCGAACTGCTGCGCCCGGCGCTGTCCGAATGGCTGGACCGCAACCTGCCCGCGATGGTCGAACGCCTCGTCGCCGCCGAAATCGCACGGATCGTCGGCAAGAAGGGCTGAGCCTTCGGCAAGCTGGGGGATGAGCGAAGGTAGCGCGGTTTTCCGGTTGCCGCTCGGGCTGAGTGCCGAGCCTGCCAAGGCATCGCGGCCCCCTCGACCCAAACAGCGCTGGACCTGAGCCCGCCCGCTACCTACCTTCGCCGGGTATGCCCAAGCCTGATCCCGCGCTGCTCGACCCCGCGCGCTACCCCTTCTCCTCCCGCATCGAGCCGCGCTTCGGCGATCTCGACGTCAACATGCACATCAACAACGTGGCGATGGCCGGTTTCCTGGAGGACGGGCGCGTGCGCTTCCACCGGGAAAGCGGCTACCGCGACGGGCTCACCGGCCTGTCCTCGATGATCGCCAGCGTCGCGATCGAGTACCTCGGCGAAGCGCACTATCCCGATCCGGTGACGATCCACTGCGCGGTGGAGGACACCGGCCGCAGCAGCCACCGCCTGATCCAGCTGGTGACGCAGGACGGGCGCCTCGTCGCCTTCTGCCGCAGCACCATGGTGACCGTCGGCAAGGAAGGGCCCGCCCCCCTGCCCGCCAGCTTCACCCGGCACGCCGATGCGTGGAGGCTGCGGCCATGAGCCACCACGGGGTCCACAAGGCCGAGGAAGCCTTCGTCAAGACCGGCAGCGACCGGATCGAGCGGCATATCTTCATCTGCGCCGAACCGCAGAAAGGCGAATGCTGCTCTCCCGCCGAGGGCCAGGCCTCGTGGAAATTCCTGAAGAAGCGCCTGAAGCAGCTGGGTCTCGACGGCCCGAAGACTACGACCGGCGGCGGCGTCGCGCGCACCAAGGCGGACTGCCTGCGCATCTGCCACGCGGGGCCGATCGCCGTCGTCTGGCCCGACGGCGTCTGGTATCACTCCTGCACCGAGGACGTGCTGGAGGCGATCATCCAGGAACACCTGATCGGCGGCCAGCCGGTGGAGCGGTATCGCCTGCACCGGCCGTGAGCCGCACGCTCATCGAAACCGGCCCTTCGTCATTCCCGCGCGGGCGGGAACCGGACTGATGCGGTTTCAAGTTGGGAGGTCATCAGCTGGGTCCCCGCCTTCGCGGGGATGACGATTATGCGCGAGGCACCCGTTCAGCGCCCCTCGTCCTCCGAAAGGTCGTCGATCGCATCGTCGTGGCCGGTGCCGCTGGACAGGAACACCAGCCCCATCAGCGCCGATGCCAGCAGCATCGTGAAGCCGACGCCGAGCGCGGTCGCGATGTAGAAGTGGATCGAGACCATCCCGTTCGAACGGTAGAGCAGGATCACCGAGCCGATCACCAGCCCCACCGTCACCGTCATCATCCAGCGCATGACGCGCAGGTAGCGCGCCCAGGCGTGGGCGGCCTTCTCGGGGTCGTCGAGGGGAGAACGCGGGATCATCGAGCCTATCTGGGCGCGGCGGCCCTCGCTCGCAAGCGAATCCCGACCCCGGACCTGCCCCAAGTG
Organism: Novosphingobium sp.; assembly: GCA_035511275.1. GTDB lineage: Bacteria > Pseudomonadota > Alphaproteobacteria > Sphingomonadales > Sphingomonadaceae > Novosphingobium. The sequence continues at coordinate 12,152 of DATKFS010000331.1, forward strand.
GCGAACCCTTGCACCCTGTGGTATTCTCCCGCTCCGGGCACACCGCATAACAGGGGCCCTTCGCAATGGGAGAACTGACCATGACCATAGGTCGCATCATCGAAGGCCGTCCCGACGTCGTCACCTGCGACGTCTCCACCACCGTGCGCGACGCCGTGGCGATCCTGTCCGACCGGCGCATCGGCGCGGTGCCGGTGATGGAGAACGGCGAGATCGCGGGCATATTCTCGGAACGCGACGTGATCTACCGCCTGCGCGAGATCGGCGCCGAAGTGCTCGACATGCCGCTGGGCCACATCATGACCGCCTCGCCGGTGACGGTCGATCCCGAGACTTCGGTGATGGCCGCGCTGTCGCTGATGACCCGGCGGCGCATCCGCCATCTGCCGGTGGTCACGGACGGGCGGATGGTCTCGTTCGTGTCGATCGGCGATCTGGTGAAGTACCGGATCGACAAGATCGAGTCGGAAGCCGCGGCGATGCGGGACTATATCCAGACGGCATGACTGTCCGGCATGGCCAAGCCCGCCTTGCCCCGGCTCCCGCGCGCGCCTACATCGGGGCCATGGACCAGAACAGCCTGACACTCAGCCCCTCGGCCGCCGCGCGGGTCGCCGCGATCGCAAGCAAGCAGGGCAAGCCCGCCATCCTGCGCCTTGCCGTCGAGGGCGGCGGCTGCTCGGGCTTCCAGTACAAGTTCGGCCTCGCCGACGCGCCCGAAGCCGACGACAGCGTGACCGAGACGGACGGCGTGCGGCTGGTGGTCGATTCGATGAGCCTCGACCTCGTCTCGGGCTGCGTGGTCGATTTCGTCGAATCGCTGGGCGGCGCGGCCTTCAAGGTCGAGAACCCGAATGCGGCGGCGGGCTGCGGCTGCGGGTCCAGCTTCTCGGTATGAGGGTCTCCACGTTCAACATCAACGGGGTCAAGGCGCGCCTGCCCCGCCTGCTCGAATGGCTGGAGGAAACCCGCCCGGCCGTCGCCTGCCTGCAGGAGATCAAGAGCCAGGACGAAGGCTTCCCCATCACCGAGTTCGAGAAGCTGGGCTACAAGGGCATCTGGCACGGCCAGAAGGGCTTCAACGGCGTCGCCATCCTCGCCGACGGGGAAATGCCGGTGGAGGTCCAGCGCGGGCTTGAGGGCGAACCGGAGGACGAGCATTCGCGCTATCTGGAGGCCGATGTCTTCGGCATCCGGGTCGTGTGCATCTACCTGCCCAACGGCAACCCGGTCCCCGGCCCCAAGTTCGACTACAAGCTGCGCTGGATGCAGCGCCTGCGCCGCCGCATGGACGCGATCAAGGCCGAGGAAGTGCCCGCGATCGTGACGGGCGACTACAACGTCATTCCCACCGACCGTGACGTCTGGGCGCCGCCTGCCATGGCCGCCGACGCGCTGATGCAGCCCGAATCGCGCGACGCCTATTTCCGCCTTCTCGGCGATGGCTGGACCGATGCGCTGGCCACCCACAATCCGCGCGGCGGGGTTTGGACCTACTGGGACTACCAGGCGGGTGCCTGGCAGCGCGACCACGGGTTCCGCATCGACCATTCGCTGCTCTCGCCCGAACTGGCCGACCGGCTGGTCGCCTGCGGGGTCGACAAGGCGCATCGCGGCCGGGAAAAGGCCAGCGACCACGCGCCCGTCTGGGTCGAACTCAGCCGCTGAAGGCGATCAGGCCGGGCTCATGCCCGGGATGGCCGCGAGCCCGCGCGGCGCGCGGGGCCGGGGCTTGCGCACGAACCAGTGCTCGACGAGGTTCCAGCTCGCCACGCCCGCCAGCAGCGACAGCACCAGGCACGTCGCCACGTAGACCGGGAAGGACAGGTCGAAGCTCGCCTTGACCATCTGCTGGATCGGGAAGCCGTAGAGATAGGCGCCATACGAGAAGTCCCCGAAGCGCGCGGCGTCCGGCAGGTTCACCGCCCGGCTGTAGGCGACGTAGAACACGCCGTAGGCGGTCGCGAAGGGGAACAGGATGTCGAAGGCGATGCGCGATCCCGCTCCCCACAATGCCGTGCCGACCAGCGTTCCCGCCAGCAGCGCCATCAGCAGGCCGCTGCGCGGGATCGACCGTCCGTAGAACTGCGCGAGCATTCCGACGAGGAAGCACGGCGCCAGCGAGAACCAGGCATAGGGCCAGCCGAACACCGCCTCGATGATCCCGCCGCCCGGCTGCTTGCCGAGCAGGTCGAGCACCGCCTTGCCCGCGAGGACGCCGAGCATCACCGCGACGACCGTCCATGGCCGCCGCATCAGGCCGAGGATGCCCAGCACCGCCACGCCCACATAGCACCACGCCTCGTAGCGGATGCTCCAGAGCGCGCCGTTGACCGCCTGCCCGGGGTTGTCGGCAAAGGCGTCGGCGCCCGGAATCACGCCGTGGAGGGTCACTGCGTGCCATGCCCATTCGACCACCGCGCGGGGGGTGACAAGGGCCCAGCCGGCGCTGGCGTAGGCCGGCACGACGACGAAAGTGCATACCGCCGTTGCCACGATGAAGCCGGGATAGATGCGCTTCACCCGCTTGGCGAAGTAGTCCGCGCGGCTGCGGCTGGCCAGCCAGCTCTGCGCGATCAGGAAGCCGCTGATGACGAAGAACACGCGCACGCCCACGCTGCCCGCGTTGTAGAGCCCGCCGAGCAGCAGCGAGACCGGCTCGTTCTCTTCCGTCCCCCAGTAGAGCGCGAAGCAGTGCGACCAGATCACCGCCATGGCCATCGCCAGCCGGATCGCGTTGAAGTGGTTGCGCCGGGCCTCTGCCGGATCGACCGGGACCAGGGTGGGCGATGGGGCGGATGGACGGGTCACGGCAGCTCCGGGCATGGTGGAAGTGGCATCAGGCTATCACCGGCGCGGCGCGCCACGCATCGCGGCAACGCGGGCCGGAAAAATCGGACGGGACTTCTCAGCCGCCGGGGCGGATGCACTCGCCGGGATCGTCCCGCGCGAAAGCGGCGCAGTCCCATCGCACGGTTTCGGCGCCCCGGCGGCGCGTGAAGACGAAGGCGATGGCATCGACGGCGCTGCCCGGCATGGGCAGCGCGCGGGGCGTGCGGGCACCGTCTGTCCAGCCGATGAAGCGGCAGTCGGCCAACCCGCCGCAGCGTCTTTCGGCCAGCGCGGGGAAGCTGTCCGGCCCCGCGCCTGCGGGAAGCGTGGCGAGGAAGACGCCGCCGGTGGCGGGGACCGGCACCCCCGGCGCCGCGAAAGTCGGCATCGACGGCGGTGCGGGGGCCGCTGCGGGCACGGCGGTCGCCAGCATCGGCGCCGCCGGTTGGCCACTCCCCATACCACCGCCATGCGCGGGCGAGAGGCGCGCGAGCAGGGCGATGCGCGGCTCGGCGCCCGAATGCCGTCCGTCGAACGGCTGCGCGCCGCGCCAGCGGTAGAACAGGTGGGTGCGCACGACCGCGATCTTGTCCATCGTGCGGTCCCAGACCGGGCTCACCCAATCGGTGTGGTAGTGGGTGGCAAGGCCGACGGTCGGCTCCACCTGCCCGTGGAGCATCGCGGCGGCCAGTCGGCGCGCCTCCTCCCAGGCTTCGGGCGAGGGATCGCGGCGGGCGAGCGCGCCGTCGCAAGTGAAGGTGAACTGGCAACCGGTGCTGCGCTGCGCCCCCTCGAACACCACGCCGCAGACAGTGGAGGGAAACGCGCGGTGGCGCACGCGGTTGAGCACGACCTGCGCCACCGCGCGCTGGTCCGCCGCGCCGCGCCCCGCCTCGTAGTACTGCGCCGCCGCGAGGCAGTCGGTCGCCCGCGCGAAGTCCTCGGCGGAAGCGGCCAGGGCAAAGGGCGCGGCGGCGCGCAGCGGTCCTCCGGCGAGCGGAACGCGGGCGTTGAAATCGAGCGCGAGGCGTCCCTGCGGGGTCGCGCGCGGATCGATCGCCTCGGCGCCGGGCCTCACCGGCAGGGCGAGACGGCTGTCCGCCGCGCGCAGCGGCTGGGCCGCGCTCACGGCGCGCGGAAAGGCGATCGCGGCGGGATGCTGCGCCGGCACCGTCGCGCCCAGCACGAACCACAGGGCCGCGCCTGCGCAGGCTTTCGCGGACCGGATCATGGGCAAGCGACGTTCACGAAATGCACCGGCACGCGCCCCCTCCTGCAGCGAGGAGGTGTTGTCCCATGCGGGCGCTCCCGCGGGCATCCGGGCGATCCCGTCCCGACGCGCCACCGGTCAAAACTCATACGGGAAAGACGCAATGCCCGCGCTCGGGGCGGCAATGCATAACCTGCCGATGATCGAGAACCCCGAACCGCTGACCAACGGTCCTTTCGCCTTCCTGCGCGACGAGTGGGGCGACGCCCGGCGTGCGCCCGGGCAGTCCGCGCCCGCCGCATCGCGAGGTGGCTCCGGCCGCGCAGGGCTGGCGGTGGCCTATCTTTGCAACGTCTATCCCAAGATCAGCCACAGCTTCGTCCGCACCGAGATCGCCGCGCTGGAGCGGCAGGGCTTCGCGGTGGAGCGCCTGACGATCCGCCGAACCCCGGAGACCGGCCCCGACGACCGCGCCGAGGCCGAGCGCACGATGGTCGTGCTGGACGATCGGGCGGCGCTCGCCAGGGCGGTCGCGGCCTGCCTGTGGACGCGGCCGGTGGCGGCGCTCAAGGCTCTGGCGCTGGCCTGGCGCACCGGCGGCGTCGGCGGCCGGATCCGCGCCTGCGCCTACTTCGCCGAGGCCGCCGTGCTCGCCCGCCGCTTCGAAAGCGCGGGGATCGGCCATGTCCACGCGCACTTCGGCACCAATCCGGCGATGGTGGTGCGGCTGGTGGCGCGGCTGGCGCCGGTGACCTACAGCTTCACCGCGCATGGCCCGGACGAGTTCGATTCCCCCCGCGCGCTCGACCTGCCCGGCAAGATCGCCGAGGCCGCCTTCGTGGTCGGCGTCTCCAGCTTCGGGCGCTCGCAGCTCATGCGCTGGTCGCACCCCGATCACTGGGACCGCATCCACGTCGTCCACTGCACGCCCGACCCGCTGTTCCTCGAAGAGGACGAGGACGGGGACCAGGACGAGGCGCCGCGTGGCTTTGCGGGGCGCGAGACCGTGCGCTTCCTGTGCGTTGCCCGGCTGAGCGCGCAGAAGGGGCTGCCGCTGATGCTGGAGGCCGTCGCGCGCGTGGCGGCCCGGCGGCCGATCCTCGTCGACGTCATCGGCGACGGCGAGGACCGCGCGATGATGGAGGCGCAGATCGCCCGCCTCGGGCTGGAGGACGTGGTGACCCTGCACGGCTGGGCCTCCCCCGCCACGATCCGCGACGCGCTCGGCGCATCGCGCGCGCTCCTGCTGCCCAGCTTCGCCGAGGGCCTGCCGGTGGTGCTGATGGAAGCCATGGCGCTGCGGGTGCCGGTGATCGCCACTGCCGTCGCCGGCATTCCTGAACTGGTGGACGACCAGGTCGGCTGGCTGGTGCCCTCGGGCTCGGTCGATGCGCTCGAAGGGGCGCTCGACGCCGCGCTCGACGCCTGGCCGGAAGAGCTGGCGGCGCTGGGCGAGCGGGGACGCGCGCGCGTGATCGAGCGGCACGATCCCGAACGCAGCGGCGCGCTGATGGCGGACCTGCTGCGGCCGCTGGCCCGGCGGCGATAGAGCTCCCACCCCAAGCCGGAACGCCGCGCCCCTCCCCGCCGATCCGGTCGGCGGGGAGGGGCGTTCCACGCGTCAGAGGCTGGCGGGCGGGATGAGCCGGAGCATCGGGGAAATGTGCCGCCGCCAGTTCGCCGCACGACGCTGGCGGGGCGGCAGGACGCTCGACATGCGCACCGCGTCGGCACGCTCCACGCCGGTCCGCTCGCACAGGAACGGATGGCGCGGCGGGCTGGCGAAATAGCTGTAGAACAGCGCCGCCCGGTCGCGCGCGGTGGCGGGCTTGCCGCGGTGGAAGAAACGCGCGGTATCACAGAACACCACGGTGCCGCGCTTGCCGACGCAGCTCACCACGTCGTCCGCGAAGTCCGCGCCCAGCCGCCGCGCCAGTTCGGCATCGTCGGCGAGCTCGTAGCTGTAGCCCTCGCGGTCGCTCTGCACCGTGTCGTGCCGGGCGATCGCCTCGAACGGGCCGCCTTGCGCATCGACGTCGTGGACATAGACCGCCACCTTGAGCATCCGCCGGTCCTCCCAGTCGCGATGCCACTTGCGGGTGGAGATCTCGCGCCCGTCGGCCACGGTGTAGTTGATGGCCACGCCATCGTAGGCGACGGGCAGGCCGATGTAGGACTCGGCGATGTCGAGCAGGCGGTCCTGGAGACCCCATTCGAAGATCGCCGGGTTGCGGACGATCTGTTCGGGCGGGACGATGATGAACTGCTGCCCGCCCCGCGCCAGCGCCCGCGCCTCTTCGGCGAAGGCCTGCGACAGGTCGCTAGCGAGGGCGACCACGTCCGCGCCGGCCGGCGTGCCCGCCGTGTCCAGCCCCAGCGCGTCGAGCGTGGTGACGCAGACCCCGTTGCGGTTGAGGGCATGGACGATGCCGCGCGCGACCTCGTCGGTCGCCGGGAGGCGGGCGGCATGGCGATCGACGGCGGCGGCGTGGCGCTGGCCGAGCCACTCGCGCACGTGGCGCTGGTTGAACGCCTTCAGCGCGGTGCGGGCGGGAAGGTCGCGGAGCCACCGCGCCCGCTCCTCGGAAATCAGGCCTGGCATCTTGGTTCTCCCGGAGTTTCTCAGCGCACGGCGTCTTTCATGGGGCTGGCGTAGTAATCGTAGCCGGCGCGCCGCCGGGGCTGGGAGATCGAGCGGTTGAGCACCGTGCCGACGACCGGCGTCGGGCTCGCCACGCGCACGATCTCCTCGAGGCCGCGCTTGCTGGAGCGGCCCTCCTCCGCGACCACGATCATCCCGTCGACGTGGCGGGCGATCAGCAGCAGGTCGTCGCTGAGCATCGCGGGCGGCGTATCGACGATGCAGATCGCGCCCGCATCGGCGCCGTAGTCCAGCGCCAGCGGCAGCGAGCCCGCCGCCAGCAGCGTCTCGGCCCCGGTGCGCGGCTGGCGGACGCGGTGGATCGACAGGTCGACGCCCTCGAACCGCATCTCGGTGGCCGCCCAGGGACAGTCCCCGGCCAGGAAATCGTCCACTCCCGGGCAATCCTCGGGAAGGCCCAGCCGCTGGCCGAGCGAGGGGCGCCGCAGGTCCAGCTCGACCAGCACCGTCGGGTGGACGCGCGCCAGCACGGCGGCGAGGTTGGCGGCGATATGGGTCTTGCCGTTGCCCGGCTCGGCCGAGGTCACCGCGAAGCGGCGGTGCCCCGTCGCCCGCGCATGGTCGAGCAGGGCGGAGCGGATCATCATCAGCGGCTGGATCTCGTCGCTCATGGGGCCGAAGCCGATGATGCCCGCGCCGGCGAGATGCTCGGGGTCGGGCGAAACCGTCTGTCCCATCGCGGGCAGCAGCTCGATCCGGCCTTGCGGGATGAATGGCATTTCGGCGTTCATTGGCCTGCTCCCGTCATGGCTGCCGCGCCATGGCCCCGGCCCGAAGGCCATGCGCCTGCGGCGTTGGAATTGGTGGTGCCCAGCGCACCGAACAGCGGCGCCCTGATCGCGCGGCGCAGGCTTTCCGTGCCGTGGATGGTCCCGCTCCAGATCTCCCGGCCGATGACCAGCACGAGGCCGAGGAAGAAGCCCGCCGCGATGCCCTGCAGCAGCAGCATCCAGCGCGGCGAGCCCATCGGGTGCAGCGGCAGGTTCGGCGGATCGACCACGGTGAAACGCTCACCCTTGTCCTCCGACTGGAGGTTCGCGGCGACCTGCGCCTCGAGCTGCTTGTCGCGCAGCGAATCGTACTGGCGCTTGATGTTGTCGTAGTCGCGATCGATCGCGTTGAGTTCGTAGGCCGACTGCGGGGCGAGCGCCACGCGCCGGTCGATCTCTCCCAGCGTGCCGACCAGTTCGGCGCGGCGCGCGGCAAGGGTGACGATGCGCTCGCGGCTGGCGGCGATCTCGGCCTGGATCAGGGTCGAGCTGGAGGCGGGCTGGCTTTGCAGGTTCGCCCGCTGGCGCACCACTTCGGCGCGCGCGGCAATGACGTCGGGGAAGCGTTCGGAATGGGTGGCCAGCAACCGCGCGAGCCGCTCCTCGGCGCGGTGGAGGTTCTCGCTGCCCGGCGGCGGGCTCGCCTCCAGTTCCTGCTGGCGGGCGGCGAGCAGGCTGGTCTGCTGCACCAGCCCCTGCGTCTCGGCATCGGTGCGCGAGATTTCCGCGCGCAGCGCCGAGCTGGACTGGGAACTGAGCGAGACGTCGCTGGGCAGCGACCCCGCGTACTCGGCCTCGACCCCGCGCCGCCGGGCGTCGAGATCGGCAAGCTGCCGGCGCAGCTCACCCGAACGCTGGGCGAGGAAGGCGGCGGTCCCGGTCGCCTGCTGGGTGCGGAAGCGCTTGTCCTCGACGAGGAACATGCGGGTCAGCTGCTCGGTGACCGACTGGGCGGTGCGCGCGTCGCGGTAGTCGAACGAGAGCGTGAAGGCGATCGTGCTGCCGCCCCGGCCCTGGTTCTGGTTGGCGCCGACGAGGTTGACCCCGACGTTGCCGCGCATCAGTTCCAGCAGCTTGGGATAGTCGATCTTCGCCTTCTCGCGCGGGTAGAGGTCGTTGCGCTCGATCAGCCCGGTCAGGCTGTCGCGGCTGACGATCTGCTGGCGGATCTTGGCGATCCGCTCGTCGGCGATGTCGGTCAGCGGCGAGGCGACGAGGCTGGTGGGAATCTGCGGGGAATCGATGAGCAGCGTGGCGGTGGAGCGGTAGGCGGGCTCGCGCAGGGCGATCACCCCGCCCGCCGCCAGCGCGCCGAGGATGGTCGGCGCGATCAGCCAGCGCCAGCGGCGCCGCAGCATCCCCACCACTTCGGCGGGATGGATGCCGATGCCCTCCGGCTCGCCACGCGGGATGGCGGGCGGCCGGGCGGACGGGGAAGTCGTGCTGTTCATAGGCTGGGTATCCGGATCGTGGCGCCGACCCTGACGGTCCAGGTGTCGAGCGTCTGGCGGGCGAGCCCGGTCCGGCGGTCGTAGTCGGCCCCGATGTGGAGCTTCACACGGCCGTCGAGCTGGTGTTCGTAACGGGCGGAAGCGCGCAGCACCTCCGGGTCGGACAGGCGCCCGGTGCCGGGCATGGAGCGGTAGTCCGCCTCGAGACTGAAGTTGGCGCGCGGCATCGTGCGCAAGTCGAAGCGGGCGTTCAGGGACTTCTCGCGGCGGATGCCGTCGAAGCTGGTGACCACCGGGGCCACCCGTCCCGAGATGCAGAGCCGGAACTGGCGCGGGTCGTAGCAGAGCGATCCCGACGCGGTGAACTGCCCCGCCCCGCCGCCGCGCGGGCCGCCGGGATCGCGCCGCGAGATCTTGGCGAGGCCGATGCCGAGCTCGGCGGTCAGCCCCCTCGCCAGCCGCGCCCCGCCCTTGAAGCGCGCCGTGGTGGACCGCGCGTCGCCCCCGTCGTCGGAAGTGCTGTGGGTGACGAGTGTTTCCAGTCCCAGCCACGTGGTACGCGCGATGCGCCGCTCCGCGCTCAGGACGAAGGTGGTGGCGTCGGTCCGGGTCAGCAGCGGCGAGTTGCGGGGCGCGATGCGGCTGAGCATCACCATGCCGGTCATCGTCGAGACCCGGTCGGGACGCCAGCGGACCTCCTCGTTGATCTGGAAGCGCTCCTGCAGGCTCACCGGGTCGATCGCCGCATCGATGCTGGCGACCATCCCCTCGAGCGGCAGGTAGCGCTCGTAGGACGCCTCGGTCCGCAGGTTGAGGTGCTCGTCGTTGCGATGGTCCAGCGCGGCGAGGGCATGGCCGGTGACGAACGGGCCGTAGCGACGATCGTAGCGCCGGTAGGCGACCGCGCCGTCGAGTTCGAGCATGGTGCGGTGGTCCACCGGCACGGTCGCCTTGCCGCGCGCGCCGATCTCGCCGCCGCTGGTCATCTCGTCGTCGCCGGGCAGCAGGAACGGATTGCGCCCCGTGAACAGGCTCATGTCCACCTCGATGTAAGGTTGCTCGCGGGTCTGCGCGACCGCCGGGGCGGGGGGCAGGAGGGCGATGGCAAGGACGGGCAGCGAAGCATGGCGCCGCACCGTCACGGGATGACGAGGACGTCGCCGCTCGCAAGGGTCGGCAGCGGCGTGGCGAGTGCCCCCGCGTCGAGCGCGCGCGCTCCCTTGAGCAGGCGGCTCAGGCGAACCGGCTCGACGACCTGGCCCTGCGGCGTCTGGCGAAGGATCACGGCGTTGCCGACGTCGGCGAATTCGTCCGTCCCGCCCGCCATGCTCAGCGCCTGGAGGATGTTCGGTCGGGTGCCGCTGGTGAAGCTGCCGGGCTCCTTGACCTTGCCCACGACGTAGAACCTCGTCCCGTCGGTCTCGCGTACGGTTACGGTCACGTCCGGAGGCGCCGAGGTGTAGTTCAGGGAGATGCGCTCGCGGATCTCGTCCGAGATGTCGGAGACGTTGCGTCCGGCGGCGCGGATGGTGCCGGCGAGCGGGAAGGAGAACGTGCCGTCGGGCTGCACCAGCACCTGTCGCTGCATCCGCTCCTCGCCCCACACGAAGACGTCGAGCTGGTCGCCGGCGTTTACGGTATAGCGGGCGGGCGCTGCCGCCGCTGCGGGCGCCACGGCCTGCGCCGGCACCTGCGGCTTCGCGGCCGCCGTCAGCACCGTTCCCGGCACCGCCCCAAGGCCTGCCGCCGTCAGGACGAGCGCGGTTGCAATGCCGCGAATGGATCGGCCGGATGGACGACGCGCGTCACCGACACCCTTTGAAAGCGTTGCGAAAATCACATCTACCCCCTCGACCGGCACGGGATGCCGATCTGTCCAAAAGGCTAACTCCATGCTCCAAATGGCGTAATTCCCGGATTGGAGGCCCTGCTTATCCGTGGGGAGAAATGAGCATCCGCAGATGCCCCATCCGAGCTCGCAAATCGGGGGTGGCAAAAACCCGCAGGACGAATGGCCTTCGGTGTTCCTCGGGAAGACCGGGAGGCGCTGGGGCGGCATAGTGCCGGCGGGGAGGCACAGCCATGTCGCTTGCAAATCTGGACACCTCGTTTTCCGCGCCCTCGGCTGTCGTCCAAGGGTTGCCGCCCGGGCTGACGATCCCGGCGATCGCCAATCCGGCGCCCGTGACGCCCGGCCTCAGCCGCCCGGCGCGCAATGCCGAAGTGGAGTTCCTGGAGCTGGACTTCACGCCGATCGACCTGTCGGTGGCGCTGGAAGCCGTGGTCGAACGGCCCGCCTCGGCGCCGTTCACATATGTCGTCACGCCCAATGTCGATCACGTCGTGCGCCTGCTGCGCCGCCGGTCGGACCTGTGGCCCGCCTATCGCGCGGCCTGGATGACGCTGTGCGACAGCCGCATCCTCGCCCGTCTCGCCCATGGCGACGGCCGCGAACTGCCGGTGGTGACGGGCAGCGACCTGACGCTCAGGCTGTTCGAGGAGGGCATTGCCCCCGACGATTCGGTGGCGATCCTGGGCGGCAGCGAGGCCACGGTCGCCAAGATCGTCGAACGCTTCGGCCTGCGCGACGTGACGCACTACAATCCGCCGATGGGCTTCATCCACGACCCACGCGAAACCGCGCGCGCGGTGCGCTTCCTGGTCGATGCCCGGGCGCGCTACTCCTTCCTCGCGGTCGGCTCGCCGCAGCAGGAGATCGTCGCCCGCCGCGTCGCCAAGGCACGCGGGGCACAGGGGCTGGGGTTCTGCATCGGCGCCAGCCTGGAGTTCCTCTCCGGCGAGCAGGAGCGCGCGCCCGCGATGATCCAGCAGATGTCGCTGGAGTGGTTCTTCCGCCTCTGCTCGAACCCGCAGCGCATGTGGCGGCGCTACCTGATCGAGGGGCCGCAGATCTTCCGCATCCACCAGGCCTGGCGGCGCCAGGCCGCGGCGCTCGTGAACCAGAGCGCGCGAACACCGCTTCATGGCTGACCGATGCCCGGGAGGAGCCCAGGGGGGGCGGCAGTGAGGCGCGCGATGCTCGCGGTCCTCGCCGCGACCGTGCTCTCACTGCCTGCCCTCGCCCACTTCGCGGGCTCCGCGCGTGAAGTGAAGGCGGCAGGCGACGAGCCGGGACATCCGGCACGGAAGACCGCGATCGGCATCAACCTGTCGCCACTGCAGACCTTCAATCGCCAGCCCGTCTTCGCCAACATGATCCTGCAGAGCGAATGGTTCCAGTCGCGCGGAGCGGCATGGACGGCGTTTCCCGCAAGCCAGCTCGACGCAGACGGGTGGGTCAGGTTCCTCGAGCCGGGCCAGGTCGCGCCGCGCCCGCTCATGCTGCCGGCGCCGCCCTTCCGCTCCACTGCGGTGCGCTGCACTTATGCAGGCAGGGGCGAGCTGTCCGCCGGGGGCGTCGCCCGCCTGCGCGGCAGCGGCGTGCAGAGCCTCGACCTCGAAGTGACGCCGACCGGCGCGCCGGACGAGGGCGCCTGGCTGGTCCTCACCCGAACCGATCCGGCCGACCCCGTCCGCGACATCGACTGCCGCGCGGCGGGAACCCCGGCGAATGCCCGGTTCGATCCCCGGTTTCTCGAATTCGTCGCCGACTTCGCGGTCGTCCGGTTCATGGACTGGCAGCAGACCAACGCCAACGCGGTCGTCCCGTGGTCCCGGCGCAGCCAGCCCCGCTCGGCATCGCAGGCAGGTCCTGCCGGCGTATCGGTCGAGGACATGGTCGACCTCGCCAACGCCACCGGCACGGACCCGTGGTTCAACATGCCCTACCACGCCGACCAGGAGTACGTCCGCGCCTTTGCCCGGCTGGTCCACGAGCGCCTCGATCCCGGACGCACCGTCTACGTCGAACTCGGCAACGAAGTCTGGAACGACATCTTCGCCGCCGCGGCCGATGCGCGCTCCGAAGGGTTGGCCCGCGGTCTCGGCGGCGGCGATGCCGGGACCGCGCGCATGGAACGCTATGCCCAGCGCATGGTCGAGGTGATGAAGGTCTGGACCGAGGTCTATGCGGACCGCCCCCGCGCGCTGGTCCGCGTCGCCGCCTCCCAGAACGCCAATCCCACCCTCGCCCGCATCGTGCTCGACTATCGCGACAGTGCCGACTGGGTCGATGCCCTGGCGACCGCGCCCTACTTCTGGCTCGACCTCGCCGGACGCAAGGTGGACGACGTCGACGCGATCTTCGCGCAGGTCCCCGATGCCATCGCCGCAAGCTACGCGATGGCTCGGGAGAACCAGCGGATCGCCGCCGACCACGGCAAGCGCTACATCGCCTACGAGGGCGGCCAGCACCTCGTCACGCCCGACATTGCACTCGCACGCGCGCTGCAGCGCGACCCGCGCATGGGCGAGGCGTACACACGCTATCTCGCGGGATGGCGCGACGGCTTCGGCGACACCCTCAACCTCTACGCATCCACCGCGCCGATCGCCTGGTACGGATCCTGGGGCCTGCGCGAATTCGCCGGCCAGCCGGAAGCCGAGACACCCAAGTATCGCGCCTTGCGCAAATTCCTGAAGGGGCAACCGTGAACGACAACATCGTCAACGATCATGGCCCGGACGCCTATGCGGCCGGAGATCGCGGCTCCGGCGGTTCGGCTCCCCTCGTCGCGCTCGCGATGATCGTCGCTGCGGGGGTGACCTTCGTGGTCTACAAGCCGGCGTTCTACGCGGCCGGCATGACCACGCTCGGCGTCGCCCTGTTCGCCTGGTCGCTGCGCGCACCGATTCGGCACGACATGGCAAGGCGGGCGATCGTCATGGCCTTCTTCATGCCGGTCGTCGCGTGGCTGCTGCCCAACGTCTGGATGATCTACTTCGCCATGCTCCTGTGGGTGCCGCTGTTCTCGGGGCAGCTGGAGCGGATCGCGGGGGTCTACCTGTTCAGCCTGCTGCTGCTGCCGGGCCTGGACACGACGTTCGAGCCCGGCGGCCTCAAGCTGTTCGACTTCGGCATCCACGATGCGCTGGCGCTGGGGGCGACGGTCGCCATCCTGCGGGACCCCAGGCGCAGCCGGGTCTCCACTGCCGATGACCTGCGGGTGAGTCTCCTGCTGCTGGTGCTGGTCGTCGCCCTGGCGCGGGAAACCAGCTTCACGCACTTCCTGCGCACCACCATCAACGTGGGCCTCGACTACGGCCTGCCCTATTTCATCCTGAGCCGCGGCCTCGCCGGGGTCGAGACGATGCGGGCGGCGATGCGCTGGCTGGCCTGCGCGGGCGTGGGGCTGGGCTCCGTGCTGGTCTTCGAGGCCTGGCGCCAGTGGCCGATCTACAACGAGCTCTACTGGCGCCACGAAGTGCCGATGCTGCTGTTCGTCAAGACGCGCGGGGCGATGCTGCGCGCCGGCGGACCGTTCAACGAGCCGACTTCCATGGCGCTGGTGATGGCGATGTGCGTCTTCGCGCTGTGGCTGGTGCGCGACGA
>DATKFS010000332.1:0-1743 GCA_035511275.1 Novosphingobium sp.
CAGCGGGCGCACGGTGAGTTCTGGAATAGCGGTCATTGATCCTCCCGGGCGCACTCTACGTCCGCAGCGGGCAACGACAATTACCAGCGCGAAGATTTCGCGGGAGAGATAAAGCATCATGGCATCCATCGCAGTCATCGGCGGCACCGGCGCGCTGGGCAAGGGCATCGCCCGCAGGCTCGTCGCGGCAGGGCACAGCGTCACCATCGGCTCGCGCTCGCCCGACAAGGCGCAGGCGACGGCGGAGGAACTGGGCGCTGCGGGCTTCGCCGGCATGGCGGACGCGGCCGAGGGCAAGGACGTTGTGATCGTCGCGGTGCCCTTCGCCTCGCAGGGAGAGACGCTTCGCCTCATCCGGGAGCGGGTAGGCCAGGCCGTCGTGGTCGATACCACCGTGCCGCTGGTGCCGCCCAAGGTCATGCGCGTCCAGCTTCCGGCCGAGGGCAGCGCCGCGCTGCAGGCGCGCGAGCATCTTGGCCCCGACGTGCGGCTGGTCACGGCGTTCCACAACGTCTCGGCGCACCACCTCGATTCCGACCACGCCATCGACTGCGACGTGCTGGTCTTCTCCGACGATATCGAGGCGCGCAAGACCGTGGTCGACCTGTGCCCCGGCATGGGCATCCGGGGCCTCTCGGGAGGGGCGCTCGCCAATTCGGCGGCGGCAGAGGCGCTGACCTCCATCCTCATCTACATGAACAAGACCTACAAGGCCGACGGCGCGGGCATCCGCTTCACCAACCTGACCGAGGCCCCCGCGATCCCGTGAGCGGGTCGCCGACCATCTGGGCGCTGGTCCCGATCAAGGCGCGGGGGAGCGGCAAGACCCGCCTCGCCGCCGTTCTTTCGCCTGCCGAGCGCGAAGGGCTGGTCGAGGCGATGCTGGCGCATGTGGTCGGCGTGGCGAGCAGCGCCACGACGCGTACACTGGTGGTCGGCCCTGCCCGCTCCGGCGTCGCAGCGAACCTCGAGCGGATCGAGGATGCGGGCGGCGGGCTCAATGCGGCGCTCGGCGATGCGCTGGCGGTGGTCGCGAAACGGGCCGACGCCCCTGCCCGGCTGATCGTCCTCCCCGCCGACCTGCCGTGTCTTGCCGCGAGCGAGCTGGAACGGCTGGCGCAACTCCCGCCCGCCACGGTCGGCATCGCGCCCGACCGGCACGGGCGCGGCACCAACGCGCTCTCGCTGCCCTTGCCCGAGGCGGCAGGCTGGTGCTTCCGCTTCGGCACCGACAGTGCGGCAAGGCACCGGGAACAGGCGCAAATCCTCGGCTTGAACGCGGTGACGATCACCGGAGCGGGACTGGAGAAAGACATAGACGAGCCCGGCGATCTCGCTGATGCTGGACACTTGTTCAGCGCCGCGACCTGATCGCGGGGCCGACGACAGATCCGGGGATGCCGAGAACGGCACCAGACGGCGGAGAGGGGAAGACGTGCAGGCAAGCGACATCGACCTGACGGGCCAGGTGGCCTTCGTGACCGGCGGCGGCGGCGGCATCGGCCGCGCCATCGCGCTGTGCATGGCCGACATGGGCGCCGACGTCGCGATCATCGAAGCCGTGCCCGAACGCTGCGAGCAGGTCACGCGGATGGTCGAGGAACGCGGCCGCCGCGCGCTCTGCATTCCCGGCAACGTCATGGACGTGGACGCCGTGCAGGACGCCGTGGCCAAGGCCGCCGACACCTTCGGGCGGCTCGACGTGCTGGTGAACAACGCGGGCGGCGTCACCCGGCGCGGGTT
>DATKFS010000333.1:0-7637 GCA_035511275.1 Novosphingobium sp.
GCTTGTCGAAGCCTCGCCTTTGCTCCATTCGCGCGAGGCAAGGGCGCGCAGCCGGACGGAGACAGCAGAATGGCACGAATCGGAATCATCGGCAGCCAGGGGCGCATGGGCCAGGCCATCGCGGCGGCCATCGCCGACGCGGGCGAGGACCTTGCGGGCGGTGTCGACAAGGACGGTGACGTCGCCGCCATCGCCGGCCATGCCGACATCCTCATCGACTTCTCCAGTCCCGGCGCACTCGAGGGCAACCTCGATGCGGCAATCGCCGCCGGCGTGCCGATCGTCGTGGGCACCACCGGGCTCGAGGAGCGGCACCACTGGCTGATCGATGCCGCCGCCGCTTCCATTCCCGTGCTCCAGACCGGCAATACCTCGCTCGGCGTCACCCTGCTCGCCCATCTGGTGCGCGAGGCGGCGGCCCGGCTCGGCGAGGACTGGGACATCGAGATCGTCGAGACCCACCACCGGATGAAGGTCGATGCGCCCTCGGGCACCGCGCTGCTGCTGGGCGAAGCGGCCGCGCAGGGTCGGGAGGTGAGCCTGGCCGACGCGGCGGTGCGCGGGCGCGACGGTATCACCGGTCAGCGCGAGGCAGGCACGATCGGCTTCGCCGCGCTGCGCGGCGGCACCGTGGCGGGCGACCACACCGTCCATTTCCTCGCCGACAACGAGCGCCTCTCGCTCTCCCACCTCGCCGAGAACCGGGGCATCTTCGCCAAGGGTGCGGTGCGCGCGGCGCAGTGGCTGATCGGCAAGGCGCCGGGCCGCTACACGATGCCGGAAGTGCTCGGCCTTTGAAGAAGGACGACGTCTTCGAATTCTTCCGCCGTCTCGCCGAGGCCAACCCCTCGCCGGAGACCGAGCTGGAGTATGGCAACACCTATCAGTTGCTCGTCGCCGTGACCCTCTCGGCGCAGTCCACCGACGTCGGCGTCAACAAGGCCACGCGGGCGCTGTTCCGCGAGGTGAAGACCCCGGCGCAAATGGTGGAACTGGGCGAGGAAGGCCTCAAGCAGCACATCAAGACCATCGGCCTGTTCAACTCCAAGGCCAAGAACGTCATCGCCCTCTCGCAGATCCTCGTCGACAGGCACGGCGGCGAGGTTCCGGCGGACCGCGAGGCGCTGGTCGAACTGCCGGGCGTCGGGCGCAAGACCGCCAACGTGGTGATGAACTGCGCCTTCGGAGCCGAGACCTTCGCGGTCGACACCCATATCTTCCGGGTCGGCAACCGCACGGGCCTCGCCAGGGGAAAGACGCCGCTGGCGGTGGAAAAGCAGCTGGAGAAGAAAGTGCCCCAGCCCTTCCGGGTCGGCGCCCATCACTGGCTGATCCTCCACGGCCGCTACATCTGCAAGGCCCGCACGCCCGAGTGCTGGCGCTGCCCCGAAGTGGACCTCTGCGCCTTCAAGCCCAAGGTGCTCGAGAAGGGCGGGAAAAAGGCTGCCGCGTGACGGCTCCGTCTTGAAGACGACGGGCTTTGGGCAGACACTTGCCCGGCCGGTCCGTCGGCAAGGAGAGGATCACGCCATGAACAAAGGCCCCGTCGCAGCCCTGCTGCTCGTCGCCACCGCCGCCTGCTCGCAGGGTGAAACGCGCGAGACGCCGCCCCCCTCGCCCGCCGCGGAACCGATCGGCAAGGCGCAGGACTGCCTGCCGCTCGCGCAGTTCTCCAATACCCGCATCCGCGACGACAACACGATCGACTTCATCGGCGGCGCCGGGAACCGGGTCTGGCGCGTGACGCTGCCCAACCGCTGCAGCGGCCTCAAGTCGGCGGACAGCTTCACCTACGAAACCTCGCTGTCGCAGTTGTGCAAGCAGGACATCATCTATCCGCTCAACCGCTACGGCAACGACTTCCAGCGCGGCGCCGGATGCGGTCTTGCGCCGTTCGTGCCGGTCAAGCTGGCGCAATGAACGCGTAAAACCGCCGTCAGGGCGTTGCGGGTATCGCGTGATCCTCGCTGCTGACGGCGGAGATCACCGTCGCGCAGACGAGGTCGCCCACCACGTTGAGCGTCGTGCGGCACATGTCGAGGAAACGGTCGACGCCGATGATCAGGCCGATGCCCTCTGGCGGGACGCCGACGCTGCCGAGGATCAGCGCCACCACCGGCAGCGATCCGGCGGGAACGCCTGCGGTGCCGATCCCGGCAAGGATGCAGATCACCATCACGTAGAGCTGCTGGCCAAGGTCCAGCTCGACGCCGAAGAACTGCGCGAGGAAGATCACCGTCACGCCCTCGAACATGGCGGTGCCGTTCTGGTTGGCCGTGGCGCCGATCGTCAGCACGAAGCGGGCGATGCGATTGGGCAGCTTGAGTTCCTCGTCCGCCACCCGCAGCGAAGTCGGCAGGGTGGCGTTCGAGCTGGCGGTGGAGAAGGCCAGCACGCTGACCTCGCGCGTCTGGCGGAAGAAGGCCACCGGGCTCTTGCGCGCGATGAAGGCGAGCAGCAGCGGATAGACGCCGAACATCTGCAATCCCAGCGCCAGCAGCACCACGCCCACGAAGGCGGCGAGCTTGCCGAGCAGGTCCCACCCGAACTGCGCCGAAAGATTGAACATGAAGCAGAAGATGGCGAAGGGCGCGAGCTGGATGACCAGGCCGATCAGCTTCATCGCAACCTCGAAAATGCCTTCGATCGCGCCTTTCAGGGTCTGCGTGCGCGGCGTGTTCACCAGCAGCAGTCCGATGCCGAAGAACAGCGCGAAGAACATGACCGCGAGGATGTCGTTGTTGCTCATGGCGGTCACGACGTTGGACGGCACCAGCGCCAGCACCGCATCGACGCCCGAAGCCGCCTTGGTCGAGGACTGGAGGATGCTGCCGGCCGAATCGGCGCCCTTGGCCAGCAGGTCCTGCGCCGCCTGACGGTCCACCCCGTCGCCCGGGCGGATGGTGTTGACCACCAGCAGGCTGATGGCGACGGCGATGCCCGAGACGATCAGGGTGTAGATCAGCGTCGCCACGCCGACCTTTCGCAGGGCGCTGATCTCGCCCATCTCGGCGATGCCGATGACAAGCGCCGAGAACAGCAGCGGCAGCACCAGCATGAACAGCAGGCGCAGGAAGATCTGCCCGATCGGCATCGTCACATAGGCGATGATGGTCGCGACCCAGTCCGCATCGCGGGCGAAGGTATAGGCGAGCAGGCCCAGCGCGAGACCGCCCACGAAGCCGATCAGGATGCGCAGCTGCAGGCGCTTGTGTCCCGCATCTGCCTTCGCGGCGTCGTCTTTTTCAAGTGTCTGCGACATTTAGGATCGGTTCTCCTGGGTCCTTTGCGCGCAGAGTCGCAATCGATGGTGCTATTGTCCAGCCTTCAGGGCGGCTTGCGCGACGCGGCGGTAGATGCGCACCAGCGCTTCGAGGTCGGCGATCGCCACCGCCTCGTCGCGCTTGTGCATCGTCGCGTTGCAGAGGCCGAACTCGATGACGGGCGAGAGGTCCTTGAGGAAGCGAGCGTCGGACGTGCCGCCGCTGGTCGAAAGTTCGGGTTCGATCCCGGTCTCGGCGCGGATCGCCTCGGCCAGCATGTCGGAGAAGGCGCCGGGCTGCGTCAGGAACGCCTCGCCCGAGATCACCGGCCGCGCGGTGCCGCCGTGGCGCTCGGCGATCTGAGTGACCCGGCGCGACAGTTCCTCGCCGGTGTGGAGGTCGTTGAAGCGGATCGAGATGCGCGCCGATGCCCTGGCCGGGATGACGTTGGTGGCCGGGTTGCCGCAGGCGAGGTCGGTGATCTCGAGGTTGCTCGCCTGGAACCAGTCGGTGCCATCGTCGAGGACGATCGCGTCCAGTTCGGCCAGCATCGCGACCAGCCTGGTGACCGGATTGTCGGCGAGGTGGGGGTAGGCGACATGGCCCTGCACGCCTTCCACCTCCAGCCAGATATTGACCGAGCCGCGCCGGCCCACCTTCATCATGTCGCCCAGCCGGTTGACCGAGGTGGGCTCACCGACGAGGCAGAGGTCGGGAAGCTCGCCCTTCTCGCGCATCAGGTCGATCAGCGCGAGCGTGCCGAAGCGGGCCGGGCCTTCCTCGTCGCCGGTGATGACGAAGCTGACGGTTCCCGCTTCCGCCGGAAGCTCGGCCACCGCCGCGACCATCGCCGCGATCGAGCCCTTCATGTCGACCGCACCGCGCCCGTAGAGCAGGTCTCCGCGCCGCTCGGGCAGGAACGGGCCGCTGGTCCAGCCCTCGCCCGGGGGCACCACGTCGAGGTGGCCGGCGAAGGCGAAGTGGCGCGAACCTGCAGGGCCTCGGCGGACGGCGAACAGGTTCTCCACCGGACCGTCGGGCGCTTCTCCCGCCAGGAAGCGCGTCACTTCGAAGCCGAGCGGGGCGAGCTGGCCTTCGAGGCAGTCGAACACCATGCCGGTTGCCGGGGTCACGCTCGGGCAGGCGATCAGGGCTTCGGCGAGGTCGAGGACGCTTGCGGCGGAGGAAACGGTCTGGGACATAGGCTGGGGCCATCGCACAGGAGGCCCGCGAAGGCCATAGGGAGGGAAACGGGCATGCCCAAGCTGGATATCGAGACGATCCCGCAGTCGAACCGGACGGGCTATCCAGCGCCGTTCGACGCGGCGGTGTCGGGCCGCTGGTGGCGCCGGCTCGCGCCCGTCGGCGGGCTGACCGAGATGGGGGCCAGCCATGTGGTGCTCAAGCCCGGCGCCTGGTCCAGCCAGCGCCACTGGCACGACGAGGAGGACGAACTGCTCGTCATGCTCACCGGCGAGGCGGTGCTGGTCGAGGACGGCGGCCGGACGATCCTGCGCCCCGGCGACGTCTGCGCCTGGGCCAAGGGGGTCACCGACGGCCACCACGTCGTCAACGAAAGCGACGCCGACTGCACTTTCATCGCCATCAGCGCGGGCAATAGCGACGGCAGCGGGGCCTACTCCGACATCGACATGACGTTCGATGCCGACGGGTACTTCCACAAGGACGGCACGCCCTACCCCACCGAGCGGATGAAGTAGGTCAGCCCCCCTGTTCAGCCCAGCGCCTCGTCGAGCATCTTCGCCAACCGGAGGCCGGCGCGCTCGATGCGCTCGTCGATCACCGGGATCGCCTGTTCGATCGCCTCGTTGCTCCAGACCACCTTCTGCGGCTCCTTCTCCCCGCAGGGCAGCTTGCCGCCGAAGGCCAGAGGGTAGAGGAAATCGCGGCTGACCTCCCAGCTTTCACGCTCCCAGTCCTCGACCGTGCCGGTGGCGAGGCGGGCTTTCTCGTCCGCGCCGTAGCGACGGACCAGGCTCGGCGCGGACGTGATGGCGCGCTCGGCCAGCACGCCATCCCAGATCGAGTGCAGGTTGCGGCCCGGCGCGATGCCGTAGTCGGCCTTGACCGCGTTGCCGCCCATGTCCTCGTTCTCGCCGACATGGAGCGGCTGGTGGACGTCGCCGACGAAGTGGACGAGGAACGACAGCGCCTCCAGCCGCAGCACCGGGGCCAGCTTGCGATCCTTGAGCAGGCGGGCGTTGCGCTCGATCTGGGCGGTGGCGCAGTTGCCGTCGCGGCAGTTGGCCTTGAGGTCGAACGTGCCGCAGATCGGCTGGTCGTGGTAATGCCAGGACGAGGTATAGGCGAAGCGCCACCGCTCGCCCTTGATGCAGTCGGGCCAGGTCGCGGCGTCCTCGATCGTGCCCATCCGGCACTGCGGCGTGTCGAGTTCGCGCTGGTGGCGCAGCAGGTCGCGAATCGCGGCGCGGGTGGCCGGCCTGACGTTGGCCATGGCGATCGAGCCGACCGTGCGGTGGCCGAGGCTGCCCCAGGCGAGGGCCGGGGTGGCGACCAGCGCCGCGGCGGCGGCGACGGCGGTCAGGAACTTGCGCATCATCTTCACCCTCTTACGCCACCGGGGTTTCGTACTGTTCGATGACCCAGTCCTCGGCCTCGGCGGCGTTGATCCAGGCCTGCATCCATTCGTGTTCCCACACCGCCTGCATGTAGGCCTGCGCAAAGCCGGGGACGCCGATGCCATAGGTCAGGAACCGGCTGACCACGGGGGCGTAGAACACGTCCGCCGCGCTGAAGGTGCCGAACAGGAACGGCCCGCCCTTGCCGAACCGCGCCCGCGCCTCGGCCCAGAGGGTGAGGATGCGCACGATGTCGGTCTTGGTCTCGTCGTCGAGGCTGACGCCTTCCACCCGCGAGCGGATGTTCATCGGGCAGTTGCGGCGCAGCGCGAGGTAGCTGGAGTGCATTTCCGCGACCATCGAGCGCGCCATCGCGCGGGCATCGTCGGCCTTGGGCCAGAACCGGTCGCGGCCCACCTTGTCGGCGAGGTAGTCGACGATGGCGAGGCTGTCCCACACCACCGCGTCGCCGTCCCACAGGATCGGCACCTTGCCGTGGCTGGGGGCCAGCCCATCGGAGTTGCGCTTGAGCGCTTCCCATTCCTCACCGAACAGGGGGACGGTGATCTCGTCGAAGTGCAGACCCGACTGCCGGCAGGCGAGCCAGCCCCGCAGCGACCAGCTGGAATAATTCTTGTTGCCGATGATGAGCTTCACGGGGCGGCGTTTCCTCGGTGTGGCTGAAAGTGCGGCCTAGGGCCTGCGGGGCGGCGTGTCGAGGCGGGGCTGACCCGCAGATGACGGGAATTTAATCGACGGTTCGGGTCGGGGGTTCCGTAGGAAAGGGTTTGGTTGATGAAGTACATGCGCGCCGGGGCTTTCCCTGAGGGCGAAAGCGGGCGCGGGGACGACGATGGGAAAGAACCTGCGCGAAAGTAGCGCGGGTTCGCGATGTAGGAAAATGGCGTTGCGCCGCCCCTATTTCGTCATCCCCGCGAAGGGGGGGACCCAACTGATGCCCGTGCGACACGAACTGTCAGGAGATGGGTTCCCGCCTTCGCGGGGATGACGAATGTGGGGAATCCTCAGAACACCCGCGTCAGCGTGTAGAACAGCGCGCCTACCGCCGCGCTGGCGGGGATGGTGATGAACCAGGCGACGATCACCTTGCTCGCCACCGACCAGCGCACCGCGCTGGAGCGGCGGGCGGCGCCGGTGCCGACGATCGAGCCGGTGATGGCATGGGTGGTCGAGACCGGGATGCCCAGCGCGCTCGCCCCGAAGACCACGATCGAGCCGGCGGTGGAAGCGCAGAAGCCCGAGTGGTGGTTCAGCTTGGTGAGCTTGGAGCCCATCGTCTTGATGATCTTCCACCCGCCCGACAGCGTGCCCAGCGAAATCGCCACGTAGCACGAGAGCACCACCCAGTGCGGCACATGGAAGCCGCCCGACATGTGGCCGGTGGAGTAGAGCAGCACCGCGATGATGCCCATGGTCTTCTGCGCGTCGTTGCCGCCGTGGCTGATCGAATAGGCGGCGCTGGAGAACAGGTGCAGCGTCTTGAACACGCCGTTCGACTGGCGCGGCGACACGCCCTTGAACAGCCAGCTCGTCAGCAGCATCAGCGCCATGGCGAGCGCGAAGCCCAGCACCGGCGACACGAAGATGGCGGCGATCGTCTTGAGCGTGCCCGAGCTTTCGACCACCGCGAAGCCGCCATGCGCCATGCCCGCGCCCAGCAGTCCGCCGATCAGCGCGTGGCTGGAACTGGAGGGGATGCCCTTGATCCAGGTCAGCACGTTCCAGAACATCGCGCCCACCAGCGCCCCGAAGA
>DATKFS010000334.1:0-13904 GCA_035511275.1 Novosphingobium sp.
CGCCGTTGCGGGCCTCGCACGGCCCCTAGACGGGCGGATCGCCGTGTCGGGCACGGTCCTGTTCGACCGCGCGGCGCGCGTCGACCTGAAACCGGAACGCCGCCGCTGCGGCTATGTCTTCCAGGACCTGCGCCTGTTCCCGCATCGCACCGTGCGCGAGAACCTGCGGTTCGGGATGCGGCGGAGGGACGCGGGCAGGCAGCGGCTCGACTGGGACCACACGCTCGACCTGCTCGGCATCGGCGCGCTCCTCGACCGGATGCCCGCGACGCTGTCGGGAGGCGAGGCGCAGCGGGTGGCGATCGGGCGCGCGCTGCTGTCGACGCCGGAGTTCCTGCTGATGGACGAGCCGCTCGCATCGGTCGATGCAGCCCGGCGCGGCGAAGTTCTCGGCCTGATCGAGCGCATCCGCGACGAATTGCGCCTGCCCATCCTCTACGTCAGCCACGATCGCGCCGAAGTGGAGCGGCTGGCGGACCAGATCGTGCCGGTCGAAGCCCCGGGGGCCTGAGCGCGGCCAGCCCGTCCGTCAGCTTTGCGAGGCGGGCGTTCGCACCACGAGGCCGTCCAGTTCCGGCGTGACGACCATCTGGCACGAGAGGCGGACGCCGGGATCGGTGTCTCCGCTGGCCTCGATCATCGGTTCCTCCATCTCGGTGACGGCGCCGGTGACCGCGCGCCAGGCCGGGTCGACATGGACGCGGCAGGTGCCGCAATAGGCGTTGCCGCCGCAGATCGCCTCGATCGCGTCGATGCCGCCCGCGATCGCGCTCTCCATCAGCGAGAGGCCGCTGGTCGCGTCGATGCGCGCTTCGCGGCCGTCCGCCGCGATGAAGGTGATGGTGACCATTGTTTCGTCAGGCGGGATCGCAGGCAACCACGGCGCCGCGCAGTTCGTAGCCCTGTATCTGCCCGTTCCACAGGACCTCGGGCTCCGACACCAGCCGGACGCCCGGCAGGCGCAATAGCCGGTCGAGGAAGATGCGCGTCTCGTGCAGCGCGACTTGCGCGCCCGGACAACGGTGCGGACCGTCGCCGAAGCTCATGTAGGGGCCGACGACCTTCATCCGCTTGGCCCGGTCCGGATCCAGTTCATAGGGACACGGGCCGGTGATCGCCTCGTCGACGTTGGCCTCGCGGATGGAGATGCAGGCGGTCTCGCCTTCCGCCATCGCCGCTCCGCCTTCCCCGGCGACAGGTTCGGCGGCGCGGCGATGGAGCATCGAGGCGACGGGGTCCAGCCGCAGAATCTCTTCCAGGATGGCAAACTGGTCGTCCTGCCCGCCTTCAAGGAAACGCGCGCGCAGCGCAGGCTTCTCGAACAGGTGCCAGGCCGCCATGACGATGAACTCGCGCGTGGTCATCATCCCGGCGCCGCCATAGCTGAGGCACTCCATGATCATGCCCTTCTTCGAGTAGTTCTCCTTGACCATGTGGGAGATCACGTCGTCCTTGGGCTGCCTGCGGCGCGCCTCGATCGCGGGCGCCAGGTCGTGCTTCCAGAAGCGCCCGACATAGACGAGCATCCGCGCGTTGAAGAGCAGCGCGTTGAGCCGCCCGGGCTTGCGTCCGACCGAAGCGTCGAGGACCGCCTTGACCCGCCGTGCGAGGTTGGCATTGCTGTCGCTGTCCGTCAGGCCGACGATTTCCGCCGCGACGTCGACCGCCATCTGCCAGCTGAGCTCGTCGAGAGGCGCTGTGCCCCGGCCCTGCAGGTCGGCGACGATGCCGTCCATCGTCCGGTTCATCACCGCCTGATGCCGCGTGGCGATGGTCTTGGGGGCGAAGAGCCCGGCAACCGCGGCGCGGCGCTTGCGGTGCAGGTCTCCGTCGAGGAAGAAGAACGATATCTCGTCGGGCCGGCTGAGGTCGACGACTTCGGCGCTGGCGCCTGCCTGCCGCACCTTGGGCGAGCGCAGGATGTCCCTTCCCGCCGCGAAGGTGCCGACCACGCGCGCGCCTGCCGCCGGGGTGAGGTTCGCCGCCGCGACCCTGGCGCTCTTGCGGTCGTCGCGGCCGTGGTTGACAGGGCACCCGCCGGACGGGGTCGACGGACCCGATGCTTGCGTGGCCATTTTTGGACTCTCCCGTGTCGGATTGGCCCCGGCGGGCCATCGCGATCTGATGTGATACACAGTAGATCGTTATCGCGACAGGGCAAAGCGAAACTTGGCCGAGACGACTTGACCCCGCGCGCAATGACAGCAACCTTCGCGTGACGCGCCTCAAGCCAGCGCGGCCTAACGGGACTTGTCAGTACTCTTGCAGGTGCATCGCCGGTACGCATCCTGCGCGAGTTGGGGAGCGAGACGATGCGTATTCTGGTGGTGGGGCCAACGGGCAGGACCGGTAGCCATGTGATCGATGCCTTGCGGGGCCGGGACCCTGACGTGGCCATCCGCGGCTTCTGCCGCTATCCCGAAACGCGCGCGCGATCGATCGAGGTCATCCCCGGAAACGTCGACGGTGGCGGACGACGCGAGCGTTCCATCGAGGTCATTCCGAGCAACGGCGATGGCGGCGGGCGGCGCGAGCGTTCCATCGAGGTCATTCCCGGAAACGGCGACGGTGGGGGACGGCGCGAACGTTCCATCGAAGTCATTCCCGGCAACGCCGACGGCGGACGTCAGGGCCATTCGATCGACTGCCTCAGCGGCGACCTCGAAAATCCGGCGGATCGCGCCCTGGCGGTCGAGGGTATGGATACCGTTATCCACTATGCGCCCGCGTTCCATCCGCGCGAGGCGGCCATGGGCACCGGGATGATCGACGCGGCCGTGGCTGCGGGGACCAAGCGGTTCATATACGTCTCGGCGCTTCACGCGCAGGCGAGCAGTGTTCCGGGCAATGCCGCCAAGCTGGAAGTCGAGGGGTATCTTGCGGAGTCGGGGCTCGACTGGACGGTCCTGCGCCCGCAGAGCTTCATGCAGAACATCGACGTCGCCGCCGCGCTGGCGGCCGGGGCGCTCGAACTGCCGTTCCCGCTCGGCAGCCGGCAGGGCCATGTCGATCTTGCGGACCTGGCCGAAGTGCTGGCGAAAGTCGCGACCGAGGATGGCCATGCCCTCGCCAGCTACGACATCGCCAGCGACGAGGCGCTGAGCACGGCGGAAATCGCGGCGCTGATAGCGACGGTCAGCGGCACTCCCGTCGCCTCCGGAGAAATGCCCGCCGCTCAACTGGTTGCGGGGCTGGAGGCGGCAGGGCCGGCCTATGCCTACGTGGTCGACGCGGTGAGCCGGCTCAATGCCTGGCAGGCGCGCAACGGCGGGCGCGGCAATGCGAACGCCCTGCGCTGGCTGCTGGGACGCGAACCGACCCGTTTCGAGGACTACGTAAGGCGGTGCCTGGAGGCCGCTTGACCGCCCTTGCCGTCACCTAGGCCGCACCTATCAGTTCCCGGCCGATGAGCATCCGGCGGATCTCGTTGGTCCCCGCGCCGATGTCGAGCAGCTTGGCATCGCGCAGGTAGCGTTCGACCGGCCAGTCCTTCGTGTAGCCGGCGCCGCCCAGCGCCTGCACCGCCTCGCCCGAGACGCGGAATGCGTTCTCGCTCGCCAGCAGGATCGCGCCGGCGGCATCGAAGCGGGTGGTCTGACCGGCGTCGCAGGCGCGCGCCACGGCGTAGACGTAGGCGCGGGCGGACTGCAGCGCGACGTACATGTCGGCGACTTTCGCCTGCATCAGCTGGAACGCGCCGATCGGCTTGCCGAACTGCTTGCGCTCGCGAAGGTACGGGATGACGGTGTCGAGGCAGGCCTGCATGATGCCGAGCTGCAACCCGGCGAGGACGACGCGCTCGTAGTCGAGCCCGCTCATCAGCACGCCGACGCCGCCGTGGAGCGGGCCCATGACGTTGTCCTCGGGCACCAGGCAGTCGTCGAACACCAGTTCGCAGGTGGGCGAACCGCGCATTCCCATCTTGTCGATCTTCTGGCCGATCGAGAAGCCGGGCATGTCCTTCTCGATCAGGAACGCGGTGATGCCCTTCGAGCCCTCTCCGGTCTTGGCGTAGACCACGAGCGTGTCCGCATAGGCCCCGTTGGTGATCCAGAACTTCGTGCCGTTGAGGCGGAAGCCGCCCGGCGCCGGTTCGGCCCGCAGCTTCATCGAGACGACGTCCGAACCCGCGCCCACTTCGGACATGGCGAGGCTGCCGACGTGCTCGCCCGAAATCAGGCCGGGGAGGTACTTAGCCTTCTGCGCCTCGGTGCCCCAGCGGCGGATCTGGTTGACGCACAGGTTCGAATGGGCGCCATATGAAAGCCCGACCGAGGCCGAGGCCCGGCTCACTTCCTCGACCGCGATGACGTGTTCGAGATAGCCGAGCCCGATGCCGCCCCATTCCTCCTCGACAGTGATGCCGTGTAGGCCAAGCTCGCCCATTTCGGGCCAGAGGTCGCGCGGGAACCAGTCCTCCGCGTCGATCCGGGCGGCGAGCGGCGCGATGCGCTCGTCGGCGAAGCGGGAGACGGTGTCCCGGATCATCTGGGCGCTCTCGCCCAGCGCGAAATCGAAATCGGGGGTGGCGCGCATGTCTGTTGACCTTTGATCTGCCTCTCTCGGCCCAGCCTTAGAGCAAGATCGATGCGGCGCGAAGATGCATTGTTACTCTGACCGGCGCGATTATTTCCCGATCCTCAGCGAACCGGCGGCCGCCACGAGCAGCGTGCCAGCGGCGAACGCCATCGTCCAGATCGGCTGTCCCGGGAAGAACGCCTTCATGATCGAACCCATGACGGTTGCCACGAGCAGTTGCGGCAGCACCACGAAGACGTTGAACAGGCCCATGTAGATGCCCAGCTTCGCCTGCGGCAGGCTGCTGGCGAGGATCGCATAGGGCATGGCGAGGATCGAGGCCCAGGCGATGCCGATGCCGATCTCGCACACCACCAGCGCCTCGGGCTCGCGCAGCACGAGGAACCCGGCGAAGCCCGCCGCGCCTGCGACAAGGCACAGCGCGTGGGTCCTCGCCTGCCCGAGCCGGGCCGACAGCGCGGGCAGCAGCGCCAGCGCGGCGAGCGCCGCGACGCCGTTGTAGATCGAGAACAGCACGCCCACCCAGTTGCCCGCCTCCTGGTAGCCGGCGCTGGCGGGATCGGCCGCGCCGAAGTGGTACTGCGCCACCACCGGGGTCGTGTTGATCCACATGATGAACAGCGCCGACCAGCTGAAGAACTGCACGAAGGCCAGCCGCTTCATCAGCGCCGGCATCCCGGCGAAATCCCCGACGATGCCCGCCAGCATCGAAGTGCTGCGCCCTGCCCGCGCCAGCCGGATCGCCAGCATCGTCGCCATGCCGTAGCCCGCCAGCAACCCGGCCAGGAGATAGACCTCCTTCTCCAGCGCCCATGCGCGAACGAGCAGCGCAACGACGCCCCCGGCCGCGATCCACGCCAGTCCGCCGGCCATGCCGCGTGCGGCGAGCGCCGCGGCTGTCGCGCTGCTGTCGTCCGACTGTCCTTCGCCGAATGCGGCCTGCTGCTCGGGCGCGTATTCGCGGGTGGTGAGCACCGTCCAGAGCACGGCGGCAAGCAGCGCCAACCCTCCCGCCCAGAAGCTGTAGCGCACGGTGTCCGGAATTTCGCCGGGCGCCGCCGCGTTCGAGATGCCCACGTGCTCCAGCACATAAGGGAACAGCGAGCCGACGACGGCGCCGGAACCGATGAAGGCGGTCTGCACGGCATAGCCGACGGTATGCTGGTCGCGGTGCAGCATGTCGCCCACGAAGGCGCGGAACGGCTCCATCGAGATGTTGAGGCTGGCGTCCAGCATCCACAGCAGCAATGCCGCCATCAGCAGTCCCGACGCCGACCCGGCGCTTTCGGGCATGAGCAGCAGCGCCGTCGTCGCCAGCACCGCGCCGGCCAGGAAATAGGGCCGTCGCCGCCCGAGCCGCCCGAGCCAGGTCCGATCGGACATGTGCCCGACGATCGGCTGCACCAGCAGGCCGGTCAGCGGCGCCGCCACCCAGAGCGCGGGCAAGTCGTCGATCCCCGAGCCGAGCGACTGGAAGACCCGGCTCATGTTCGCATTCTGCAGCGCGAAGCCGATCTGGATGCCGAAGAAGCCGAAGCTGATGTTCCACAGGCCCGCCCAGCCCTGCCGGGGTTTTTCCTGAATTGCCGAGGCGTCCTGCATCGCGTCCCTTCCCATTCCTCGCGGACTGCCGCCGCTTCGGAGAATTGGGCGGCGTCGCATGACCGGGCGCCCTTGCGCAATACGCATACGAATGCTTCGGGCCATGCAACGCCCGCGCCTACCCCGAGGTGCTGCGCCGCACGACGAGCCTTGCGGGAAGCGTGCGCGAGGGCGCCTCGCGATCCTCGATCTGCGCGGCCAGCGTCTCGACGAGCACTTCTCCCGCGCGCTTCAGGTCCTGCATGATGGTGGTCAATGGCGGATTGGTGCGGCTTGCGGCAGGCAGGTCGTCGAAGCCCATGACGGCGACCTCGCCCGGAACCGCCAGCCCGGCCTCGGCCAGCGCGCAGATCGCGCCGACCGCGATGGTGTCGCTGGCGGCGAAGACGGCATCGAACGGCACGCCTTCGTCGATCAGCCTGCGCGTCGCCGCGTAGCCCATGTCCTCGAGGTTGACGACGTCGCGCTGCAGGGCCGGATCGGGGGCGATGCCGCAGGCTTCCAGCGCCTCGCACAAGCCCCGGTAACGGTCGGCGAACTCGGGATAATGCTCGTCCGCCTGGCCGAGGAAGGCGATCCGCCGTCGACCGAGGCCGATCAGGTGCTCGCCCGCCATGCGCCCCGCGCCCCGGTTGTCCGAGCCGACCGTGGCGCCGATGTTGGCCTCGTTCACGCTGCCCCAGCGCACGAAATGCGTGCCCTGCCCGACAAGCTGCCGCAGGCGGCCCTCGTAGAGCTTGTAGTCCCCGTAGCCGAGCAGGATGAGCCCGTCGGCGCGATGGCTGTCCTGGTAGCGGACGTGCCAGTCGTCCTCCAGCTTCTGGAACGAGATCAGCAGGTCCAGCCCGCGATTGGCGCACTCGCGCGTGATCGCGCCGAGCATCGCGAGGAAGAAGGGGTTGATCTTCGAATCGTCCGGGGCCTGCTCCTCGAAGAACAGCAGCGCGATCGTGTTCGACCGCTGCGAGCGCAGCGACGAGGCGTTCTTGTCGACCGAATAATTCAGCTCGCGCGCGATCGCCTCGATGCGCGCGCGCGTCGCCGCGCTCACCGACTTGGAACCCCGCAGCGCCCGGCTGACTGTCGGCTGCGAGACCCCGGCGCGATAGGCGATGTCGAAACTCGTTGGCCTGTTGGTCGGCTTGCGTCCCATCCTCGACTTCCCGAAGTCGCCGTGACCGGCGATGCTGCGTTGCAACAGGGTGGCGGGCACCCTGCTCAAAAGACTGTATTTAGGCACTTATACCAGGGCCTCGGCGTTGCATGGAAGCCACGCGGCGTCGCCCTCCGGCATCTGCGTATACGTATGCCATATTATGCGCTCGGCAGTCCCGTCTTAATCATCAGGGGTCGATGGAGTCGCGGCAGCAATGTGCGGACCCCCTCGTAAGAACATGACCGGCCACGAGGTTCGCAAATCCGGCCGGGACAGGAGAGGACAAGGAAATGCCGCTTCGCAAAGCATATTCGGCCGCCGGCACGTCGTCCGGCATGGCCATCGCCGTTGCACTCGCCGCAGCCGCCATGCCCGGCTGGGCCCAGGCGCAGGACGCCGAGGCTCCGGTCGCCGACGAAGCGTCCGACGATACGGGCTCGATCATCGTCACCGGCTTCCGCGCCAGCCTGCAGAGCGCGATCGCCCAGAAGCGCAATGCCGAGCAGGTGGTCGAATCGGTGTCCGCGGAAGACATCGGCAAGCTGCCCGACGCCTCCATCGCCGAATCGATCGCGCGCCTGCCCGGCCTGACCTCGCAGCGCGTCTCCGGCCGCTCGAACGCCATCGCCATCCGCGGCTTCGCGCCGGACTTCTCCACCACGCTGCTCAACGGCCGCGAGCAGACCTCCACCGGCGACAACCGCGCGGTGGAATACGACCAGTATCCCTCCGAGGTCGTCAGCTCGGTCAACGTCTACAAGACGCCGATGGCCAGCCTCGTCGGCCAGGGCCTGTCGGGCACGGTGGACATGCGCACGATCCGTCCGCTGGACGCCGGCAAGCGCATCATCACCATCGGCGCGCGTGGGTCCTACGCCGACCTCGGCAAGCTCAACGCCGGTTCGGACGACATGGGCTACCGCGCCAACGCCATGTACGTCGACCAGTTCGCCGACGACACCATCGGCATCGCGCTCGGCGCCAGCTACACCGACGAGCCCTACCAGATCCAGGAGTTCAACGCCTGGGGCTATGCCGACACGCCCGAGGGCGACAAGGTCATCGGCGGCTCCAAGTCCTACGCCACCTCGACCAAGCTCAAGCGCCTCGGCCTCAACGGCACGCTGCAGTGGAAGCCCACGCCGAACCTGACGACGACGCTCGACGCGTTCTACTCGAACTTCAAGGACGACCAGATCAAGCGCGGCATCGAACTGCCGCTCTACTGGGACCCGGACACCGTCACGCTCACCAATGCCACGGTCGAGGACGGGCTCGTCACTTCCGGCACGTTCGACGGGGTGAAGGGCGTGGTCCGCAACGACGTGTTCAACCGCCACGCCAAGCTCTACTCCTTCGGCTGGAACACCAAGTGGGAGGGCGACGACGGCTGGAAGGCCTTCGCCGACGTCAGCTATTCCAAGACCGACCGCAGCGAACTCAATATCGAGAGCCTTGCAGGCACCGGCCGCAACACCATCGGCGCGCTGGATTCGATCGACTTCGCGATGAACTCCAGGGGTGCGCGGTTCTCCCCCGGCCTCAACTACGGCGACTATTCCACCATCCTGCTCACCGGCCCGCAGGGCTGGGGCGGCACCCAGATCGCGCCGGACGGCACGGCGATCCTCAACGGACAGGACGGCTACTACAACAACCGTCACATCAAGGACGAGCTGTGGCAGTACCGCGTCGAGGTCGAGCATGAGTTCGAGAGCGGCCCGCTGCACTCGTTCCAGGTCGGCATGAACTACACCAACCGGTCCAAGTCGCTGGTTCCCGAGGAATACTTCCTCGGCCTCGCCGCCAACACGGACGGGCTGACCAGCGTGGCCGTGCCCGAGCAATACCGCCTCGCGAGCGAGACCAACCTCAAGTACCTCGGCCTGGGCCCGGTCATCAGCTACGATCCCGAGGCGCTGGTCCGCGACGGCATCTATAACCTCGTCGCCAACCCCTACGGCGACGTGGTGGTCAAGAGCTACGCGATCCGCGAGCGGGTCATGACCGCCTATGCGCAGGGCAACCTCGACGCGGACGTGGGCTCGGCGCACCTCACCGGCAACTTCGGCGTTCAGGCGAACTGGACCGACCAGAACTCGCGCGGGGCCACCGCCGTGCTGCTCGATCCGCCGACCAACCCCAACGGATCGCCCAACGTCGGCTCGCTGGCGCGCCGGGAAAGCACCGACTATCTCGACGTGCTGCCCAGCGTGAACCTGTCGCTCCGCTTCCCGGGCGAGTTCGTGATCCGCTTTGCCGCCGCCCGCGAGATCATCCGCCCCCGCCTCGACGACATGCGCGCCTCGGAAAGCTTCGAGTACAGCTACGTCGCCCTGCCGAACGGCGACGAGATCGCGGCCGTCACCGGCAAGTCCGGCAATCCGGCCTTGCGCCCGTGGCGCGCCAACGCGCTCGACCTGACGTTCGAGAAGTACTTCGCGGGCAAGGGCTACATCGCCGCGCAGTTCTACTGGAAGGACCTCAAGAGCTACATCTACAACCAGGACGTCGTCGTGCCGACCGACAGCCTCGCGCTGCAGCCCCCGGGCAACGGCATTCCGATTTCGGATACCGCGGTCATCAACGTGCCGATCAACGGCAAGGGCGGCAAGCTCTACGGCGTGGAAGTGGCGACCACCCTGCCCTTCGACGCCTTCGTCTCCGCGCTGGAAGGCTTCGGGATCACCGGTTCGGTGGCCTACACCAAGACCAAGATCCAGCCGGCCCCGGGCGAGCCGTCCAGCGACCTCCCGGGCTATTCCAAGTGGGTCGCCAACGGCACCGCCTACTTCGAGAAGGCCGGCTTCAACGCCCGTGGCTCGGTGCGCTACCGCTCGACCTTCATCGGCGAGGTCTCGGGCTTCGCGGCGAACCGCGTGCGTCGCCGCGCCGCCGCCGAGACGATCATCGACGCCCAGATCGGCTACGACTTCCAGCCCGGCAGCGCGCTGGAAGGCCTCTCGCTCTACGTACAGGGCCAGAACCTGACCGACGAACCGTTCGTCACCACCAACCCGGGCGATAGCCGCGAAGTCATCGACTACCAGTCATACGGCCGCCGCTTCCTGGCCGGATTCACGTACAAGTTCTGAGTATACTGGCGCTGCGGGGGATTCTCCTCCCTCCTCGCGGCGCCACACTGGCGGGACCGGCGAAGTTTCCCTCCCTTCCCGGTTCCGCCCACCCTTGCCGGCCCCATGCGGAGACCGACCGATGACGCGCCTCATTCCCTCGCTCGCCGCGCTGGCGCTGGCTCTCTCGCATGGCGGCGCGAGCGCCACGCCCGAGGACGACATGCGTGCCCGCACGCCCGAGCAGGAAGTGATCTACTTCGTCCTGCCCGACCGTTTCGAGAACGGCGACCCGGCGAACGACAGGGGCGGCCTGAAGGGCGACAAGTTCACCACCGGCTTCGACCCGTCCGACAAGGCCTTCTACCATGGCGGCGACCTCAAGGGCCTGACCGCGCGGCTCGGCTATATCCAGGGCCTAGGCGCCAGCGCGATCTGGGTGGGCCCGATCTTCAGGAACAAGCCCGTCCAGGGCGCGAACGGCGAGGAAAGCGCCGGATACCACGGCTACTGGATCACCGACTTCACGCAGGTCGATCCGCACCTCGGCACCAATGCGGACTTCAAGGCGCTGGTCGATGCCGCCCACGTGCGCGGCATGAAGGTCTACATGGACATCATCGCCAACACACCGCCGACGTGATCCGCTATGCGCAAGGCGCGGCGGAAGGCTTCCCGTACCGCTCGCGCGCGGACTATCCCTTCTCCAAGCGCGGCGGCTTGAAGGGGCCGGCGATCAACCCCGGCTTCGCGGGTGATGCCGTGCCCACGGCGGAAAACTGGGCGAAGCTGACCGACCCCGCCTTCGCCTACACGCCCGTCGTGCCGAAGGCCGAGCGCCGGGTGAAAGTGCCTGGCTGGCTCAACGATCCGGTCTACTACCATAACCGCGGCAACACCGACTGGAAGGGCGAGAGCGCGCAGTACGGCGATTTCGTCGGCCTCGACGACCTCGCCACCGAGAACCCGCGCGTCGTCTCCGGCATGATCGACATCTACGGCGAATGGATCGACCGTTTCGGCGTGGACGGTTTCCGCATCGACACCGCCCGCCACGTCAATCCCGAGTTCTGGCGCGCCTTCGTCCCCGCCATGATCGCCCGCGCCAAGGCCAGGGGCATCCCCAACTTCCACGTCTTCGGCGAGATCGCCACCGACGACTACGACCCTGCTCTCCTTGCCTCGTGGACGCGCAATGCGGGGCTCCCCGCCGTGCTGGACTTCGCCTTCATGCGCGCCGCCATCACCGCGAGCGTGGGCAAGGACGGCACGCAGCAACTGGCCCGCATGGTCGAGGACGACGCGCTCTACGCAGGCGGTAA
Source organism: Novosphingobium sp. (assembly GCA_035511275.1). Taxonomy (GTDB): domain Bacteria; phylum Pseudomonadota; class Alphaproteobacteria; order Sphingomonadales; family Sphingomonadaceae; genus Novosphingobium. Next base: position 11,694 of record DATKFS010000334.1, read on the forward strand.
GGCCGCCGCGCTGCAACTGCCGACCTTCCTCGGCAACCACGACGCCGGGCGCATCGCGATGTTCATCCGGCAGGCGCGGCCCGATGTCGGCGCGGCGGAACTGCTCGCCCGGGACAAGCTGGCCCATGCCCTGCTGCTGACCCTGCGCGGCGTGCCGACGATCTACTCGGGCGACGAGCAGGGCTTCGTCGGCACCGGCAACGACCAGGCGGCCCGGCAGGACATGTTCGCCTCCCGCGTCGCGAGCTACAACGCCGAGGCGCTGGTCGGCACCACGGCCACGACGGCGCAGGCGAACTTCGATGCCGCGCATCCGCTCTACACCTTCATCGCCGACCTGGCGACCTTGCGGCGCGCCACCCCCGCGCTCACCTCGGGCGCGACGGTGCTGCGCGCGTCGTCCGACAAGCCGGGCCTGTTCGCCGTCTCGCGCTTCGATCCGAAGAGCGGGCGCGAGGTTCTGCTGGCCTTCAACACCTCGATGCAACCGGTCGCCGCGCAAGTCGCGGTCGATCCCGCATCGCTCACTTTCGCCACGCTTGCCGGTGCGACCTGTGCCCCCTCCGCAACCGCGCCGGGCAGCGTCGCCGTAGAGCTTCCGCCGCTCGGCTTCTCCGTCTGCGGCGCCCGCCCCTGACCGCCCTCCTCCCCCCAGGACCACGATGACCCAGCCCGACCCCCAACGACCCGATGCCCCATGGTGGCGCGGAGCGGCGATCTACCAGATCTATCCCCGCAGCTTCGCCGATTCCAACGGCGACGGCATCGGCGACCTCGCGGGTATCACCGCCCGGCTCGACCACGTCGCACGGCTCGGGGTCGACGCGATCTGGATCTCGCCGTTCTACGCCTCGCCGATGGCCGACTTCGGCTACGACATTTCCGACTATTGCGCCGTCGACCCGATGTTCGGCACCTTGGACGACTTCGACGCCCTGATCGCGAAGGCCGGGGCCTTGGGCCTCAAGGTCATCGTCGACCAAGTCTATGCCCATACCTCCGACCGGCATCCCTGGTTCGCGCAGAGTCGCAGCGATCGCACGAACCCCCGTGCCGACTGGTACGTCTGGGCAGACCCCAAGGTGGACGGCACGCCGCCCAACAACTGGCAGTCCATCTTCGGCGGCCCGGCGTGGCGCTGGGACGCGCGGCGCGGGCAGTACTACATGCACAATTTCCTCGCCGAGCAGCCGCAGCTCAACGTGCATCATCCCGAGGTGCAGCAGGCCCTGCTGGACGTGGCGCGGTTCTGGCTGGATCGCGGCGTCTCGGGCTTTCGGATCGATGCGCTCAACCATTCGATGCACGATCCCCTGCTGCGCGACAATCCGCCCGCGCCCGACGACGGCCGCGTCCGCACCCGGCCCTACGACTACCAGTTGCAGAGGCACAACCAGTCGCACCGCGACATCCTCGGCTTCATCGAGCGGCTGCAGGCCCTGATCGCCAGCTACCCCGACACCTATTCGCTGGCCGAGGTGGGCGGGCTCAATGCAGGCGCGGAGATGAAGGCGTTCACGCAAGGCGACGCCCGGCTCGACAGCGCCTATGGCTTCGACTTCCTCTATGCGGAGAACCTGACACCGTCGCGGATCGCCTCGGCTCTGGACTTCTGGCCGGACGAGCCCGGCACGGGCTGGCCGAGCTGGGCCTTCGAGAACCACGATGCCCCCCGCGCCCTCTCCCGCTGGTGCGCGCCGGAGGACATCGACGCCTTCGCGCGGATGAAGGCGATGCTGCTGCTGTCGCTGCGCGGCAACCCCATCCTGTTCCAGGGCGAGGAACTGGGCCTGCTGCAGGACGAGATCCCCTTCGAACTCCTGCGCGACCCCGAAGCCATCGCCAACTGGCCGCTCACGCTCTCGCGCGACGGGGTGCGGACGCCGCTGCCGTGGATGGCGCAGGACGAGCACGGCGGCTTCACGACCGCCGCGCCGTGGCTGCCGCTGAGCGCGGGCAACCTCGAACGCGCGGTCGACCGGCAGGAGGCGGACCCGTCCTCGCTGCTCAACCTGACGCGCGAATTGCTGCGCCTTCGCCGCGGCAGCCCTGCCCTGCGCCGCGGATCGTGCGAGGTGCTCCTGGCCGACGCCCATCGGCTCGTGCTGCGCCGCACGGTGGACGGCGACAGCCTCCTTGCCGTGTTCAACATGAGCGCCGCCACCGCAGCTTGGCCGGACGAAGTGCCGGTCCACGGCCGCGTCCTCGCCG
>DATKFS010000335.1:0-2294 GCA_035511275.1 Novosphingobium sp.
GTAGCCGCGTGGTTCTACCTGACCGGGGGGCGCTACGAATCGACCGACAATGCCTCGCTCCAGACCGGCATGGTGGCGATCAGCCCCAGCGTGGCGGGCACCGTCGTCGCCATCGAAGTCCGGGAGAACGAGCGGGTCCGCAAGGGCCAGGTGCTGTTCCGGATCAAGGCCAGCACTTTCGAGGCCAACGTCGCGCAGGCCGAGGCCGAGCTTGCCACCGCGCGCACCGACGTCGGCTCCCTGCGCGCCGACTACCGCGAGGCGCTGTCGCAGGTCAGCGCCGCCCGCGCCCGCTACCAGTACGCCACCGGTGAAGCCGCGCGCCAGAAGTCGCTCGTCGCCGAGGGCATCTCGTCCCGCGCCCAGTACGACGAGGCGGCGACGGATGCGCTGACCGCTCGCGACGCCATCGCCGCCGCGCAGGCCAAGGCCGACAGCCTGCGCGCCAGCCTCGCCGGCACGGTGGAGGGGGACGTCGACGTCCAGCCCGCGGTGCGCAAGGCCGCGTCCCAGCTCGCGCAGGCCCGCATCGGACTGTCGGACACCGTGGTCCGCGCCCCGCAGGACGGCATCGTCACGCGCGTCAACCAGCTGCAGATCGGCAACTACGTGACGCCGGGTCGCCCCGTCTTCATCATGACCGGCCTGAAATTCTGGGTGCAGGCCAACTTCAAGGAAGACCAGTTGCGCTACATGCGCGTGGGCCAGCCGGCGCGGATCAAGGTCGATGCCTTCCCCGACCATGACCTCATGGGCCATGTCGACAGCTTCAGCCCTGGCACCGGCTCCAGCTTCTCGGTGCTGCCGGCGGAGAACGCGACCGGCAACTGGGTCAAGGTGGTACAGCGCGTCCCCGCCCAGATCGCCATCGACCGGGTGCCCGAGGGCCTTCCGCTCAGCGCCGGCCTCAGCACCAACGTCGAAGTCGATACCGGCCACGAGCGCCATCTCTTCGGCAAGGACACGCAAGCCTCCGCAGCGGCCCGCTGACGGCGATGCCGCCCGCAGAGCCCGTCGCCGAGCCGACCGCCTATCCCAGCCGCGCCCGGCGGATGCTGATCACGATTCCCTCGATGATCGCCTCCACCATGGTCGCGGTGGACATCACGATCGCCAACGTCGCGCTGCCGCACATGCAGTCGAGCCTCTCCGCCTCGCAGGAGCAGGTGCTGTGGGTGCTCACCTCCTATCTCGTCGCCGGGGCCATCGCCACGCCGCTCAGCGGATGGCTGGCGGGCCGCCTCGGCCGCAAGCTGGTGATGCTCGTCTCGGTCGCCGGTTTCACGATCGCCTCGGCGCTTTGCGGCCTCGCGACCGACCTGACCACCATCGTCCTCGCGCGGTTCCTGCAGGGCGCGTGCGGCGCCGCGCTGGTGCCGCTCAGCCAGGCGATCCTGCTCGACATCAACCCGCCTGAGGAGCACGCCAAGGCCATGGCGATTTTCGCCCTCGGCTCGATGGCGGGTCCGATCATCGGCCCGACGCTGGGGGGCTACCTCACCGACGCCCTGAGCTGGCGCTGGGTGTTCTTCATCAACGTGCCGTTCGGCATCCTCTCGTTCATCGGCATGTCGCTGTTCCTGGTGCGCCGCCGCAACCGCGACCAGCCGCGCTTCGACATGTTCGGCTTCGTGACCGTCTCGATCGCACTGGCCGCCCTCCAGCTCATCCTCGACCGGGGCGAGCATCTCGACTGGTGGGATTCGGGTGAGATCCGCATCTACGTCCTGATCCTGGTCATCGCCGGCTGGCTGACGGCGGTCCACATGGCGACGGCCCGCAACACTTTCATCCGGCCCGAGCTGTTCCGCGACCGCAACTTCGCGGTCGGCTCGATCTTCAGCATCATGATCGGCATCGTCGCCTTCGCCACGATCCCGCTGCTGGTGGTGATGACCCAGTCGCTGCTCGGCTACTCGGCGCTCCACACCGGCATCGTCGGCCTGCCCCGCGCCTTCGGCACGCTCGCCGCGATGCTGATGGTAACGCGCCTCGTCGCCCTCATCGACGTGCGGGTGGTGATCGTCACCGGGCTGGCGATCATGGCGGCGAGCATGCTGATGTACTCCCACATCGACCTCTACGTGGACGAGCGTGCGCTGCTGGCGATCGGCTTCGTGCAGGGCTTCGGCAGCGGCCTTATCTTCGTGCCGCTCTCGGTCGTGGTGTTCTCCACCCTGCCCGCCCGGCTGCGCAACGAGGGGGCGGCGATGTACGCGCTCACCCGCAATATCGGCAACGCCATCGGCATCTCGCTGCTCAACGTCCAGTTCATCCGCGACATCGCCGCCTCG
>DATKFS010000336.1:0-4596 GCA_035511275.1 Novosphingobium sp.
GCCCTTGCCGAAACGGCGCGGCCGCCCGCCAGCAAAGGAAAAGCCCGATCTCCATCACGGCTGATCACCGACACAAACCCTCCCGCCAAACTAGGGAATTTTAGATGCCCACTTTTGCGGAATCTTCGGTGCCCGTTGACAGAGCTCCATGCAATCGGAGAAGAGGCTGTAGCGATCGTGGCGATAGCCATGGGCGTCGAAGAGTTTGAGGACGTTCCTGATATGTCGATCCTGGGGCGGCATGAGGGTTCCCCGAGCGCCGGCCGTCTGGCGACCGCGCCTGCTGTGTCTGGTTGAAGGGTGGGAGGGTCCGCCGGCATCGACGGAGAGCTCACGCGGCGGCGAGCAGACCCTCGAGCGTCACGGCGCGTCTGGGCCTCCGCCCGAACTGGTAGCCGTGATTGGTCGCGTATTTGCTGACCGACATGGCCTTCCGGTCGAGAGCGAGCGCCAGATCGGCGATCGAAACCCCGGTGCGGAAGGCGATTTCGAGGGCGCGGGTCTCATCGTCGCTGAACGGGCGGATGTAGCCGTGGACCAGGCCCAGGACGTTGGCACGCGTGGTGATCGATGCCTTGGTCCGGCCCATGCTCGCTGCGAGGGTCTTGGTCGCGACACGGCCATAGTCTGCGCGCAGTCGCGCTTCCTCGGCCTCGGTCCAGTCCGGACCGATGCGCCATCCGTTGCGGTTGGCATGGAGGCCGCGCAGCCCGAGATATTCGGCGCGGTGGCGCAGCGAGCCAGCGGTGCGGCCGAGCTGGCGCCGCAGCGGGGTCAGGCTTGTCCCCTCGGTATAGGCCTTGCCGAGGAACGCGTCCTCTTCGGGTGTCCAGGCCCGGCCCCATCCGCGGCCGTAGCCGAGCTTGCGGATGGCAAGGCCGAAGCCTCTGATCGTTCTATGCGGAAAGCCCTCCCCGACAAGCATCGCGACGATCGCCGTGTAGCGGTGCCCCGCCTCCGCAAGCTCGAGTGCGCGAGCCGTCTCCTGCTCAGTCCAGTCGGGCGGATGGTTTGCGTGCACGATGCCGAGATAGCCGGCGCGGCTGGACAACCCGCCGAAAGGCCGGCCGATCAGCGTCGCGATCTGGGCGAGAGGAACGCCGCGGCGATACCCCTCGGTGAGCTGGGCATCTTCCCAGGGTGTCCATTCGGGAGGATTGCCTTCGGTCAGGTCGAGAAGCCGGGCCCGGGCATAGACCGCTGAGCAGGAGCGAGCGAGATCCGAGGCGATGGTGGCGGTCGGCTCGGTGCCATAGCGGCGAGTGAGCTCTGCATCGTCGAATTCGGTCCACGACCGCGTCGAGTTGCGACGAAGCCCCAGCAGCGCGATCCGCTCGGATATCGCCCCCCTGCCCCTGCCGAGCGTGAGCGCCATATCGCCAATCGAGATGTCTTCGAGAAAGAGAGCTCGGAGCCTTTCACTCTCGGCCGGCGTCCAGGCGTCCGCGCGATAGGCCATTTCGCGCAGCGGCGGTGGCTGGGGGAAAGGGCCTGGCGCAGGCGCGAGCTCGACGACGTTGGCGTCCAGGTCGAGCGGGGTCATGCCAGTGCCACCACGGGAATGTCGCTGATCTTGGCCCTGAGCCGGGCATGCAGACGGGCGATCCGGTCCTCCCCTCGCGGCATGGTGTCGACCGCTGCAATGGCCGCCAGCATGTCGAGCGCATTGTCGACGGCATCGCGTGGGCAGCCGAGGTGGCCGGCGAGGTCGTTTGCCGTGGTCGCGTTGGGGGCGATGCGCCTGAGCGCGCCGATGATCGAGGCCGCGTGCGGCGCCGACGGATCGAGCAGGAAGGCGTCCAGCGCGCGCGTGCCCTTGAGGGTCAGCGCCGTATCGCGCGAGCCGTTCGACACCTCGCGCAGCGCGGAAAGATCGAGCAACTTCTCGGCCTCGTCGCTGTCGATCGCAGCGGCCGCGGTCAGCTTGGGCGTCGCGCCGAGATGCTCGGTGATCGTCTCTTCCATATGGGCGAGAACGGGGAGCGGCGACATCGCCGGCCCCATGGCGAAGAATTCGCCGGGAGCGAGCTTGCGCAGGCGGTCGGCCTCCTTCGCCGAGAAACCGAGCAGATCGGCGGCGCGCGCAATGTCGCGGTCGAAGACGTTGAGGCCGACGAGGAAGTTCTGCAGCTCGGAGATCACCGAGGAGGAGAGCTTGGCGAGGCGCTGGGTGGCGATAACCGGTGCGATGCCGCGCTTGCGGCCACGGGCGCAGAGGTCGGTGAGCGTGGCGACGCCGAGGCGGCGGGTCTCCGCGTCGCGGGCCGATCCCGCATGATGCGGCGCGAGCAGATGGCCCTCGTCGATGCAGACGAGGACGGTGTGGCTCCAATGCTCGCGCGGCGCGCCGATCAGGCCGGCGAACAGGGCCGCCGCCTTGATGATGCGCTGGTCGGGATCAAGGTCGGTGAGATCGACATGGAGCGAGAGCCGGTGCTGGCGGGCGCGCGCGGCCGCTGCCGTCAGGCCGTCCGAGGTGAGTTCGCAGCCTTTGAGCGAGGTCGCGCCGATATGGGCTGCGAGATTGCCGAATTCGCCTTCGGGATCAACCAGCACGACGGTCGTGAAGTCGAACGCCTCCTCGATGATCTTGCGCAGGGTCCGGCTCTTGCCGGCGCCGCTGCTGCCCTGGATGAGCAGCCGGCCGGCGAGCAGGCGCTCGAGGTTGAGCATGAGCGCGCCGCGGCTGTGCTTGCCGATCGGCACGGACCATTGGTCGGCGGATGGGTCGATCGATAGGACTGTAGCCATGATGGGATCTCCTGGGCCTGGCCTGTCTGGCCATCGCCCACTCGATCCCTCTTCCCTTTGCGCATCGGGCGCCTGGCCGCGCTATTGCGGCGCCCCCGGGGGAGGTCAGCCGCCCGGCCGCGGTGCTCGATCCTTGTTGCGCTTGTCGGCGACATAGCTCTGGCCGTTCTCGCCCTTGAGGATCTCGAAAAGGCCCGTTCCCGTGAAGAGCGCGGTAAAGTTCTTCACGCCGTAGTTGCGGGGATCGATGGGCGCCTGCCGCTTCGCCGCGCTGCCCGCCGCCGACATGAGCGCCCAGCCGTCCTCGCGCGCGGATGCCTCGACGGCACCGCGCAGGATCGTCACGAGCTTGGTGTTCTGTGCCAGGGTCTTTTCGGTGGCCTTGCCCGCTGAAGGCTTGGACTTCGCCTTGGCCTTGGGCGCGGCGGGTGCTTCGGGAGCCTCGCTCTGAGACGCTGGCTGGCTCGGATCCTCGAGGCTGTCGAGATAGAGGAAGGTGGTGCAGGCGTTGACGAAGGGCGCGGGGGTCTTGCGCTCACCGAATCCGTAGACTTCATGACCATTGGCCTTCAGCTGCATGACCAGCGGGGTGAAATCGCCATCGCTCGATGCGATGCAGAAGGCGTCGGGCTTCTGCGTGTAGAGCAGTTCCATCGCGTCGATGACGAGCGCGATGTCGGTCGCATTCTTGCCGGTGGAATAGCTGAATTGCTGGATCGGCCGAATCGCGAAGTCATGGAGCTTGTCGGTCCATCCCTTGAGCGCGGGCTTGGCCCAATCGCCATAGGCGCGGCGAATATTCGCGGTGCCATATTTGGATAGCTCCGCGAGCATCACCGCGATCTTCGCATGGGACACATTGTCGGCGTCGATCAGGAGGGCGATCCGCCGATTGAGGCCGCGGGGCTTCTCGTCATTCTCCATGTGGCAATCACCCTTCCTGTTCTGTCTCGTCGTCCGTCGCCGGCTGGACCGCAACCTGCGCATGTGGCTGCAGGCGTTCAAGTCATTGTCGCGGCTTCATCAATCAGCCGGACGCTCCGGCTTGTCCCGCGGCCTCATACCCCAGTCGGGCGCATAGTCCGGACCGTAGTTCGCGCTGCGGAGATATTCGGTGTCGCCAGCCTCATCGACGAGATAGCCGGTCACTTCCTCGGCATAATCGGCGTCGAGCGCGCCTTCGGCGGTCGGGACCAGGCGCACGCCGAACCCCCTGGCGAACAGCGCCTCGTCGGCGGCGCGCATGGCGTCTTCATGGTTCGTGGCCGTGACCGCCATCTTGACGCGAACGGTCGCATAGACGTGAACGAAATGGGTGGGCTCCGACATCATCGGTCTCCTGGGTCTGGCGTTGGGGATGTTGGACAGAATGGGGCCGAAGCGCTCGGCGAACGTCGTCCCGGCAATTTTAGAGTGGCGCCGCGCGATCAGAGATCCATGATCGCTCCGCCCAGGACGGCATAAAGGCCGACCTCGAAGCGAAGGTTCTGCATGGCCCGAAACCTGGCGTCGCGCCGGGCCTCGACGTGGAACGCGCTGCGGCCGGTGTCGGCTTCCTTGATGCCGGTCGAGAGCGTGGGATAGGTCTTGCCAGCACGCGGACCCGTCATGATCTGGGCCGTAGAGCGGCAGTCCAGGGAGCGGTCGAGCGCATAACCGAGACCGCGCAACTGCCTTTTGATTTCGTTGAGCGTGACGGGATGCCAGCCATCGGCGGCGCGGGCGGCCAGTTCGTTGGCGAGGGCGGGGTTCATGGGCGAAGCTCCTTCGCGGTTGCATCGACGGATTCCCGAAGGTCCTCGGCCGAACGTTTGGGGAAATGCTGCGGCAGCGTCAGGCCAGCGG
>DATKFS010000337.1:0-8652 GCA_035511275.1 Novosphingobium sp.
GCCAACTGGTCGAGGAAGTGGGGCGGCAGGGCAAGCTGCGCGCGCAGCTTGCCGCGCTGCCCGGCCCGATCGCCCGCCCGCAGCGGCCGGAAGACGCGCGCGTCGTCGCGGCCTCGCAATTCGTGCCGCCGCCCGAAGGCCTGCCCACCTACATGCTTCCGGTCACCGGACGACTGGTGACCGGCTTCGGCGAGGATGCCCCGGGGCAAGCCCGCTCGGCCGGGCTGGTGCTGGCCCCGCGCGCGCTGGCGCAGGCGGTGGCTCCGGCGCCGGGGCGGGTGGCCTTCGCCGGGCCCTATCGCGGTTACGACCGGATCGTCATCGTCGAGCACGAGGGCGGCTGGACCTCGCTCGTCACCGGGCTGGCGCGGCTGGACGTGGCGGTGGGCGAGACGGTGGTGGCCGGCTCGCCGATCGGTTCCGCTGGCCCCCGCGCGCCGCGTGTGATGGTCGAGCTGCGGCGCGAGGGGGTGGCGGTCAATCCGCTGGCGTATATCCGCTCGTTGTGACGGCGGCTTGGCTCGAAGACCTGAAGCACGCGGAGGCGCGGAGATTTTTTGACGGCGCCGGCGGCAGGGCGTCCCTTCGCCGTCTACGCATTTCCACCTTAGCCCGATTTTCTCGAACGAAGCCGGGCTGCACTATCGCGCGATGGCACCCATATGGACGCAAAGCCCGCCCGTTCCGCTGGCGTTCACGGCAATGGGACGATAGGATGACACAAACCCGTCCGGCCGCCGACGCCGGATGACCTTGAAGAGGCAAGTCGCCCGATGAAGATCGCCCCGTTCCTGCGCGCCACGCTGCTGGTATCCGCCGTCGCCGTGCTGCCCGTCGCGACCTCGGGCCTCGCCGCAGTCGATACCCGCGCGTCGCACGAATTCGACAAGCTCTTCACGATCTACGAAATCGTGAAGGAAAATTACGTCGATCAGGTCGATGACGATAAGCTGCTCAAGGGCGCGATCGACGGGATGCTGGCCAGCCTCGATCCGCATTCGAACTATCTCGACGGTCCCTCGCTCCAGCGGCTCGAGACGATGATCGACGGCAAGTACACGGGCCTCGGCCTCTCGGTCATCGAGGACGAGGGCGCGGTGAAGATCATCTCGCCGTTCAAGGGCAGCCCGGCCGAGAAGGCGGGCCTCAAGGCGGGCGACTACATCACCCACCTCGACGGCGTGCTCTATTACGAGCGCGATCTGGACGAGGCGGTGTCCAAGATGCGCGGCGCGGCGGGCACCTCGATCCGCCTGACGATCTTCCGCCAGGGCCGCGACGAGCCCTTCGACGTCACCGTGACGCGCGGCGTTATCGAACTGGAGCCGGTCACCTGGGAACTCAAGGACGGCGTCGGCGTGATCTCGGTGAACGAGTTCTCGCGCGATGTCGGCAACGACGTCAACAACGCGCTCACCGACCTGAAGAAGCAGGCCGCGCTCAAGGGCGGCGGCAAGCTGGCGGGCATCGTGCTCGACCTGCGGTCCAACCCGGGCGGTTCGCTGGACGAGGCGGTGGCGCTGTCCGACCTGTTCCTCGAAAAGGGTGACATCGTCTCGCAGCGCGGCCGCAACGCGAGCGAGAACCAGTTCTACCGCGCCGAATCGATGTTCCGCGGCGATGCGGCCAAGGGCCTGCCGGTCGTGGTGCTGGTCGATGCGGGCTCGGCCTCGGCTTCGGAGATCGTGGCGGGCGCGCTGCAGGACCAGAAGCGCGCGGTCGTCATGGGTGAGCGGACCTTCGGCAAGGGCTCGGTGCAGACTTTCCTGCCGCTCGATTCCGACAGCGCGGTCAAGCTGACGACGGCGCGCTACTTCACGCCGTCCGGGCACTCGGTGCAGGAGGGCGGGATCGTCCCCGACATCAAGGTGCCGCAGCTTTCCGACCCGGATGCGCGCGCGCGCGCCGAGCGGGCCGTGCGCGAATCCGACTTGCGCGGCCACCTCATCAACGAGGCCTCGCTCAAGGACAAGGACCTCGAGACGGACAAGATGGACGACCCGCGCTTCAAGGTCACCGCCGCCGAACTCGAAAAGCAGGGCATCAAGGACTTCCAGCTGAACTACGCCATCTCCACGCTGCAGCGCACGGCCGGCAAGCCGGCGCTGGCCGCCGCCGCGCCCGCCCCCGCCAAGCGCTGACGGCAGGCGAGAGCATGGCCGTTCCCGCCGCCGCCCCGGTGCGCGCCGCCCGCTGGCTCGCGCTCGGCGTTCCCGTCGTCCTGCTCGGCGGGGCGCTGGTGAGCCAGTACGTCTTCGGGCTCCACCCTTGCGAGATGTGCTGGTGGCAGCGCTATCCGCACATGCTGGCGATCCCGCTGGCGCTGCTGGCGTTCTTCTGGCGCCCGGTGCGCCCGCTGGTCGCGGTGGCGGCGCTGGCCGTGCTGGTGTCGGGCCTGATCGGCGGTTTCCACGCGGGGGTCGAATATGGCTGGTGGCAGGGCCTCACCGCCTGCACCGCAAGCCCGATGGCGGGCGGCGGCGATCCCCTGGACGCGATCATGGCCGCCCCGGTGATCCGCTGCGACGTCTCGCCCTGGGACCTGTTCGGCGTCTCGCTGGCGGGGTGGAACTTCCTGTTCTCCACGGCGGGCGCGCTGGCCGTGTTCGGCCTGATCGCCGGCAGCGGCCGCCCTGCTGGAAACGCCCCCTCGCGGGCAGCGGAAGGATGAAGCGATGAATGCGGTTTCCCGGCGCAGCGAACGGATGCTGCGGGTCGACCAGGCGGGCGAATACGGCGCCACGCGGATCTATGCGGGCCAGCTCGCGGTGATGGGGACGCGCGCGCCGCACTCGGCCGAAGTCGCCGGCATGGCCGCGCAGGAGGCCGAGCACCAGGCCCGCTTCGATGCCATGATCGCCGAGCGCCGGGTGCGCCCGACGCTGCTCCAGCCGGTCTGGTCGGTCGCCGGATACGCGCTGGGCGCGGCGACGGCGCTGATCGGCCCGGAAGCGGCGATGGCCTGCACCGCGGCGATCGAGACCGAGATCGACCTCCATTACACGCAGCAGGTCGACGAACTGGGCGACGACGATCCCGAACTCTCGGAAGTCATCACCAGGTTCCGCGACGAGGAGCGCGAGCACCGCGATGCCGCCCTGGCGGCGGGCGCGGAAAGGGCGCCGGCCTATCCGCTGCTGTTCCACGCGATCCGCATGGGATGCCGGGTGGCGATCAAGCTGTCCGAGCGAATCTAGGCGCGTCACCCGCCGCCGCTCTCCGAGGCGGCAACGGCGCGCGTCCGGAACGAATCCGCGTCGCGGCGGGTTTGTTTGGAAAGCGCCCGGCTTAAGCTATCGTTCAAGCCGGGACGGCCCTATATCGAGGCCGTACCTGCCGTTACCGACGCACTGGAGCCCTCGCGATGACCCGCCTCCTCACTTCCGCCGCACTGGCCGCCTTCCTGATGACGGCCGCGCCTGCCTTCGCGCAGGACGATGCGGGCCTCGATACCGGGGGCGAGAAGGTCAACCAGCTCATCGTCTACGGCGAGGATGTCTGCCCCGCGTCCTCGGGCGGCGAGATCACGGTCTGCGCCCGCAAGCCCGAGGAAGAGCGCTACCGCATCCCCGAGCCCCTGCGCGGGATCGACCAGCCGCAGGCCCAGGCCTGGGCCAACAAGGTGCAGGCTTACGAGACGGTGGGCTCGTTCGGCACGCTGAGCTGCTCGCCGGTCGGGGCGGGCGGATCGCTCGGCTGTACCCAGCAGCTGATCGACAAGGCCTCCGCCGAGCGCGCCAACGGCTCGGAAGTGCGCTTCGGCGAACTGATCGCGGCGGAGCGCGAGAAGCGCCTCTCCACCATCGATACCGATGCCGCCGAACAGCAGGAGCGCGTGGAGCAGGCCGAGAAGGCCTACTTCGAGCAGCGCCAGCGCCAGGAAGCCGAACAGGACGCCGCCGAAGCCGCGAAGGGCGCGAACGCGCCGCTGCCGCAGGGCAAGTGACGGCTCGGCCGCCCCGGTCAGGGGGCGCCACGCCCAAAGCCAGTCTTCATCGCCTGAAACCGTAACGCGCTTGTTCGTGCTCGCCAAATCCGCTCAGACCGCATGGTGAGGGGCCCCGCCGGGGATCACCGGGTTGAGGGTCGGGTACGCGATGGGCGTGACGGGTTCGATTGACATTTTCCACGCCGTGGCCGGGCTGCTGGTCGGAACCCTGGTCGGTCTGACGGGCGTCGGCGGCGGGTCGCTGATGACGCCGCTGCTGGTGCTGATGTTCGGGGTGAGCGCCAAGACGGCGGTCGGCACCGACCTGCTCTTCGCGGCGATCACCAAGATCGCGGGCTCCGCCGTCCACGGATCGCGCGAGACCGTGGAATGGAAGATCGTCCGGCGGCTGGCGATGGGCAGCATTCCTTCGGCGCTGCTGACGCTGGTGGTGCTGGCCTGCATCGGCAAGGTCGGCAAGTCCACCGAACACGTGATCCTCGTCTCGCTCGCCTGCCTGCTGGCGCTGACCTCGCTGGCGGTGATCGGGCGCAAGTGGCTGTTCCGCCATGCGCACGATTTCGATGCGATCCGCTCGCAGGGGCGGGTGATCGGCGGGACCGTGGCGCTCGGCGCGCTGATCGGCGTGGCGGTCTCGATCTCGTCGGTGGGCGCGGGCGCGATCGGCGTGACGGTGCTGCTGATGCTCTACCCCCGGCTGCAGATGGCCCGCATCGTCGGCTCGGACATCGCCCATGCCGTGCCGCTGGCGCTGATCGCCGGCACCGGCCACTGGATCATGGGCGACGTCGACGGGCGGCTGCTGACCAACCTGCTGATCGGCTCGATCCCCGGCGTGGTCGTGGGCAGCTACCTGTCCTCCCATGCGCCGGACCGGGTGCTGCAGCCGTTGCTGGCGGGCGTGCTGGCGCTGTCGTCGTGGCAGCTGTTCGTGAAGGCCTATACGCCGGAGAAGGTCAGGGTGGAGATCATCGACCCGGCACGCGCGGGGGAGCGGCGCTGAGGCTCCGGTTGCGTGCCGCTCGCCCTTCGACAGGCTCAGGGTGAGCGGGGAGGGGTCTGGTTATTCCTGAAACCCGCTCATGCTGAGCTTGTCGAAGCACCCGGCGCACAAACGAAAGGGCCGGGAATTACCCTGGCCCTTCGTCGTTCCCGTCCCGAAGCCCGCCGTCAGGCGAGCGCGATGTCGGGGGCGTCTTCCTGCTTCATGCCGACGACGTGATAGCCGCAGTCGACGTGATGGGTTTCCCCGGTGACGCCCGAGGACAGGTCGGACAGCAGGTAGAGGCCCGCACCGCCCACGTCCTCGATGGTGACGTTGCGGCGCAGCGGGGAGTTCAGCTCGTTCCACTTGAGGATGTAGCGGAAGTCGCCGATGCCGCTGGCGGCCAGCGTCTTGATCGGGCCGGCGGAGATGCCGTTGACGCGGATGCCCTGCGGCCCGAGGTCGTTGGCGAGGTACTTCACCGAGGCTTCGAGCGCGGCCTTGGCCACACCCATGACGTTGTAGTGCGGCACGACCTTCTCGGCGCCGTAGTACGTCAGCGTCAGGATCGAGCCGCCTTCCGACATCATCGGCAGCGCCCGCTTGGTGACGGCCACCAGCGAATAGGCCGAGATGTTCATCGTCATCAGGAAGTTGTCGAGGCTGGTATCGACGTACTTGCCGCGCAGCTCGTTCTTGTCCGAGAAGCCGATGGCGTGGACGACGAAGTCGAGCTTGCCCCAGCGCTGCTCGATCTGCGCGAAGGCAGTGTCGAGCGCTTCCATGTTCGAGACGTCGCAATCGATGAGGAAATCGCTGCCCAGGCTCTCGGCCAGGGGCTTCACCCGCTTGGCCAGAGCTTCGCCCTGGTAGGAAAAGGCGAGCTCGGCGCCTTGTTCGTGCAGCTTCTTGGCGATTCCCCAGGCCAGCGACTTGTCATTTGCAAGGCCCATGATGAGGCCGCGTTTACCGTGCATCAGACCGGTCATTCGTTTCTTCCTGTACTTTCCTTGTCGTTCGGCCCCGAGGTTTCACCTCTGGCCGTGGCGGGGCTTGCTGGCAAGTCTGGCCCGTCGGGTGCCGCCGCGAGCGCCGCGTTGAGTTCGGCGCCTACGACCATCCCTAGTCCCACAAGCCAGAAAAAGAAAAGCGCGATCATCACACCCGCGAGGCTTCCGTAGGTCAGATCGTACATGAGGAATGTCTGCAACACCTTGGGCAGCGCCCATGCGACCAGCAGCCACCACAGCGTGACGAACGCCGCGCCCGGCCATTTGCGGTAGCGCCGCTTCTGGTAGGCGTGCGGGGTGAGCAGGTAGAACAGCATGTAGATCGACACGAAGATGCCCGCCCCGCTCATCGCGGTGGAGAGGGCGATCTGCTCGGCCATGCTGTCCAGCCGGGGGAACAGGGTGCCGAGCACGGTCTCCGCGGTGGAAAGCAGGACCTGCGAGGAGAGCGAGACCAGCAGCAGCAGCACCGAGCCGAAGATCACCGCGCTCGACACCAGCCGCGAGCGCCAGAAGCGCTGGCGCTTCTTCACGTCGTAGGCGCGGTGGAGGATGTCGCGGATGGTCTCGATCAGGCTGCCGGCTGTCCACACGCCGAGGAAGCCGCCGATCCACAGCAGGTAGCCGTGGCGCGCGGCGGCGACGTCGTGGGCCACGGGGCGCAGCACGTCGCCCACGCGCGGCGGCAGGGCGCGCAGGATGGTGTCGATCGAGGCGCCCATCTGGTCCTGCTCGCCCAGCACCGACAGGATCGCGGCGAGCGCGATGAAGAACGGGAACAACGAGAGCAGCGACATGTAGGCGAGGTTGCCGGCATGGATGAACCCGTCGTCCCAGGTGCCGCCCACCACGCGCGCGACCACACGGAAGAAACGCGTGCCGGGACCTGCCTTGCGCTTCAGCTTGTGCCTCAAGGGCTCGCTGTGGGCTTCAGATGCCAAGCTTGCCGCGCACGTCGCGGCCGTCGCTCCAGCCTTCGAGGCGGGCGGCGAGGTCGGCGCCGGCTTCCGAATCGGCGTCGGGCAGGACGATCTGCAGCGTGATGAGCTGGTCGCCGCGCGTGCCGTCCTTGCGCGTCATGCCGCGGCCCTTCAGGCGCAGGACCTTGCCGGAGCTGGCATGGGCCGGGACCGAGAGCATGACCGCGCCCGATGCGGTGGGCGCCTTGACCTTGGCGCCGGCAAGCGCCTCGTCCAGCGTGATCGGCAGGTCGACCCGCAGGTCGTCGCCGTCCTGGCGGAAGAAGGCGTGGGGCTGGACCTGGATGGTGACGATGGCGTCGCCAGTGCCGCCGGGGCCCGGCTCGCCCTTGCCCGAGAGGCGCATCTGGGTGCCGTCCTCGAGCCCGGCGGGGAGCTTGAGGTCGATCGTCTTGCCGTCCGACAGGGTGATGCGCTGCGCCTTCAGCTCCGCGGCGTCGGTGAGCGGGACGGAAAGGCGATAGCTGACGTTGGCGCCGCGCGGGGCGGCCCGGCCGCGGCCGCCACCCATGCCGCCGCCCATTCCGCCCATTCCGCTACGACCGCCGCCGCCGCCGAAGATGCCGCCGAAGATGTCCTCGATGTCGATCCCGTCCTCGCCGCCGAAGCCGCCGCCGAAGCCGCGCTGGCCGCCGCCCCCGCCGCCGAAGCCACCCCCGCCGAAGCCGCCGCCGCCGAAGGGCCCCGCCGGGTTGCCGTCGGCGTCGATCTCGCCCCGGTCGAACTGCGCGCGCTTGGCCTTGTCGGACAGGAGGTCGTAGGCGCGCGTCACGTCGCTGAAGCGCTCGGCCGCCTTGGGATTGTCCTTGTTGGTGTCCGGATGGAGTTCCTTCGCGAGCTTGCGATAGGCGGACTTGATATCCTTCTCGCTTGCGCCGCGCGATACGCCCAGGATGGAATAGGGATCTGCTGCCATGATGACTGCCTAGCTAGGTTGCGACGCGGCTTTGGACAAGCATAAGCATTGGCACAGGCATCGGCACAAGCACGGTATGACGATGCCGCCGGTTCGGGGTTCCTCCCGGTTGCCAGCAACTTGCGCCCCGTGCGATGCTTTTCTACTCCGTCGCGGCGAGGATCCGCCCGGCAATTGTCGCCGATCAAGGCGATCGCCGCATCGCGGGGCCAACCACGGCCCCGTTCCCGTTTCCAGGAAGGCAGCAGAGACCGTGTCCAGTTCGTCCCCCTCCGCCCCCGCTTCCGGCGCCGACCCGGCCGCCGAGGTCATCCCCCACGGCGATCCCTTCGCGCTGTTTGCCCGGTGGTACGACGAGGCACGCCCGCTGGAGGAGGATTCCAACGCGATGGCGCTGGCGACCGCCACGCCCGACGCGGTGCCCTCGGTGCGCATGGTGCTGCTCAAGGGCCACGGGCCGGACGGCTTCGTGTTCTACACCAACGACCACAGCCGCAAGGGCCGCGAGATCGCCGCCAATCCGCAAGTGGCGCTGCTGTTCCACTGGAAGAGCCTGCGCCGCCAGATCCGCATCGAAGGCCCGCTCTCGCCGGTGAGCGAGGCGGAGGCGGAAGCGTATTTCCATTCGCGCGCCCGCGATTCGCAGCTCGGTGCCGTCGCCTCGGACCAGTCCGCCCCGCTTGATTCGCGCGGGACGTTCCTGGCCCGCTACGAGGAGGCGCGCGCCCGGTTCGAGGGCGGCGAGGTCGAGCGTCCGGCGCACTGGGGCGGCTGGCGGGTGCGCCCGCAGGCGATTGAGTTCTGGCACGATC
>DATKFS010000338.1:0-21786 GCA_035511275.1 Novosphingobium sp.
AGAAGGCGGCGACGAGGCATAAGCCTCTCGCCCACCGGGCACACGAAAAGCCCCGCCGGAGCGATCCGGCGGGGCTTTTTGCTGGGCGGGGCGCTTGTGTTGCTGCGCCGGGCGTGGGCCCCTCGCGCCGGTCAGCCCGGCAGGGTCGCCGTCTGGCGCAAGCCTTCGCCGAGCGCGAGCGCCGCTGAGGTGGCAAGGTTCATCGAGCGCACCTGCGGGCGCATCGGGATGCGCACCCGGGCATCGCAGGCGTCGGAGACTGCAGCGGGAACGCCCGCGCTTTCCTTGCCGAACAGCAGGACGTCGTCCGCCCTGAAGCCGAACTCGTAGGCGGATTCGCTGCTCTTGGTGGTGAAGAGCACCAGCCTGCGCGAACCCATGGCGTCCCGGAAGGCGTCGAAGCCCGCATGGCGCACGACGGTGACGTGATCGATGTAGTCCATGGCGGCGCGGCGCACCCGGCGGTCGTCCCAGGCGAACCCCAGGGGCTCGATCAGGTCCACGGCCGCACCCATGCAGGCGCCGAGGCGAAGGACGGCACCGACGTTTCCGGCGATCTCCGGTTCGAAAAGAGCAATGCGCATGGCGGCTCCTTGGCCCCGGCGCACCGGGCTTGCAAGCCTGCGCGCGGCTGCCTCCCCGCCGCCGCGCGGCAGGGAGCGTGCCGTCACTCCGCCGCGACGGCTGCAGCAGCCTCGTTCGCCGCCTCGATCTCGGCCGCCTTGGCCTCCACGAGGCTGACGATGTGGTCGAGCATGGTCTCGCTCTGGATCACGTGGTCGGACACCCCGGAGAGGTAGACCATGTGCTTGCCGTTGCCGCCGCCGGTCAGGCCGATGTCGGTCTCGCGCGCTTCGCCGGGGCCGTTGACGACGCAGCCCAGCACCGAGAGCGAGAGCGGGGTCTTGATGTGCTGCAGGCGCTCTTCCAGCGCCTCCACCGTGCGGATCACGTCGAAGCCCTGCCGCGCGCAGCTGGGGCACGAGACGACGCGCACGCCGCGGGTGCGCAGGCCCAGCGCCTTGAGCATCTCGAAGCCGACGCGCACTTCCTCCTCGGGCTCGGCCGACAGCGAGACGCGCAGGGTGTCGCCGATGCCCGACCACAGCAGCATCCCCATGCCGATCGAGGACTTGACGGTGCCGCCGATGAGCCCGCCCGCCTCGGTGATGCCGAGGTGCAGCGGACAGTCCACCGCATCCGCCAGCCCCTGGTAGGCGGCGACGGCGAGGAACACGTCGCTGGCCTTCACCGCCACCTTGTATTCGTGGAAGTCGTGGTCCTGCAGCAGCTTGATGTGGTCGAGCGCCGATTCGACCAGCGCCTCGGGGCAAGGCTCGCCGTACTTCTCGAGCAGGTCCTTCTCGAGGCTGCCGGCGTTGACGCCGATACGGATGGCGCAGCCGTTGGCCTTGGCCGCCCGCACCACTTCGGCGACGCGGTCGGCCGAGCCGATGTTGCCGGGATTGATGCGCAGGCATGCCGCCCCCGCATCCGCCGCCTCGAGCGCGCGCTTGTAGTGGAAATGGATGTCGGCGATCAGCGGCACCTGCGCGGCGCGCACGATCTCGCGGAAAGCGGCGGTGCTCTCCACGTCGGGGCAGGAGACGCGGATGAGATCGGCCCCGGCATCCTCGCAGCGGCGGATCTGGTCGATCGTCGCCTTCGCGTCGGACGTCAGGGTGTTGGTCATGGTCTGCACCGTGATCGGCGCGTCGCCGCCGACGGGGACATTGCCGACCATGATCTGGCGGCTCTTGCGGCGCTCGATGTCGCGCCAGGGACGAATGGAAGACATGCGCCTCCCATATACGCTCAAGGTTGCGGATTGAAGCGATTCC
Source organism: Novosphingobium sp. (assembly GCA_035511275.1). Lineage (GTDB taxonomy): Bacteria > Pseudomonadota > Alphaproteobacteria > Sphingomonadales > Sphingomonadaceae > Novosphingobium. Next base: position 1,842 of record DATKFS010000338.1, read on the forward strand.
GGCGCGACGTCTTTTGCCTTCGTGCGATCTGGTGCAATGAGGCGCGATGATCGAGGAAATCCAGAGCGACGACGACCACCGCGAACTCCCGCTGCTGTTCGGGCGGGTGCTCGACGGGACCGGCGGCGCGCGGGACATCGGCTGGGTCGAGGCGCAGGACTGGCAGCCGGCGCGCGAGGGCGAGGTGCTCTGGCTCCACGTCCTGCGCACGCACCCCGGCGTCGAGCAGTGGCTGCAGGACCACCTCGCCATTCCCGAGCCGACCGCCGAACTGCTGACCAGCGACGCCAACCGTCCCCGCGCTTTCCGCGAGGGCCGCTCGCTCGTCGCCACGCTGAGGGGTATCAACTTCAACCCCGGCGCCGCGCCCGAGGACATGCTCTCGCTGCAGCTGTGGAGCGACGGCGTGCGCGTCGTCACCCTGCGCCGCGCCCCGCTGCAGACCCCGCGCCTCGTCCTGGACGATCTCGACGCAGGGGATGGCCCGGTGGACGCGGGCTCGCTCGTCACCGCGCTGACCGAGCACCTGATCGACCGCATGAGCCACGCCATCGTCGACATGAACGCGATGATCGACGAACTCGATGACGAGACGGTCGAGAAGGACACGCCCGACATGCTCGACCGGATCGCCACGATCCGGCGCAACTGCCTCGCGCTCAAGCGCCACATGTCGCCGCAGCACGAGGCCCTGATCGCCATCGCCAACAGCGCGCCGGGCTGGTTCGAGGAGCACGACCGGCGCGAGATCGCCGAATCGATCGCCCGGCTGCGCCGCTATCTCGACGACCTCGACATCAGCAAGGAATCCGCGCTGGTGCTGCAGGACGACATCCGCGCCCGCGCCGCCGCCAATACCCAGCGCACGCAGTACGTCCTCGCGATCGTCGCGGGCGTGTTCCTGCCGCTGACCTTCATCACCGGATTGCTGGGCATCAACGTCGGCGACATTCCGCTCGCCGCGCAGGGTTCGAACGGGTTCTGGATCATCACCGGGCTCTGCGGCGCGATCCTGGTCGTCGAGATCCTGCTGCTGCGCCGGCTCAAGTGGTTTTGAGCGGGACCGGTTGACAGGCCGGCGATTCGCTAACACTCTGACGAAAACGCCACGGGAGACATGGTGTGTCAGAGAGGCCAGACTACCCCGACTTCTATTCCGACCCCGAGGTCATCGACCGCCCGCGCGAGTTCTTCGCCGACCTGCGCAGCCGCGCTCCGGTGCTGCGCGAGGATTACCACGGCTCGATGATCGTCTCGGGCTATGACGAGGCGAACGAGGTGCTGACCAGCCGCGACGGCACGTTCTCGTCGCTGGTCTCCGTGCTCGGCCCGCTGCCCGGCCTGCCCTTCGCGCCCGTGGGCGACGACATCGATGCGCAACTGGAGGCGCACCGCCCCGAAATGCCGTGGTCGGCGCACCTCGTCTGCTTCGACGGGGAGGACCATACCCGCCACCGCGCGCTGCTCACCAGCCTGCTCACCTTCAAGCGGCTGAAGGCCAACGAGGACTACCTGCGCGGCCTCGTCAACACGCTGATCGACCGTTTCGCCGGTGCCGGGCGCTGCGAAGTGGTGACCGAGTTCGCCCATGCCACCTCGACTTATGCGATCAGCGACATCATGGGCATTTCCATGAAGGACCGGGCCGAACTGCTCGAACTGCTCGGCGCGCCGCCCAGCCAGATCGACGGCGATGCTGCGCACAAGGTCGGTCCGGACCCGCTGGTGTTCCTCAAGGAGCGCTTCGACGGCTATATCCTCGAAAGGCAGGAGACCCCGCGCGGCGATCTGCTGTCCGACCTTGCCAATGCCCGGTTCAAGGACGGCGGCGCGCCGCCCTACGAGCGCCTTGCCGAACTGGCGCGCTTCCTGTTCGGTGCGGGGCAGGACACCACCTCGCGCCTCATCGCCATGGCCGTGCGCGTGCTCGGCGACCGGCCGGACATCCAGGCAAGGCTACGCGCCGAACCGGAACGGATCGGCGACTTCATCGAGGAAACGCTGCGGATCGATCCGCCGGTCAAGGCGATCTACCGCGTCGCCCGCAAGTCCACCCGCATCGGCGGGGTGGAGGCGCCCGCCGGCACCGTCGTCAACATCAGCCTGACCGGGGCGAGCAACGACCCGCGCCGCTTCATCGAGCCCGATCAATTCGATATCGACCGTGCGGGCCTGCGCGATCACATGGCCTTCAGCCGGGGCAGCCACGGCTGCATGGGCGCCCCCCTCGCCCGGCTCGAAGCACGCGTGGCGATCGAGGAACTGCTGCGGCGCACCCGCGACATCCGCATCGACGAGGCCCGGCACGGCCCGCCCGACGCGCGCCGCTATGCCTTCGAGCCGACCTACAGCTTCCGCAACATCGCGCGGCTGCACGTGGAGTTCGACGCCGCCTGAGAGGGGCGCACGGAGCGGGCGTGCCCTCGCTCCTCAGCCCGCCAGCACCTTGGCGAAGAGGAACTCCTCGTCGCGCTGTTCGCCGACCATGAAGTGGATGTCGGCGACCTTGGCGAAGCCGTGGCGGGCGTAGAACTTCTGCGCGCCGGGGTTGTGGGCATAGACCGAAAGCTGGATCTCGTCGGCGCCGAACCCGGCGGCTTGCGCGAAAGCGCGCTCCATCAGCGCCGCGCCGATGCCCTTTCCGGTGGCGCCCGGCGCGGTGTAAAGCTGCTTGAGCTCGATCACCCGCTCGCCCCGCGCGTGTTCGGGCCAGCCGCATTCCATCACCAGCTTGCAGTAACCAAGCAGTTCGCCGCCGTCCTGCGCCAGCATGACGACCATGCGCGGGTCGGCGATCTCCTTCGCCACCTTGCCCTCGCTGTGCGATCCCGCGAGGAAGTCGGCGAGGTCCTCGGGGCGATAGAGGTCCCCGAACTTGGCGATGAAGCTGTCCGCGCCGAGTTGCGCGAGCGGGGCGGCGTCTGCCGGCAGGGCGATGCGAATGTCCATGCCGGCACTTATGGCGCCGCGCGGGGCCGCGTCAATCGCGCGGCAGGTCCAGCGTCATGCACATCGAGAAGTCGTCCGACACGTAGTCGCCGAAGGGCGGGCATTCGGCGAATCCGTGCGCGCGGTAGAGCGACTGCGCGGGGACGAACGGTTCGGGCCGCCCGGTTTCCAGGCTGACGCGGGCATAGCCGCGCGAGCGCGCCTCTTCCAGCAGGCGCAACAGGATCGCGCGGCCCACCCCGCGCCCCCGATAGGCCGGGGCGACGCGCATCGACTTGAGCTCGCCGTGGCCGTCATCCAGGTGCTTGATCGCGCCGCAGCCCGCCAGCGCATCCCCGTCCCAGGCCGAGAAAAACGCGACGTCGGGCTGGCGCAGGCGCTCCGCCGGCATGGCGTGGACGCTCTCGGGCGGGGACCACTGGTGCATCTCGTCGAGGTGCAGCTGGAGCAGCGCCAGCACCGCCTCGCCGCCAAGGTCGTCCGGCACGATGCGCAGTCCCTCGACCATGGTCCTAATCCCCCGAATGCTTGTCGGCCTTGCGCCGCCCCATGCGCATGCCCGCTTCGAGCCGCGCCCGCAACTGGGTGTAGTAGTCCGAGAGGAAGCGCCGTTCGTCGCCCCAGCCGTCGTTGCGGCCGATCTTGGCGGCGATGGTGTGGTAGACGGTCTCGATCGATTCCGCCCGCCCGTCGCGCAGCACCCGCTCCAGCGACTGCAGCTCGAACTCGCCATAGACCGTCAGTTCGGCTTCCTCGAAGCGGTAGTGGCGCGGCGGCGCGGCGGCGGCGGCTTCCCCGGCGGGCTCCTCGCGCACGGTCATCGCCGCCTCCAGTTTCTGGCGCGGACGTTCGAGCACCCAGCTTCCGGCGATCACGTCGCCTGCGCGCAGGCCGTCGCGGTTGAACAGCGGGAACAGCATGAAGATCGCGAACCAGCCCGCCGCCGCCAGCCACGCCATGCCGCTGTCCGCGCCCGCCATCAGGATGAGCGGGATCGGCAGGAACAGCTCGATGTCGCGCAGCAGGTTGCGCGCGATGACCATTTCGGCGGTGAGCCTGCCGCCGTCGCGCGCGGCGATGCGGATGCCCGCCAGCCGCTTGCCCGGCGTGGCACCGCGCGGACCCAGCTCGAAGTAGAGGAAGTAGGCGTTGCGGAACAGGAACATCACGATGATCCACACGATCATCACGAACTGCAGCGCCCGCGCCGCCGCGCCGTTGCCCTCCGCCTCGCGCACGAACTGGCCGACGCCGCCCCCGATCTGGGCGAGCGCCAGCGTCGAGCCGATCATCAGCAGCAGGATGAACAGCAGGTCGAGGACCAGCGCCCCCAGCCGCGCGCCGCGCCCCGCGACGGTGACGGGCAGCGAGATACCCTCGGGCGTGATGAGGACGCGCTCCTTGCGCAGACGCGCGCGGCGGATTGGCGCGGCGCTCACCGGCGCGGCCCCGCATTGCCGCGGAAGGCGAAGAAGTAGGCGCACCACGCCGCCAGCATCGATCCGCCGATGGCGAAGCGCCCGAAAGTGTCGTCCACGAGCTGCCGCGCGAAGCCTTCGAGCAGCGCCGCGACCACCAGCATGAGCACCACCCCGGTCATCACCAGCGCGGCGCGGCGGCCCGCCTCGGCTGTCGCCTGCAGGACCGGGCGGTCGCCGGGGAAGGCGATGGCGCGGCCGATGTGCAGGCCCGCCGCCCCGGCGAGGAGGATCGCGAACAGCTCGGTCGTGCCGTGGACGCAGATCCAGCCCGCGAAGTCGGTGAGCAGTCCGGCGCCGTGGTAGAGCCAGCCCATCGCCCCCAGCAACGCCAGGTTGTGGACCAGCAGCAGCAGCGTCGGGATGCCGAACGCGAAGCCCAGCGCGAAGGCGAGGATCGAGACTTGCGCGTTGTTGCTGAACAGCCTGGCCGCGAAGACGCTCATGCCCTGCTGCTCGCTGTCACCGAACAGCGTGGCGCGCAGCGCCTCTGGCGTGGCGCCGGGCACGCGCGCGCCCGCCATCTCGCGCGACATGAGCGCGAAGTACCACTCGGGATCGTGCGACACGAGCAGCCAGCCGACCGCGACCCCCGCCATCATCACCGCCAGCGCGACGAGGATGTCGAAGCCGACGCCGCGCACCGCCGCGCTCCACCCGCCGCCAAGGAAGCCGCGCAGCCATTCGGTGAGCGAGGAGCGCGGGCCGTAGACGACGAACCAGGCGCGCTGCACCAGCGCTTCCAGGTAGGCGAGCGTCGCCGCGTCCAGCGATGTCTCGCGCGCGATCGAGAGGCTGGAGGCGACGGTGCGGTAGAGGCCGGGAAGCGCCAGCAGGTCCTCGTCAGAAATGCCGCGCAGGCGGCCCTTCTCCATGCGGGCGACGATGGCCTCCAGCCGCTGCCAGTCGGCCTCGCGGTCCATGCGGAAGCGGTCGGAACGCAGCGCGGCGATCTCGATGGCACTGGTGGTGACGGCGTTCATCCGATCGCTCCCGACCGCTTGATGGCAAGGTAGGCGTCGAGCAGCCGGGTGCCGATGGTTCGCCACGGCGCCTCCACCACGTCGACGCCGAGCTGGCGCAACCGACGGGTGACGAGTTCGCGCTGGCGCAGCAGCATATCGGCCGACACCGCCATCGACAGCGTCTCCATGTCGTCGGGCGCGGCGGTGGAGAGGTCCTCCAGCTCGTCGTCGTTCATCGTCACGAACAGTACGACGTGGCGCGAGACGAGGCGGCCGATGCTCTCGATCATCAGTTCGGCGCTGGTCGGGTCGGTGAACTCGGAGAACACCACGATCAGCGAGCGGCGCTGGAGCCGGTTGGCCAGCGTCGCCAGCGCCAGCGTGAAATTGGGCTCCTCGGAGCGGTATTCGAGCCCGGCGGCGGCGCGCTGCAGGCGGTGGAACTCGCCGCTCGAACCGATGAACGGGGTCGAGACCTCGGGGCGCGAGGCGAAGCCGAACAGCGAGACCCGGTCCCCGCCCTTCAGCGCGACGAAGGCGGTGGCGAGCGCGGCCGACACCGCGCGGTCCAGCCGGGGCATCCCCGCGATCGGCTCGCACATCGACTGGCCGCAGTCGAAGGCGAAGACGATCTGGTTGTTGCGCTCGGTCTCGTATTCCTTGGCGTAGAGGTGGACGTGGCGGGCGGAGGATTTCCAGTCGATCCGGCGCCGATCCATGCCGGGCTGGTACTCGGCCAGCGATTCGAACTGGGTGCCCTCGCCCCGGATGCGGCGGGCGAGGAGGCCGTACTGCGCGTCCTTGAGGAAGGTCTGGAGCGTGGGCGAGCGGACGGCGGCGATGTTCGGCCAGACGCGCACGTCGCGCGCGATTTCTCCGCTCAGTTGCCGCGCGCCGAGGCCCAGCGGTCCGGTCCAGCGCAGCCAGACGCGGGCGACCTTGCCGGTGCCGCGCCGCGACGGCGTGAAGCCGCCCTCGCCGCGCCAGCCCTCGTCCGCGCGCGCCAGCGGAAAGGCGAGGCGCCCACCGGGGGCAAGGCGCGGGTCGCATTCGAGCGCCAGTTCGGCGCGCGAGGGACGGCCGGTGAAACGCACGACGGCGCGCATCGCTTCGGGTTCGCCGACCTCGATGTCGGCGGGAACGGCGACCTCCAGCCCCTCGGCCCGGCCCGCCAGCAGCGCATCGACCACCACCAGTACGAGCACCACCAGCCCCGCCACCGGCGCGATCACCCACAACGCCGGGCTCGCCGCGCCGATCACCAGCGCGACCGGCGCGGCGATGGCAAGCGCCATGGCGGCGCGCGTGGTGGGGACGATGGGGCTCAACGCGGCGCTTCGGTCTGTTCGACCAGCTGGCGGACTAGCGCCTCGACCTGCTTGCCCTCGATCTCGGCGGCGGGGCTGAGGAGCAGGCGGTGGCGCAGCACGGCGGTGGCCAGCGCCTTCACGTCATCCGGCACCACATAGTCGCGTCCGTCGAGCGCGGCGCGCGCGCGCGCGGCGCCCGCCAGCAGCACGGCGGCGCGGGGGCTGGCGCCGCTCGCAAGGTCGGCGCTCTCGCGCGTGGCGCGCACGAGGCGCACGATGTAGTCGGTGACGCTGTCCGCCAGCGTGACCGTGGCGACCGCCCGCGTCGCCGCTTCCAGTTGCGCGGGCGTGACGATGGCGGCGATCCCCACTTCGACGGGCGTCGGCGCACCCCGGTTCTCGCCGTAGCGGGCGACGATGGCGCGCTCCTCCTCGATGCTGGGATAGTCGACCAGCAGCTTGAACAGGAAGCGGTCGAGCTGGGCTTCGGGCAGCGGGTAGACGCCCTGGCTCTCGATCGGGTTCTGCGTGGCCACCACGGTGAAGTGCTGGGGCAGCGTGTGCGCGGTGCCGTCGAGCGTGACGCGGCGTTCCTGCATGGCTTCGAGCAGCGCCGCCTGCGTCTTGGGCGGGGTGCGGTTGATCTCGTCCGCCAGCAGCAGGTCGCAGAAGATCGGCCCGTGGGTCAGGGTGAACTGGCTGGTCTGGAAGTTGAACAGGTTGGAGCCGAGGATGTCGCCCGGCATCAGGTCGGGGGTGAACTGGATGCGCCCGAAATCGAGGCCGAGCGTGGCCGCGAAGCACTGCGCCAGGAAGGTCTTGGCCGTACCCGGAGGTCCTTCGAGCAGGACATGGCCGCGCGCCATCAGCGCGATCAGCAGGTGGTCGATCACCTCGGCCTGGCCGACCACGCCCTTGGCGACCTCGGCGCGGATCGCATCGGCCAGCGCGGCGACCTGCGCGATCTCGCCCGGGGCGGCGCTCTGGTCGGGGGAAGCAAGGTCGGTCATCGGATCAGCATCCTTTCGAGCGCGTGGAGATCGCGCGCGGCTTTCAGAAGGTCGTGAGGGCGACGGGCGGCCTGCAGGCGCGCGACGATCACGGTGAAGGGCTCGGCATCGGGACGGCGGGCGGCCAGCGCCCGATCGATCGCGGTGTCGGCGCGATCCGGGTCCAGCGTGCGGGGCAGCGCAAGGCCGCGCACCAGCCGTTCGCGTACGCGCTCGGCATAGGGGCGGCCCAGCAGGTGCAGGCGGCGGGTGCGACGGATGAAGCCCGCCGAATTGCTCACCAGCGCGCGCTTCCCGAACGCGATCGCCCGGTCGGCGACGAGCGGCGGGCCGAAGCGCAGGAAGGCCCGCCAGCCCAGCACCAGCGCCGCCAGCAGCAGGCACAGCGTCGCGGCGAGGAACGGCGGGGTGAAGGCCAGCGTCAGCAGGTTCTGCGAGCGTCCGTAGCCCGGCAGCGTCATGTCGAAGGTCACCGTGTCGCCCGGCACCACGCCGCTGGCCAGCACCAGCATTTCGGCCAGCCGAGCATTCTCCATCCGGGCCATGCCGTAGTTGTCGAGAAGATCGGGCTCGAACACGACGATGGTGGGGTAGAGGTCCTCGTCCTCTGCCGAATGCAGCACGCGGTCCTGCGCGATCTCCTCCAGCTCGGGGTAGTAGCCGCCATCGTCCATGAAGCCCGCGAGCGTCCGCTTCCCGTCCGCGCTGGCGACGATCCGCACGAGGCCCGTCCCCGCGCCCGAGAGCGCGACGCGTTCGGGCAGGACGCCGGAAACGCCCGCGCCCTGCCACCCGGTCGCGCCGGGTCGCAGCGGCGTCACCTGCACCGAAAGCGTGTCGAGGAAGCCGCGCCATTCGGGCGGGTTCGTGCCGGCGAGCCGCACCCAGCCGGTCTTCGCCTTGGTTTCTTCCTGCTGCTCGCGCGTGGGCTGCATCGCGATCCACTTGGGCAGGACGACCATCGTCGGCCCGAGATAGCGGCGGCGCGCGACGATCTTCTCGATCTCCTTGCCGTCGGTATAGGCGGGCGGGGTCAGCACCAGCAGCCCCGGCCGGTCGAGCGCGCCTTCGTTGCGCACGCCCGCGACGTCATAGCCGCGCCGGTCGAGATAGGCGGCGAGCGCGGCGTAGCCGTTGAGGCCCTTGCCCTCGACATGGGCCTGTCCGTCGTTCGCCTCGCCCATCCCGGTGCCGGTGGCGATCATCCACAGCAGCGCCACGAACAGGCCCGACCCCAGCAGCACGATGGCGAGCACCGCCCAGCGCGAGAACGGGTTCGCGCCGACCGCGATCGAAGTGCCGCGATCCGCGCTCATGCCCGCAGCTCGATCTTCGCGAACTGGGCATAGGCGGCGCGCGCGGCCGCCCAGTCTTCCCCATCGAGGTCGCGCAGCGCGAACACCGCGCGCTCGACCCGCTGCGCGATCACCGCGAAGGCGCGGCGGCCGGTATCGGGCAGCATCGGCAGCACCGCGATCTCGCGCGCGGTGGAGGCGGCGTTCAGCCAGTCGGGCCGGGCATCGCGGATCTGGCGGACGCTGCGCTGGAGGAGCAGGTGCGCCGCCTCGCCGAAGCGGCCTTCTCCCGCGAGCCGGTCGGCATCCTCGAGCAGGGCGACCGCCTCGGCGCGGTCGGGCGTCCAGTGGACCTCCTCGGCCTCCGGCGTGCGGTTGCGCCGCCGGTCGAGCAGCGGCTCTATCACCAACCGCCACAGCACGAACAGCACGAGCGCGATGCCCAGCCCGATCAGGACGTACTGGAACACCGACCAGGACATGCCGAGCAGCCGCCCGATCGGCGCGAATATCGCCTCCAGCAAGCGGCCGAGCGCCTGGAGCCATTCGGGCGGTCCCTGCGGTTCCACCACCTTGGGTTCGGCCAGCGGAATATACTGAATATCGGCGGCGTCACGCACCGCGCGCCAGTCGGCATCCGCTTGCGCGGTCGACCCCGCCTGTTGACTTGCGCCCATCGCCACGGCGGCAAGATTGCATTTGCGAAGAGGTCGCGCAAGCGCTTGCGGGCGAGTGTTATTCCCTCGTCGTCCCCGGCCCGCCGGGGACGGCGCAGGCCTCAGCCGCGCGCCCGCGCCCGGCCGTAGCTGCCCAGCGGACGCACGTACTTGCAGTGGAACGCCAGCTCCTGCAGCGCGGTATCCACGCGCGGGTCGCCCGGGGCGCCCTCGATGTCGGCGTAGAAGGTGGTGGCGGCGAAGCTGGCGCCGATCTGGTAGCTTTCCAGCTTGGTCATGTTGACGCCGTTGGTGGCGAAGCCGCCGAGCGCCTTGTACAGCGCCGCGGCGATGTTCTTCACCTCGAAGATGAAGGTCGTCATCGCCGGCTGGCCCTTGAGATCGAAGGGATCGAGCGGCTCGCGCGCCAGCACGACGAAGCGGGTGGTGTTGTCCGCCGCATCCTCGACGTTCTCCTCGATCACGTCGAGACCGTAGAGCTGCGCGGCCAGTTTCGGCGCGATGGCGCAGGCGGCGGGATCGCCCGCCTCGCGCACCAGCGCGGCGGCGCCGGCGGTGTCGGCATAGGCCATCGGCACGATGCCCCGCGTGCGCAGGTAATGGCGCGACTGGCCGAGCGCCTGGGGGTGGCTGTAGGCCGCCGTGAACGGCCCGGTCGCGCCGGGAAGCGCCATCAGCGCGTGGTGAATCGGCATGAAATGCTCGCCGACGATCGACAATCCGCTCTCGGGCAGGAGGAAATGGATGTCCGCCACGCGCCCGTGCTGCGAGTTCTCGATCGGGATGATCGCCCGGTCGGCGCGGCCTTCCTTCACCGCGTCCAGCGCGTCCTCGAACGAGAAGCACGGCAGCGGCAGGCAGCCCTCGTCGTATTCGAGCGCGGCGCGGTGGCCGTTGCAGCCGGGCGCGCCCTGCAGCGCGACGGCGCGGTCCGGGCTTGCGAGGGCGGCGGCTTCCATCTCGCCGACAAGGGCGATCGCGGGCTTGGGATAGGCATTCATGACCTGCGCGCGATTAGGCGGCCCCGGTCCGCTGTGCAATGGGCGATATCGTCAAGGGCTCTTGCGCTGGATCAAGGCGCCTATTAGAGCCCGACGCCACAGGATGAGCTATAATTAGCCGCAGGGGCATGCACGAATGGACGATCGTTTCAATACTATCGCCGGTTGGACTCTATTTTCGGGCATCGTCGGCCTGGGATTGACCATCGCCAGCGGGATGTACTTCCAGGCTGACAAGCATCATGCTCCCGAAACGGCGGGCTATCCCGTCGAAGGCGTCGCCGAGAAGGGTGAGGGCGGCGCAGAAGTGCCGATCGCGACCCTGCTCGCCAGCGCCGACCTCGCCAAGGGCGAGGCGACTTTCGCCAAGTGCACCTCGTGCCACACGATCAATGCCGGCGGCGCCAACGGCATCGGCCCGAACCTCCACGGCGTCGTGGGCGAAGGCGTGGGCACCGGCGCCGGCGGCTTCGCGTTCTCGGACGCGCTCAAGAGCAAGGGCGGCACCTGGACCTTCGATGCGCTCAACGAATGGCTCAAGAGCCCCAAGGCTTATGCCCCGGGCACCAAGATGACCTTCGCCGGCCTCTCCAAGCCGGAAGACCGCGCCAACATCATCGCCTACCTGAACTCGCAGGGGTCGAACCTGCCGCTCCCCGCCGCCCCGGCTGAAGGCGCCGCCGCTCCCGCCGAGGGTGCGGACGCCCCCGCCGCGCCGGAAGGCGAAGCCACCGGCGCCCCGGCCGAGCCCGCCGACGCCGCCGACCGTGCCGTCGGCACCGTCTCGGCCCCCTGAACGACGCCGCCCGCGCGTCTGAACCGAAATCCGGCCCTGCCGGTTGAAAACGGTCCGCAAGCGTCGCCGAGTCGCTTGCGGGCCGTTTTCGTCTTTTGCCTACCGTTCCTCCCCGTCGCGAAGCCATGGGAATGGGGACCGCCGACGCAGTCGGTGGTGGCGGAGGGGTGGAAGCCCCCTCCGTCAGCCCTGCGGACTGCCACCTCCCCATTGCTTCGCAACAGCGAGGATCGAGGACGAAGCGCCCATGCGGGGACGATGGACTACGCCGCGGCCCGGCCCTTGAAGCCCTTGGCGATCACGTACCACTCGGACGAATCCTTGCGGCTGGCGGGCGGCTTGGCGTGCTTGACGCTGGTGAAGTGGCGCTTGAGCAGGGTCAGCAGCTCGGTATCGGTGCCGCCGGCCAGCACCTTGGCGACGAAAGTGCCGCCCGGCGCCATGAACTGGATGGCGAAGTCCGCCGCCGTCTCGACGAGGCCCATGGTGCGCAGGTGGTCAGTCTGCTTGTGGCCCACCGTATTGGCCGCCATGTCCGAGAGCACGAGGTCGGGCGGGCCTTCCAGCGCCTCGTCCAGCGCGGCGGGGGCCTCGTCGGCCATGAAGTCCATCTCGAAGATGGTGACGCCCTCGATGGGGTCGGTGGGCAGGAGGTCGATGCCGACCACCTTCGCCTTGGGCGCCTTGAGCCGCAGCACCTGGCTCCAGCCGCCCGGCGCGATGCCGAGGTCGACCGCGCGGGTGACGCCCTTGAACAGGTCGAACTTCTCGTCCAGCTCGATCAGCTTGTAGGCCGCGCGGCTGCGGTAGCCGTCGGCCTTGGCCTTCTTGACGTAAGGGTCGTTGAGCTGGCGCGTCAGCCAGCGGGCCGAGCTGGTCGTGCGCTTCTTGGCGGTGCGCAGGCGCTCGCCGGGATCTTTGCCGGAACGGCTCATCTTGCACCTACTGCATTGCGGACGGCATCACCCGCGGCGCTGCCGGGACGCAGCCCGGCTCCCCGCGAATGGCCGTGACTGTGGGAAGCGATCAGGCTGCGCAGGATACCCTCGCGGATACCCCGGTCGGCCACGCCGAGGCGCACTGCCGGCCAGAGGTCGAGAATCGCCTCCAGAATGGCGCAACCGGCGACGACAAGGTCGGCCCGCTCGCGCCCGATGCAGGCCACCTCGCGGCGCTCCTCGATCGACATGGAGGACAAGCGCGAGGAGATGTAGCGCATCGATTCGGCGGGAACGATCAGCCCGTCCACCATGCGGCGGTCGTACTGCGGCAGTTCGAGGTGGAGGCTGGCGAGCGTGGTGACGGTACCGCTAGTGCCGAGCAAGCGCAGCGGGCCGTCCTGGCTGGCGCTCTCGCGCGCCGGGCCGACGCGCTTGGAGAAGGCCGCGAAGCTTTCCGCCACCAGGCTGTGCATGTGGCGGTAACGCTCCAGCCGCTCCTCGCGCGTGGTGCCTTCGCCGCCGCAGCTTTCGGTCAGCGAGACGACGCCCCAGGGCACGCTCTGCCAGTCGAGGATGCGCGGCACGGTGCCGGTGCTCTCGATCAGCACCAGTTCTGTGGAGCCGCCGCCGATGTCGAAGATCATCGCCGGGCCGAAGCCGTCCTCCAGCAGGACGTGGCAGCCAAGGACCGCAAGGCGCGCTTCCTCGCGCGCGCTGATGATGTCGAGCGCGATGCCGGTCTCGCGGCGGACGCGCTCGATGAATTCGGGGCCGTTGCTGGCGCGGCGGCAGGCCTCGGTCGCCACCGAGCGGGCGAGGTAGACGTTGCGGCGCATGAGCTTGTCGGCGCAGACGCGCAGCGCCGACAGCGTGCGCTCCATCGCGGCGTCGGACAGCCGGCCCGACTGCGCGATGCCCTCGCCCAGCCGCACGACGCGGCTGAAGGCGTCGATCACCGTGAAGTTCTCGCCCGAGGGACGCGCGATCAGCAGGCGGCAGTTGTTGGTGCCGAGATCGATCGCCGCATAGGACTGGCGCGGCGAGGACAGGCCGGGCGCGGGTTTTCCCGCAGGCTGGCCCTCGCCCGGGGCCACGGCGATCGCCGGAACGGGTGCCGGAAGGGGCGCGGCGCCGGGCGTCGCGCCGGGCATGGGCACTGCCGCGGAGGGACTGGCCGGGGGCCGGGGCTTGTGGTCTGCGCGCGGCGCTTTGCCGGCCTCGGGGACACGGGCGCCCTTCGCTGGGCGCGCCTTTGCCTTGGCTGTGCCGGCGGTCTGCGGGCTGCCGGCCGAACCGGACTTGCCCTTGCGACCTTTTCGCCGCCGTCCCGGGCGGCCCGACACTTCGACTTTCGCTGCCGGCGGATCTTGCTCCGCCATGATTTCAATTCTCGTTCACATATCATCCCGCCGGATCGGCGGGCACCTGACGCCGATGCTAACGCCCCGCGAGCAAAGGCACAAGTGCGGCGACTGCAAGCCCCTTCACCAAGGCGCTTGACCCGAATCAAAACCCCCACTAGAGGGGCGCCCTCCGGTGCCCCGTCGTCTAATGGTAAGACTACGGATTCTGATTCCGTCTATCGAGGTTCGAATCCTCGCGGGGCATCCAGAGACTTTCCCCAAACCTTTGATTTTGCAGCGTTATCGCTGGATGCCTTGCGGCATTTACGCGGGTGCGCCGGGGTTCGGCTGCCTGACCAGCGGTGGCGGGAAATAGGTGCCGTCGGCGACGCCGCCCTGCGGTCCGTAGAAGCGGAAGGTCAGGCTCCACGGCTTGCCGCCGGTCGGCAGCCAGTTGCCCTCGGGCGCACCGGCGGGCCGTTCGGGCGCGAAATGGAGGGTGAGCGAACCGTCCGCGCCATGGGCGAGGGGCGATTCCCGGTTGAGCAGGTAGCGGCCCAGCGGATTGGGCAGGACGCGCCGGTGCAGCCGGTCGACCGCGATCACCGACCAGAAGTACCGCGCCATCTGCTGCGGCAGCGCGTCCGCCGGGAAGGTCAGGGTATAGGACCCATCGGCCTCGAGATCGGCGCCGGTGCTGTCGAACGCCCCGCGATAGTAGATCACTTCCTCGAAGACGTTGGCCCAGATGCCGCCGTAGTTGACGGTCGTGCGCGTCAGCCAGTCGTCGCCCCAGTGCCCGCAGACGCTGGCCCGCGCCCAGCCGTTGCGGATGGTGCCGCGCCCGATCGTGGCGGCCGCGGCGGCGAAGGCGGGAAGCGCCTGCTCGCGGATCACGCCGTCCACCCGCAGCCGCTCGGCCGGGTCCTGGATGGCCACCGCGATCGCCCGGACATGGGCCTGGAGCGTCTCCATCCCCCGGCCCGAATCCCGCTCGGTGTCGAGCGCGACATGGGCGCTGTCGAACGCCTCCACCCCCGGCAGCGCGGCGATGTCGAACATCACGGTGCGCGGGATGTCGGGAAGCGCGGGGCTGCCCTGCACCTCGAAGCGGAACCCGTGCTGCAGTGCGATCGCCTCGTTCCAGTCGGTGCCGAGCTCCACCCGCAGCAGCACCCGCATCGCCCTGACCGGCACGTCCACCCGCAGCGCCCCCGGCGGAACGTCCACCGCCGCGCCTTCGAGGCAGATCGCGAAGAGGCCGAAAGGGTGGTCGGGATAGACCCGCTCGTTGAGGTTGGCGACGGTCTCTCCCCAGCCGTCGAGGAATTCGACGACGTAGTAGCGCCCCTCGATCCGGGGCACCGTCACCAGGAGGCAGCTCTGCGCGTCGATGGCCACCCAGCTTTCCGAATAGGCGACGTCGAGGTTGGGGTTGGGCCAGTCGACCTGCCCGGGCTTGCGGTGGATCAGCCGGTTCCAGACGAACCCCTCGCGGTCGAAGTCGACCTGCTGCTGGCGGGTGATGAGCAGCCGCCCGAGCAGGTAGAGATAGGCATCGGCGATGTCCTGATCGCCGAGGTCCAGCGGGGGATAGTCGGTCGCGCCCATGTCAGCGACTGCGTTCGACGTCGGGCAGCACGTAGCTGCCGTCGAGGATCGCCTCGGTCGGAACGTAGGCCCGCAGCAGGAGCGCGAACTGGTCGTCGGGCGCGGGGAGCCAGTTGGCCCTGCCCTCGGCGCTGTCCGGCTCGGCGTGCGAGAGCACCAGAGTCAGCGAGCCGTCGTCGGCGAACGCCAGCTCGTTCGCGTCGAGATTGACGGTGCCGAGGTTGTGCCGTCCGTTGGGACTGGTCGCGGTCATGAAGTAGTCGCGGTCGTACATGGTGAGCGACCAGAACCCGCCCTTCGCGGCGTCCACCGGCGGCAGCTGGCCCTTCTCGAAGCGCATCGTGTAGCGGTAGCGGCCCTGCAGCAGTTCGCCCTGCGCATCGGTGCCCCGGATCAGGTAGGTCGCCTCGTGGTAGGCGTTGACGTAGATGTAGATCACGGCGGCGAGCGCGCGGCCGTACCAGTCGGTGCCCCACAGGCCCCCGTTCTCCTGCCGCTGCCAGCCGTTGCCGGCATCGACGCCGACCTGGTCGTAGCGCGAGCCTTCGTAAAGCTCGGTGTCGGCCAGCAGCGCGGCGCGGTCGAGCACCGCCTTCCAGCGGGGATCGCTGCGGCGCAGTGCGAGGAGGGTGCGGGCCTGCGCCGCCATCGGCGCATCGTCGGGACCGACCACGGGATTGGCGTCGAGCGCCTTTGCGAGGTCGTCCCAGAAGCTGGTGCCGTGCACCGGGCGCACCCGCAGCAGGTCGGGATCGGCGGCCAGCATCTCGGCGGTGAGGCCCGGCGGATAGACCTTGTTGCGCGCGCTCGCCGCGCAATCGAAGCGGCGGCGTCCGGGCGCGTCCTCGCTCAGCGGACAGGCCCCCATCTGGTCGAGCACGGCGCGGGCCTGCGCCTTGCCCTCCGGCGTGCGGGCGGCGAAGCTGCGGGCCATGGCGACGCCGATGTTGGTGGGAGAGCGCAGCACGGCGACGAAGCCCTCGGGCGCATCGCCCTGCCACTCCGGCCCCACCCAGAGGTACTTGCCGCCGGGCGTATCCGATGCCGAGCCGAGCTGGTGCGTCACCGTGGTGAAGGCATCGACGATCTGGATCGTCCAGTAGTGGCCCTGCGGCACGTCCTGCGGTGTCTGGATGACCACCGGCTCCGCGCCGAGGTCGGCGAAGCAGGCGCCGTAGATCGTGTCGTTGTTGGGCGTCACCACCTTGCGCTGCGCGGCGGGGAGGTAGTCGTCGACGTAGCCCATCCAGTTCTTGGGACAGCCGGGGAACAACCCCATCGCCATGCCGGGACCATGCCCCTCCATCAGTTCCCAGGTGCTGGTGCGGCCGAAGGTGTTCACTAGCGGATGGCCCCAGACGTAGACGACCCGCGCCAGCGCCTCGACGTAGTGCTCGCTGGCAAGGCTGGCGGGGGCGCCTGCCCCGTTCCTGAGATCGGGGTGGGCGGGGGTGAACTGCCGGACGAGGTAGGGCTGTTCGCTCATGGGGCGCTCCGAGGGGACGACCCATCGGAACGTAGCGCGCGCAGACGCCTGCGAAATTGGGGTTATTCCGCAGGTGGCCCCGGGGATTCACCTGCCCGTGGTTTCAACGCACACCCTCCGCAGCATCGAACCGGGGCGCCCGCTCGAAATCCGCCTTGTCGAAGGGTCGGTCGCGGAACATGTAGCCGTAGTAGAATTCGCGAAGGCGGCGATGATAGTCGCGGATGCGGTCGCGATAGGCGAGCTGCGCCGCGAGGTCGGTGCGCGCCATGCGGGTCAGCAGCGTCTGGACGCCGACCGAGGGCAGCACCCAGCCGAGGGTACGCGCGGCACGGTCGCGCCCCTCCAGCCCGGCGCGGTAGGCACGCACTCTCGCGGCGACGCTCTCGTCGCCGACCTGGTGGAAGGCGAAGTACCACTTGTAGTGGAACGCGGTGCCGAGCGGGGCGGAATCGGCCCATCGCGGGTGGCCGGCGTAGAAGCGGCGCATGGTCTCCCCGCGCGGGATCTCCCAGGCATCGTTCACGACCTCGCGCTGGGCCATGGCGATCTCGGCGCCCTGGTTCACGGGGATCGCGCGGTTGATCGCCACATGCGCCAGCGTCGGCAGCACCAGCACGAGAACCAGCCACAGCGCCGCGAGGGTGGCGGCGTTGCCGACGCTGCTCCACCGCAGCCGCCAGACGAGCGCGCAGAGCGCCGACGTCGGCGGCGCGATCTTCGATCCCGAGACGGCGGAATCGATCGAGGCCGGGGCAACCTGTCGCTGCTCGGCGGCGCGCTCAACGGGACGCTGGCGGTTTTCCAGCTCACCAAGTCGAATGTGCTGGCGACCGACGCGAACAATCCGGGCTATTCGCTGGCGATCGGCAAGGCGCGCAGCCGGGGTGTCGAGTTCGACCTCGCCGGGCGCCTGCCAGGTCGGCTCGATGTCATGCTTACGTACGCCTATGTCGATGCCGAGGCGCGTTCGGGAATGCAGGATCCCAGCAATTCGTTCCGCATCAGCCCGGGCGAGACCGGCACCGACTTCAGGCTGCCCGCACACACCCTGTTCCGCCTGTTCGGCAGCGTCGACGTGATGGAGCACCTCGAACTCTACGGCGCGGTGGCCAACCTGTTCGACGCCGAGTGGTACGCGAGCAGCTATTCGCCGCTGTGGGTCCAGCCCGGCGCGCCGCGCACCGCCACCATCGGCCTGCGGGCCAGCTTCTGACCATCGGATCAAGGATATGCCCATGCCCAGCCCCGGCCTCCTCGCCGCCGCGCTGCTGGAGCCAGCGAGCCGGGACAGCTTCCTCGCCTGGGGCCTGTTCCCGGAAGTGCTGTCCACTCCCCGCGGCCCCGAGGATTTCGTGATGGCGCCGATCCTCGACGCGCTGCTGGCTCCCGATACCAGGGTCCGCGCCGCATTCGAGGCCCGGCTCGCCAGCGAACCCGGTTTCGCCGCCGACCCGGACGCCCGGACGAAGTGGCTGGCCGAGCGGCTGCCGGCGCGCGATCCCTATGGCGGCGTCTACCCGGTCCGGCGCGAGCTATGACGGGCCGGTCCCGGTACGATCGCCGTCCTGTTCGTACTCGGGATAATGGAACATGGCGCGGAACACATGCTCCGCGTCCGCGAACAGCGCCTCGGGATCCATTTCCTTTTCCTTGAGCATCTCGTCCAGCGAATAGGCAATCTCGACCGACATGCGGGTGCGCCGCAGCACGAGGTCGCGCGGGACGTGGGCGAGGTAGGGCATGTAGGTGTCGGTCAGAAGCTGCGACACGTAGTTGTGCGAGAACAGGCGGATCGGCGTGAGGCTGGGAATCGCCCGTAACGCCCGCATGATCCACAGAGCGCCCGGCTCGTTCACGGTGATCTCGTGCATGGTGCGGATCAGTTCGACCACCTTGCCCTCGATGACGTCGAGCCCCGCTCCGCCATAGGCTTCCAGCCACGCCTGCAGCGCGACGTTCTGCCGCTCCATGAACCGCTCGGAAAGCGCGTGGAGGATGGCGTACTTGTCGTCGAAGTAGCGGTAGAACGCGGGCGGAGTCATGCCGGCGCGCTCGCAGATCAGGTTCGTCGAGATCCGCTCGATCCCGACGTCGCCGAGCAGGTGCGCCGCAGCGTCCAGCAAGGCATTGAAAGTCCTGCGCGATCTTTCCTGCACAGGCTTGCGGTACGGAGGTTTCTCGCTGTCCGTCATGCCTTCCCCGCCCCGAAATTCTTATGGTGTCATAAAAATGATAACTATGACTATCATATGCCGCCCCGAACATCCATACAGGGGTCGCATCCATGATCAAGTTCCGTCTCCACACGCAGGCGTCTGCCTGCGCGCTGGCCTTTGCCACGCTCGTTTCCGCCACCGTCGCCCGTGCCGAAGATACGGCGCCCGATAGCGGGGAGGATATCATCGTCACCGCCCGCGCGGGCAACCAGGCGCAGAAGAAGGTCGAGGCGAGCTATGCCATCTCGACCATCTCCGAGGCGGAACTGCAGATGAAGGCGCCGCTGGGCGTGGGCGAGGCGCTGCGCAACGTGCCGGGCTTCTGGATCGAAAGCTCCTCCGGCGAGGCGAGCGGCAACATCCGCGTGCGCGGCATCCCGACCGACGGCTATTCCGCCCTCGCGCTGCTGGAAGACGGCATCACCACCCAGCACGACGCGGGCCTCGGCTGGCTGAACGGCGATCAGTCGCTGCGCATGGACCAGACCATCCAGGGCATCGAGGTCGTGCGCGGCGGCCCGTCCTCGATCTTCTATTCGAACGCCCCCGGCGCGGTCGTGAACTTCATCACCCGGCGCGGCGGCGACCATCTGGAAGGTTCGGTCCGCTACGAAGTGGCCGACTACAATTCGCACCGCGTGGACGGCTGGGTCGGCGGCCCGATCGGCAACAGCGACTGGCGCTTCCTCGTCGGCGGCTACTACCGCCTGTCGGACGGCCAGCGCCACACCGGTTACCGCCAGGACGAGGGCGGCCAGGTCCGCGCCACGATCTCGCGCGAGTTCGAGCGCGGTTCGCTGATGCTCGGCGTCAAGCGCATCGACGAGCGCATCGGCAACGCCATGGTCACCCCGTTCATCAACG
>DATKFS010000339.1:0-7562 GCA_035511275.1 Novosphingobium sp.
GATCCTCAGCGGGTCGACAGTGGGCTGGACGGGACAGACCAATCTGCCCGGCGCGATGTCGGCGGCGGGCAGCAGCGATGGCGACGTGATCGAAGTCGTCGCGAAGCGACCGACGGATATCGCGAACCGCTCCATCAGCGAAATCGCGGACAAGATCGCCGGCGGCATCGTCGCTCCCTTCGAGAAAGTCCTGGGCGATACCTTCGGCACCGGCTTTGCCCAGATGCTGGGGGGCGTGATGAAGGGCGCGCTCTCGGGCTACATGACCGGCGGCACGACGGGCGGCATTCTCGGCGGCCTCAAGGGGATCGTCGATCAGACCGGCATCTTCGGAGGCGCCAGCGGCGGCTTGTCCGGTGCGCTCGGCCAGGCTGGCACGGGTGCCGCGACCGGAACCCAGATTGCTGGCATCAGCAAGGCGCTCGGCCTGAAGACCAGCACGACCGGCGCACAAATCGGCGGCGCCATCGGCAGCTTCGTACCTATCCCCGGCGGCGAGATCATTGGATCCGTCATCGGCGGCCTGCTGGGCGGTCTGTTCAAGGGCAACCGCACCGCCAATGCCATCCTGACGAACGGCGACGGCTACACCCAGAGCGGCAAGGACAAGGGCAACTACGGCACCGCCGCGGGTCTTGGCGACAGCGTGCTCGAAGGCCTCAGCAATGTCGTGGAGCAGCTCGGCGGGACCATCGGCAACTTCATGGTGACCATCGGCACGCGCGGCGACGAATACCGCGTCAACCCGAACGGCACCTCGCTCAAGCTCGACAAGGGCGCCATCAGCTTCGGCGACGATGCCGAGGCGGCGATCGCCTTCGCCATCAAGAACGCGATCGAGGACGGCGCGATCAAGGGGATGCGCGCCTCGACGCTGAACATCATCAAGGCCGGGGACGACCTCGAAGCCGCCCTAGACGATGCCGTGACCTGGGAGAACGCCTTCAAGGAGCTGCGCAAATACAAGGACCCGCTCGGTGCCGCCATGGACGACCTCGACGACGAGTTCGAGCGCCTGATCGAGATCAGCAAGACGGCCGGCGCCTCGGCGCAGGAGATGGCGGACCTGGAAGAGCTGTACGGCATCAAGCGCAACGAGATCATCAAGGAGCAGGCAGAGGCGCTGATCGGCTCACTGACCTCGCTCTACAAGGACCTCACCACGGGCGACAACGGCCTGTCGCTGCGCGATCGCCGCGCCAATGCCCTGACCGACTACGACGCCCTCGCTGCACGCGTCGCGGCCGGCGACACCACCGCCTATGACGACTATGCGGATGCGGCCCAGCAGCTGCTCGACATCGAGCGCGAGTTGTACGGTTCTCAGCAGGAATACTTCGACCGCCTCAACGAGGTGACCGACCTCACGAAGTCGCGCATCGATGCCGAAACGAACGTCACGTCCATCACCGAAAACCGCGACAGTCCCTTCGATGCCACCGGGGCGGTGAAGTCGTCGATCGACAGCCAGACCGACGCCCTCACGACCCGCCTCGACGCCGTGAACCAGAACATCGGCACCCTGATCGGCCTCTTCGGCCAAGTTGCCGGCTCAGGTAACTCGACGTCGGCTCTGCAGCGTATTGCATTCGGCGGCCGATACTGATGCTTGCCTGCCTGGTGACCCTCTCCCCGCTGCTCAGCGGGACGGATCGTCGCGTCCCGATCAATCTGTGTTCCGTGGCCGATCGCCGCGTCACCGGCATCGGCGGCACCCGCTGGGAACCTGCCATCACGCAGGCCCCGGCGCTGGGCATGCAGTTCTGGAACGGCGATTTCGAGCAAGGCACCGATGCCGGCAAGGCCGACTTCACCTTCAACCTCGAACAGACCCGAAAGGCCTACCCGGAGGTCATCAATGCGGTCTGGATGGGTGCCCTGGTCGAGATCACCGTAGGGGTCGTGGGCTCCCCCGGACCGTGGAAGAAGCGTTTCAAGGGCCGCGTCACCAGCTACGCCGGTGGCGAGTACCCGGCGATGAAGATCAGCGCCAGCGTCGACATCGAGCCGTTCAACCTCGACCTGCTTGCCGTCTACAAGGGGACGACCGGGGCCGAGGGCGGTGCCGACCTCAAGGACAAGCCGAAGCCGCTCGCCCTCGGGCGTCCCCGCAACGTCGAGCCGGTGCTCGTCAACGCCGTCAGCTCGATCTACCAGTTCAGCGCCTATGGGCCGATCGAGGCGGTGGAGGTGCTGTACGAACGCGCCAGCGCGTTCCCCGGCGCCAGCGCGGACTACCCTGACTACGATGCGCTGGACGCCGCTGATATCGATCCGGGGCATTGGGCGACTTGTCTTGCCGAAGGCATGATCCGCCTCGGTGCACCGGCCGCCGGCGTCATCACCGCCGATATCCGGGGCCATGCCATTGGAGGCGTGGCACCGACCGGAGCCGGGGCTCTCGTGCGCGTCATCGCCGCTATCGCTGGCGTCGACATCGCATTGCTCGCAACTTCAACGCTGTCTGCTCTGGATGCGGAAGGCAGCACCGCAAGCGACGTCATGATCGTGGAACAGGTCAAGTTCCTCGAAGCCGCCCGCCGCATCATCCTGCCCTGCAACTGGCAGGTCGTGGTTTCGAACCTCGGCATCCTCAGGGCCATGAAGCCGGCCTTCAGGCCGATGGCGGACATCGTGGTCCATGCTCAGGGCAGGCGCGAGCCGCTCATCAGCGCCGTCACCGAGGAAGCGGTGTCGGTCCCCTACAAGAAAACGACGATGGCGGCCGAGCGCAGCTGGCGCGTCCAGAGCTTCGACGAGATCGCGACGTCGGCACCGCTCACCGATCGCGGCGACTACGACCCGGCGGTGACCTATCGCGAAGGCAACATCGTCTCGATGCCGGACGGATCGAAGTGGGAATTCATCTCCACGACGCCGCAGGCGGGTGTCACGCCCGGCAGCAACCCCGCGGTATGGGGCTTCATGAGCGGGCCGCTTTCCGCGAGCTTCTATGCCCAGCTGTCGAACGAGAGCCATACCGTAGCCGCGACCTCGGACGGCACGGTCCTGAGCTTCGCCGATGCCGGCGGCGTCTTCACCGTCACTGATCCGACCGGCGCCGCGGTGCCAGGTTTCACCTTCACAGTGGAATCGGAAACGGGCGTCGACGTCTCCATCGATCCGGTCACCGGCGTCTATATCGTCTCGAGCATGTCGGCCGACAGCGGAACAGCGACATTGCGCGCTACCAAGGGCACGATCACGTTCGACCGGGTCTACTCGATCGCCAAGGCCATCGCGGGCCAGTCGGCCATGAACGCGTCGGCGCTGCCCGCGGCGGTGACGGTGCCATCGACCTACAACGGCACGCCCAAGGACGGCGTGCCCGGTTTCACCGTGAAGTGCTATCTGGGCGAAGTCGACGTGACGCTCGATGCCTTGGGCACCGTGACATCGTCGGGCCTTACCGGGGTCACTCACACCGGCGGCGGGGTCTTCACGGTCGCGGGCATGACGGCCGATACCGGCTATATCGAGATCCAGTTCAGTTTCGGCGGGGCCGGGACGGTGTTGCGCGTGCCGTATACGAAGTCCAGGGACGGGGCGCCCTACGTCACCGGCTCCGCAAATATCGCCGGCCCGGGCTCGACCACCTATGCCCAGGTCGCATCGAAGTCGCTGCTGATGGGCCCGGGCGGAAATCTTGCGGTCGACGCGAACGGGTCCTTCCAGCTCTCGGGCGCGGGGGGCTCGATTAACGTCGATGGGTATTTCGAAGTGAGCCTCGACGGCGGCAGCACCTTTTCCAGCCTGACGGGGAGTTTCAGCTCCAGCCCTGCGCTGGCATCGGACGCGGGCGAGTTCAACGCTTCGGCGAGCGCCACAGGCGCGTCGATCGGCCTCGGTGCGTCGCAGACAGTCACGGTCCGCATGATGATGCGCAAGACCAACAGCAACCTGTTCGGCGCCTTCAACGGCACCATGGCCGTCAGTTGGGCCGGGGCATGACAAAGAAGGTCATACTGCGCCCGGCGACGAGGCAGATGCAGGTCGTCACCGTCGACCGCGTTGCCAACCAGGACATGAGCGCCGGCGCCAAGATCCTCGATGTCGCAGACGACTTCGACCCGTCGAGCGCGCTGGTGAACTGGACCGCGCTCACCATCGGCGTCGACACAGCCGTCATCGAGGCGCGCCTGACCGCTGCCGTGAAGAAGGAGGCGGAGCGCCGCAAGATGCTCTCGTTCACCGCCGGCAACGGCAAGGCTCAGGAGTACGTGCAGAAGGGCAAGGAGGCGGCGGCCTCTGCCGGGCTCCTCGCCACCGTGCTCAACGCGCTCACGGCGGCCAGCGCGGCGGCGCAGTACCCCATGGCGCATGCAGAACGGGTCCTGACCGGCGACACCCTCTACAACGTCCTTGCCAGCTACAGGGCCGGCAAGGCGGCATCGGATGCGGAGCTGGCACGGCTCTCCGGCATCGAGAGAAAGTCCGTGCTCGCCATCAAGGCCGCGACCACCGCGGCAGCGAAACAATCCGCCTACGCATCGATCAACTGGACCCAGACGGTCTGAAGGGGGACCCATGACGGCCTTCAACTACGCAATTTATCACTACAGCCGGCATGTCCCCTGGGGCGGAGCTGTGGGCGATGCGGACTTTATCCTGTTCGGCCCCGACTACAGCGCCGCCGCATTCACGCTCTCGCTCGCGGCAGCACAGGGCGGACCTGCGCTGAAGACGATCGGCAATGCCGGTGCCGGCTCCGAAGGGATATCGGCGACGTTCGAGGATGACTTCGCGCATCCCGTCACCGGCGAGACCGGCAGCGCCACCATCATTCGTCCGCAGATCGATGAAGCATCGCTCGAGGCGCTGGCGTGGGGGCCTGATCTGACGGTCCCGCTGGTGCTGTCCTACGACCTGCTGATGACCCCGGTCGGCGCGCCTCAGCGCGCGATCTGCTTCGGCACCTTCACCCTCTATGCCGGGATCTCGGACTGATGACGGTATTTCTCGATGCCCGCCGCTTCCCGCCTACGGTCAAGGAAGAGGTCAATGTCACCCTGGCGCGCCAATATCGCGACCAGGCTCGAGAGGCAGCGCAGGAAAGCGGCGGTGTGGTGGCCAATATCCCCGCCCTCATGCAGCAGTATGTGGATGCGGCAGAGGGTCTCGTCGGCGCGGCTGCGACAGCTCTTCAGCCCGGGGCTCCCGTTACCGCGATTGCCGGAGCTGTGGCGCAAACCGAACTGCTGGCAGAGCAGGACGCACGGGAGGCGGGAGATGCCTTTACCTTCGCCCCGGCCGTGAACCTCGGCGACTGGATGGAGGTCGCCCTGGACAGCACGGGCCGCCCCAGCGAAGGTTTGAAGCGGGATGGCACGTACTGGCGCGCCTTTGGCGGCCAGCTGCGGCAGGTCTATCCCGACCCTCGCAGTCTGGCGGAAAGTTTTGCGGCTCCCACCGTAGGCGAGTGGCTGACGCTGACAGTCGACGCCAACGGCAGACCCGTCGAGGGTATCGACCGTGCCGGGACACAATACCTTGCCATCAACGGCGTCATGACCCCGGTCGGTGGCGGCGGCGTAGACCCAACCTACCCGGATACCAGCGCCGCGCTCAACCTGAGCGACTGGCTCGATCTGACGGTGGACCAGGATAGCCGACCTGTATCGGGCACCGACGTGCGCGGCCGGCAGTATCTCGCGGTCGGCGGCCAACTCCGACCGCTTGCCGAGCTGGCAGTCAATCCAATGGTGGCTCTCGGCGACAGCACAACCTACGGTGCCGACCTGGTCACGCCGCTGGCCGATCGCTGGACGACGCTGCTGTCAGCCGAAATGGGCAGGCCGATTACAAACCTCGGGATCAGCGGCCAGCGTGCGGAAGAGATCGCCGCTCGCATGGGCGCGGAACAGGTGTCTGGTAAGGTAACGGGCGGCAGCATCCCGGCGACGGGCAGCGTTCAGATCACCGGACTGGCCGTGAACCCCGTCCGAGGTGCCGGCTCCACTCGCTTCAATGTGCGCCTGCCGGACCTTTCGATTGTGCGTGGCTCCATCACCTATGTCGACGAGACCACCGTCGCCTTCACGGCGTCGGGCCTCGCCGCGCCGGTCGCGGCAGACTACGTCGATTTCTTCGCTGACGGTGCGGCGGCCATCCAGAACGGTCTCGCGTTCATCGGCGCCGGGATCAATAACGAACCGTTGATCACCGGCAGCACCCCGACGCAGACGATCAGTCAACTGAAGGGCTGGTATCGCAAGATGACCAGTTCGCTGCAGACCAATCCGAAGCGGATGGTTGTCTGGGGGATGCTCGATCGCGGTACCGCCGAAGCGGCAGGCACGCCGATCGGCGATTTCATCCGCACCATGGAGGCGTGGCTGACCGAGGAGTACGGCACCGACTTCTGCCCGGTCCGCCAGTACCTCGCCTCGCAGCGCGCCCTCGACGAAGCCGCGATCGTGCAGCCGGGCTTCGCGCCGATAGCAGCCGACAACACGGCTGTTGCCGCTGGCGTAGTCCCGCCGAGCTTCCGGGCCAATGCCGGCACCGTCCACCTCGGCCCGCTCGGCCACAAGATGCAGACCCTGTGCCTGAAGCGGCACCTTCTATCGCCGCCGAAGCGGTGGCTCCTCGGACTTTGATGGAGACCTGACATGACGACCCTTCTTCGTACTCTCCCCTTTGCCAACCCGGCCTCCGCTGGTCTCGATCCTATCGCGCCCTCGGCACTGGAGAAGGCTGTGTATGCCGATCCCGGTGTCATCGACATGTGGCGCGCCGACAGCCGCATGGGGGCCAGCGGGTGGGTTGGACGCAAGGCTGAAAAGGTGCTTGCCCCCTTCCGCAACGGCGCCGTGCCGACTGTCCAGAAGATCGCGGCATACGGCAACAAGGAGAGCCTGTTGTTCGGCACCGGCAATACCAACGGCGAGCTGGCTTTGGCGAACGGCTTCCCTGCCGGCAGCTATTCGATCGTCTACTTCGGCCGCCCGGGCCCGGGCGACGCCGCCAACATGTGGGGCAACAGCGCGGCAGTCGACTCCAGCCATGGCACCTTCTTCCAGATCGGTAGCACTGGGAGCCTGACCGCCGTCCAGAACGGCGCCAGCGCGGGGGGCAGCTCCGGCATGTATCTGTACGCCGATGGCCCGCAGTTGGTGATTTCCAGCTTCGACACGGCCGATAGTCGGCTCCGTCACCGGGCCCACCTCGGCGCGAAGACCTGGGGCGGCGGTGCGGCGGTGACGGCCGATGCCGAGCGGACGTTCCATCTCGGGGGCACCGGTAGTGCAAGCGTGCAGTTCGCTTCGCTCGACGCAGGCGACATTGCAGAGGTGATGATTCTCAACGTGCCCGTTCTTTCGGGCCCGAACGCCGCGCTGCTCGCCACGATCGAGGGGTATTTCGCGGCGCGCTACGGGCTTACGGCATGACAGGCACCATGGGAGATTGTCCATGATCTTCCTTCGCTTCCCCTCTCACTTCCCGGTGCGCGCCACGGAATGGATGATGGCGTTGATGAAGAGCAGCTGGGGCTTCCTGCTCCTGCTGCCCTTCCCGACGTTCGATAGCCCCTACATGGCCGCGCTGGGACAGACGGCATC
>DATKFS010000340.1:0-5528 GCA_035511275.1 Novosphingobium sp.
GTCTCGTCGGGCAGGTTGGCGACCATGTTGGCGGAACTGCCGCCCTCGGCGCCCAGTGTCTTCATGAAGGCGGGCAGTGCTTGCGGCCAGTAGCGATCCTTCTGCCCTGCGTAGCGCGCCGCGAGCTGCGGCCCCTGCCGCCGCAGGAAGGCGCCTGCCGGAAGCGAGGCGGCGCAGCGCTTGGCGGTGCCGTTGATCGCCTGGGGCAAAGCGTAAGCGATGAGCGCCGTTGCTTCTTTGGTCGTCAGGCACACCGGTTCCGCAGCGGTGGCGATGCCGGGCGTCAGGGCGGCCACGAAGGCCATCGTCTTGGCGAATGCGTGCATGAGGAATTCCTTGTCCGTCAGTCGCTTACAGGCGGATCAGGCTGACGACCGCCTGCGCGGCGATGCCTTCGCGCCTGCCGGTGAAACCCAGCTTCTCGGTGGTCGTTGCCTTCACGCTGATCGCCCCGGTGTCAACGCCGAGGATTTCGGCGAGCCGCAGGCGCATCGCTTCCCGGTGCGGGCCGATCTTGGGCGCCTCGCAGATGATCGTCACGTCCGCATTGCCCAGGCCATAACCCGCTTGGCCCACCAGCTTGCCCGCGTGGGCGAGGAAACGGTCGGACGCGGCGCCTTTCCACTGGGGATCGCTCGGCGGGAAGTGCTGGCCGATGTCTCCCGCGCCCACCGCGCCGAGCATCGCATCGACGAGCGCATGGATCGCCACGTCGGCATCGCTGTGACCGGAGAGGCCGTGCGTATGCTCGACCTTCACGCCGCACAGCCACAACTCCTCGCCCAGTTCAAGCTGGTGGACGTCGTAGCCGGTGCCGACCCGGACGGACGGCTGCGCGGCGCCGAAGTCGGATGCGTAAGTCAGCTTGTGCAAGATTTCGTCCCCTTCGACCAAGGCGACGTCCATGCCCCAGGCCTGTGCCACCTGAGCGTCGTCACCGGCGTTGAATGCGCCGTCCCATGCGCGGTGCGCGGCGATGATGGCGTCGAAGCGGAAAGCCTGCGGGGTCTGTACACGGCGCAGGTCCTCGCGCCGCGCGGGTGCGCCCATGAGGTGGTCCGGCTCGGCGTGGACGAGGCTGTCGACCACCGGCAGCACCGGGATCGCCGCCGGGCGGTTTTCCAGCGCCTCCAGCAGCCGGTCGATGACGTCGATCGGGATGAGGGGACGGGCCGCATCGTGGATCAGCACGAGGTCCGGCGCCCAGCCTGCCAGGACTTCGAGCCCGAGCCCCACGGACTGCTGGCGCGTCTCCCCGCCCGAGGTGAACCGGACCGAGGGGATGCCCGCGAGCGCCTCGCGCGCTACCGCGTCCGCGCCTTCGGGAATGACGACCAGGATCGGATCGCACCCCGCTTCGGCGAGCGTTTCCACCGAATGGCGGACCACCGGCTTGCCCCGCCAGGCCGCGAACTGCTTGGGCAAGGGCTGGCTGGCGCGCAGGCCCTGACCGGCCGCGACCACGAGCGCGGCGACGCTGGAGCGATGCACCGCTTGATCCCGGGGCTCTGTAACGGATTGCGACATTGTTTTCGCCGGTAATCGCTTGCCGGGCGCAGGGCAATCCACTATGCGCTGCCTGTTTTTTAGGCAGCACTGCACAGATCATGAACCCTGAACCCGCGTCCATGCCCAATCCTCCGGCATTGAAGCCCATCCAGGTCGGTCCCGTAACGATCGACTGCCCGGTCGTGCTCGCGCCGATGACGGGGGTTTCCGACCTTCCTTTCCGCAAGATGGTGCGCGGTTTTGGCTCGGGGCTCAACGTCACCGAGATGATCGCCAGCCCCGCCGCCATCCGCGAGACGCGGGTCTCGCTGCAGAAAGCGATGTGGGACCAGATCGAGGACCCGGTCTCCATGCAACTCGTCGGCTGCGAGCCCGAGCAGATGGCCGAGGCGGCCAAGCTCGTCGAGGATCGCGGCGCGGCCATCATCGACATCAACATGGGATGCCCGGTCCGCAAGGTCGTCAACGGCGATGCGGGCTCGGCGCTGATGCGGCAGGTGCCGCTTGCGACCAGGCTGATCGAGGCGACGGTGAAGGCCGTGAAGGTCCCCGTCACCGTGAAGATGCGCATGGGCTGGTGCCATGACAGCCTGAACGCCCCCGAACTCGCGCGCATCGCGGAGGACCTCGGTGCGCGGATGATTACCGTCCATGGCCGCACCCGCAACCAGATGTACAAGGGCGAGGCGGACTGGCACTTCGTCCGAAAGGTCAAGGACGCGGTCTCGATCCCGGTCATCGTCAATGGTGACATCTGCACCATCGACGATGCTTCGAAGGCGCTGGAGCAGTCGGGCGCGGACGGGCTCATGATCGGACGCGGCGCCTATGGCCGCCCGTGGTTCCTTTCGCAGGTCATGCAGTGGTGGCGCGGCGGCGAAGTCGCGGGCGAACCGACCTTCGCCGAGCAGTACGAGATCATGCGCGCCCATTACGAGGACATGCTCGACCACTACGGCGCCGACACCGGCGTCAAGATGGCACGCAAGCACCTGGGTTGGTACATCCGCGGCGTGCGTGGCTCGGCAGAGTTCAGGAACAAGGTGAACTTCATCGCCGATCCTGCTGAAGTGCTTCGCGAACTCGCCGAGTTCTACGCCCCTTATCGCGAAGGCGGTGAATTTGCGGAGGCCCAGATCCCCGGGCACCTTCGCGCGGCATGAGCCTCGCCCTCGGCACCGCCATTCCCGAGGCCCAGCGGCTTCTCGCCAGCCTGCCGCAGGCCGTGGTGCTGCTGGAGCCCGGGCTGACGATCGCCTCGCTCAACCCTGCTGCCGAGCAGTTCTTCGGACAGTCGGCGCGCAGGCTGGTCGGCACCTCGCTCCCCGACATCATCTCTATTTCCGACCGCCGCCTCATCGACCGCCTCGGTGACTACGAGACGCCGGTTTCAGCGCGCGAGGTCGTCGTGCAACTGAAGGGCAAGGGCGCGCGCAGGATAGACATCAACGTCGCGCCGGTGGCCGATACGCCGGGCTGGCAGGTGCTCACCATCCACGACAACAGCGCCGCCGATGCGCTGGGAGACGATTCGGGCGGTCCCGACAACGCCGTGCTTCGCGGTCCCGAGATCATGGCGCACGAGATCAAGAACCCGCTGGCGGGGATTCGTGGCGCCGCGCAACTTCTCGCCCGCCGGATCGAGGATCGCGACCGCGCGCTGACCGATCTCATCACCGGCGAGGTCGATCGCATTGCCGGGCTGATCGAGCGGATGCAGAAGCTGAGCGGTCGCACGACGCCGCCGGTCGAGGCCTGCAACCTCCACGAGGCCGCCCGCCGGGCGATCGACGTGCTCGACGCGGCCAATGGCGAGAAGGGCCGTCGGTTCCGCCTCGTAGAGGAGTTCGATCCATCGCTCCCGCCGGTCCTCGGCAGTCCGGACGGCCTCGTCCAGGTGATGATCAACCTGCTCTCGAACGCCGCCGAGGCCTGCCAGGACGCCGAGGACGCGCGGGTCATCATCCGTACCCGCTTCGCCAGCGGCCTCCAGCTCCAGACCGACGACGCGAACGCGCCGCTGCGCCTGCCGATCGAGGTGCGCGTGAGCGACAACGGCCCCGGTATCGACGCGGCCATGCGCGACCACATCTTCGAACCCTTCGTCACCACCAAGAAGTCGGGGCAGGGGCTTGGCCTGCCGCTGGTGCGCAAGCTGGTACGCGACATGAACGGGCGCATCACCCACGAACGCAACGAGGAGGCCGGCCTGACGCACTTCCGCATCCACCTCCCGCTCGCGCGCGAACCCCGCGCCCGTCCCCGGAGGAAGCCCGCATGATGCCCGGGATGACGAACGTGCTGCTGGTCGAGGACGACATGTCCATCGCCATCGTCATCACGGCCGCGCTGGAGGACGAGGGCTTCTGCGTGGTACACTGCCAGACGATCGCCGAGCGCGATCGGGCGCTTGCAGACCGCAGTTTCGCTGCGCTCGTCACCGACGTGATGCTCCCGGACGGCGACGGCATCGAGACGATCGAGCGCGTGCGCGCCCTTCATCCGCAGATGCCGATCGTCATCCTCTCGGCCCAGAACACGCTGGATACGGCCGTGCGCGCCACGGATACCGGCGCCTTCGAGTATTTCCCCAAGCCCTTCGACATCGACGAACTGGCCCGCACCGTGCGACAGGCCGCCGGCGCGGCGCAGGGCCAGTCGCCGGATGGCGAAGAGCCGGTGGCGGACGGATTGCCGCTGGTCGGCCGCAGCGCGGCGATGCAGTCGGTCTTCCGCATGATCACGCGCGTTCTCCGCAACGACCTGACGGTGCTGATCCTGGGAGAATCCGGCACGGGCAAGGAACTCGTGGCCGAGGCGATCCATCAGCTCGGCAATCGCCGCACCGGACCATTCATCGCCGTCAACACCGCCGCGATCCCCGCTGAACTGATCGAGAGCGAACTGTTCGGGCACGAGAAGGGCGCCTTCACCGGCGCCGTCGCGCGCCATGTCGGCAAGTTCGAGCAGGCGGCGGGCGGGACCCTGTTCCTCGACGAGATCGGCGACATGCCGATGCAGGCGCAGACCCGCCTGCTGCGCGCACTGCAGTCGGGTACGGTCCGCCGGGTCGGTGGGCGCGAGGAGATCAGGCTCGACACGCGGATCGTCGCGGCCACCAACAAGGACCTCGAGCCCGAGATCGCCGCAGGGCGTTTCCGCGAGGACCTCTATTACCGTCTCAACGTGGTGCCGATTCACATGCCGCCGCTGCGCGACCGTCGCGACGACATCGATGTGCTCGCGCGTCATTTTCTCCAGCACGCCGCGAGCGAGGGCCTGCCGCGCCGACAGCTGACCCGCGAGGCGGCGGAACTGCTCAGCCGCCAGCCGTGGCGCGGCAACGTGCGCGAACTGAAGAACTTCATCTACCGCATGGCGCTGCTCGCCCGCGAAGACATGATCGACGTGGAGTCTATCCTGCCATTGCTGACGCAGGAACCCGCCCCCGCGCCTGCTGGGGACGGCGATGCCGGGGGGCAGCCCAGGAGCAACGACATCGCCGGCGCCGTCGCGCAATGGCTGTCGATCACTCGCCCGGCGAGCGGCACGATCTACGACTGCGCGATGGCGGCTTTCGAACGTCCCTTGTTCGCCGAGGTGTTGCGTGAAACCGCCGGCAACCAGCTGCGCGCCGCGCAGGCGCTCGGCATCAATCGCAACACCTTGCGCAAGCGCCTTGGCGAACTGGCACTGGATCCCGAGGAATTCACTCGTCGACCGTAGTTGTGCCTTGGTGGATTCGCTCTTGCAGCCAAGTCACAGTGCTGTTGTAAGGTTGCAACGATGATGGAAGGTCCCGTCCAGGAGCGCGCACAGAAGCGGGCATGGCCGCGCTGGTGGCGCCGCATGCAGGTTGCTGCGCGGCGGGCGAACTTCTTTGCCGTGATGGAAGTGCTTTCCGTCGTGGCTTTCCTTGCAATGACGATGGCCACCTGGCTCGCGCTGAACAACGGCGGCGACCGGCGCGAGCTGTTGCCATCGAACCTCACGGCGAGCCTGCTGGTCGGCACGCTGGT
>DATKFS010000341.1:0-12863 GCA_035511275.1 Novosphingobium sp.
GCCCGAGACGATGAGTTCAACGGTGCCCGCCGAATAATAGCCCACCGCGCGCGACAGGGCGACGCACTGCTCGCCCATGGCCTTGCGCATCGCCGGGGTCACGAACGGCGACGGCGCTTCCTCGACCACCTTCTGGTGGCGGCGCTGGATCGAGCATTCGCGCTCGTTCAGGTAGAGGATGTTGCCGTGCTTGTCGCCGAGGATCTGGATCTCGATGTGACGCGGATTGAGGATGAACTTCTCGATGAAGACGCGGTCGTCGCCGAAGGAGTTCAGGCCCTCGCGCTTCACCGCCTCGAAGCCCTCGCGCACGTCCTGCTCGGTGTAGGCCAGGCGCATGCCCTTGCCGCCGCCGCCGGCGCTGGCCTTCATCATCACCGGGTAGCCGATCTCCGACGAGATGCGCACCGCGTGCTCGGTATCCTCGATCTCGCCGACGAAGCCCGGGACGACATTGACGCCGGCCGCCTTGGCGAGCTTCTTGGATTCGATCTTGTCGCCCATCGCCGCGATCGCGCCGACGGGTGGGCCGATGAACTCGATGCCTTCGGCGGCGAGCGCCTCCGCGAACGAAGTTCGCTCGGACAGGAAGCCGTAGCCCGGGTGGACCGCTTCGGCACCGGTCTGCTTGCACGCGGCGATGATCTTGTCGGCGATGAGGTACGACTGCGCGGCAGGCGCGGGGCCGATGTGGACGGCCTCATCGGCCATCTGCACGAACGGCGCGCGCGCGTCGGCGTCCGAGTAGACCGCCACCGTCTGGATGCCCATGCGGCGCGCGGTCTTGATGACGCGGCAGGCGATCTCGCCCCGGTTTGCAATGAGGATTTTCTTGAACACTAGAGGCTCCAGCGCTTGATAGACTTCATAGTCAGGAAACAGCCGATCACACCAGACAGAGGTGCGATCACGACAGCGATTACAGCATGGTCTTCGTCGCCAAGGGTTGACACCGCCACAAGGAAAGCCAGCGGCAACAGAAGAAGCGCTGTTCCCAGCGCCCAACTGACCATGCAGATAAATTGATTGAAGCGCAGTCGATGGGATCTGCTTTCCACGCTACCGAATTGCCAAGCGCTCAACGCCGCCCCTCCCCTTCTTCGTCACCCTGAACTTGTTTCAGGGTCCATCGCGCCGCACATACCTTCGGTGTGAACGGCGAAATGGATGCTGAAACAAGTTCAGCATGACGGCTTGGGTGGAAGGGTGCGTGGTGCCCCATTGCGTTATTCAGCCGCTTCCAGCTTCGCGCAGCCCTTGGGCATGCGCTGGGCTTCGACCTGCGCAGGCGTCAGTTCGATCGCCATCGGCTTGAGCCCGAGGCGCGCGAACATCGCCAGGTCGTTGTCGTCGCCCGCATTGGGCGCGGTAAGCAGCTTGTCGCCGGTGAAGATCGAGTTGGCGCCGGCCATGAAGCACATCGCCTGCGTCATCTCGGACATGGACTCACGCCCGGCCGAGAGGCGCACCATCGACAGCGGCATGGTGATGCGCGCGACCGCCACGGTGCGCACGAACTCCACGTCGTCGATCTTGGCGAGCGGCGTGTCGGCCAGCATGTCGCCCAGCACGGTGCCCTTCACCGGGACCAGCGCGTTGACCGGCACCGACTGCGGGTGGTCGGGCAGCGTCGCCAGCGTATGCACGAAGCCCACGCGGTCGGCGCGGGTCTCGCCCATGCCGACGATGCCGCCCGAGCAGACGTTGATGCCCGCCATACGCACGTTCGACAGCGTATCGAGACGGTCGTCCATGGTGCGGGTGGTGATGACCTGGTCGTAGCGCTCGGGCGAAGTGTCGATGTTGTGGTTGTAGTAGTCGAGGCCCGCTTCGGAGAGCATGTCCGCCTGATCGGGCGTCAGCATCCCCAGCGTCATGCAGGTTTCCATGCCCATGGCGCGCACGCCCTTCACCATCTCGATGATGGCGGGCATGTCGCGATCCTTGGGGTTGCGCCAGGCGGCGCCCATGCAGAAGCGGGTCGAGCCCTGATCCGCCGCCTGCGCCGCGCGCTGAAGGACGGCTTGCACCTCCATCAGCTTGGTCGCCTTGACGCCGCTGTTGGCCGAAACCGACTGCGAGCAGTAGCCGCAATCCTCCACGCAGCCGCCGGTCTTGATCGAGAGCAGCGTGGAAAGCTGCACTTCGTCGGCCTTGTGGCTGGCGCGATGGACTTCGGCTGCGCGGAACACCAGTTCGGTGAACGGCAGGTCGAACAGCGCCGCGATCTCTTCGCGGGTCCAGTCGGTGCGGGGCGTGGTGGCGGGGGTCTGGGTCATAGTCATTCCTCAGGCGGCGTTGGCGGCCAAAGCCGCGCCATAGTCGTTCACGCCGCCCCGATCCAGCATCACTCCGCCGCCTGCAGTTCCGAACCGAGCGGCGGCATGTTGTGGCCGAGCAGGCGCAGCACGTCGGCGGCGCATTCGACCACGTTCGAGCCGGGGCCGTAGATGCCCTGAACGCCGGCATTGCGCAGGTAGTCGTAGTCCTGCGGCGGGATGACGCCGCCGGCGATGACCTTGACGTCGTTGCGGCCCGCCTCGCGCAGCTTCTGGATCAGTTCGGGGATCAGCGTCTTGTGCCCGGCCGCCAGCGACGAGGCGCCGACGACGTCGACCTCGTTGTCCAGCGCGAGCACAACGGTTTCCTCGGGCGTCTGGAACAGCGGACCCGACACGACATCGAAGCCCATGTCCCCGAAGGCCGAGGCGATCACGTTGGCGCCGCGATCGTGGCCGTCCTGGCCCATCTTGGCGACCAGCAGCTTGGGCTTGCGGCCGAGGCGGCGCTCCACGGCGGCGACGCCGTCGAGCACCTGCTGCCAGCGGCTGTCGCCCTCGTAAGGCGCGGAGTACACGCCCTTCACCGGGGTCGGCTGGGTGCCGTAGCGCTCGAAGCTCTCCTCCATGGCCGAGGAGATTTCGCCCAGCGTGGCACGGGCGCGTGCTGCCTCGACGGCGAGCGCGAGCAGGTTGTTCTCGATGCTGGCCTCGCCTGCCGCGCCGTCGCGCAGGGCCTTGAGCGCGGCCTGGCACTTGGCCTCGTCACGCTCCGCCTTCATCTTGTTGATGCGGGCGATCTGGCCTTCGCGGACCTTGGCATTGTCCACTTCCAGCGTTTCCAGCAGGTCTTCGCTGGCGAGGCGGTACTTGTTGACGCCGACGATCACGTCGTCGCCCCGGTCCACGCGAGCCTGACGGGCGGCGGCGGCGGTTTCGATCATCGCCTTGGGCCAGCCGGCGGCGACGGCCTTGGCCATGCCGCCTTCGGCCTGCACGCGCTCGATGATCTCCCAGGCCTGGTCGACCAGCTGCTGCGTCAGCGATTCGATGTAGTAGGACCCACCCAGCGGATCGACGACATTGCACATGCCGGTCTCTTCCTGGATGATGATCTGGGTGTTGCGCGCGATGCGGGCCGAGAAGTCGGTCGGCAACGCGATCGCCTCGTCCAGCGCGTTGGTATGCAGCGACTGGGTGCCGCCCAGCATCGAGGCCATCGCCTCGATCGTGGTGCGGATGACGTTGTTGTAGGGGTCCTGCTCCTGCAGCGACACGCCCGAAGTCTGGCAGTGGGTGCGCAGCATCTTCGAACGCTCGTCCTTGGCGCCCAGATCGGTCATGACCCGGTGCCACAGCACGCGTGCGGCGCGCAGCTTGGCGACTTCCATAAAGAAGTTCATGCCGATGGCGAAGAAGAACGACAGGCGGCCCGCGAACTTGTCGATATCGAGGCCCGAGGCCACGCCGTACTTCACGTATTCCGCGCCGTCCGCGATGGTGAAGGCCAGTTCCTGCACCTGCGTCGCGCCGGCTTCCTGCATGTGGTAGCCGGAAATCGAGATCGAGTTGAACTTCGGCATCTCGCGGCTGGTGTAGCCGAAGATGTCCGAGATGATCCGCATGCTGGGCTCTGGCGGGTAGATGTAGGTGTTGCGGACCATGAACTCCTTGAGGATGTCGTTCTGGATGGTCCCGTCGAGCAGCTTGCGGTCTACGCCCTGTTCCTCGCCGGCAACGATGAAGAAGGCGAGGATCGGGATCACCGCGCCGTTCATCGTCATCGAGACCGACATCTTGTCGAGCGGGATGCCGTCGAACAGGATCTTCATGTCCTCGACCGAGTCGATCGCCACACCCGCCTTGCCGACGTCGCCCACCACGCGCGGGTGATCGCTGTCGTAACCGCGATGGGTGGCAAGATCGAAGGCGACCGACAGGCCCTTCTGGCCCGCCGCAAGGTTGCGGCGATAGAAGGCGTTCGATTCCTCGGCAGTGGAGAAGCCCGCATACTGGCGGATGGTCCAGGGACGGCCCGCGTACATCGACGCGCGCACGCCGCGCGTGAACGGCGCGAAGCCGGGGAGGCCCGGATCGACGGCCACGTCCTCGGCGGTGTAGAGCGGCTTGACCGCAATACCCTCGGGCGTGTTCCAGGTCAGGTCCCTGCCCTTGACCTCCTTGTCCGCCGCTGCCTGCCAGTCGTTGATGTCGGGCATCCTGGTATCCTCTTTTACTCGTCGTCCCGGACCTGATCCGGGACCGGTGCCTGTCTTTAGGCGGGGCCTCTCTTCAAGGTGCCTCGCCGCGAGGTCGGCCGTTCCCGGCCAGCGGTCCCGGATCAAGTCCGGGACGACGTTAACTCAATGCGCGCCCTTGGGTGTTTCCATGATTTCGGTAAGCTGACCGCCCATGTCCTTGGGGTGGACAAAGAAGATCATCGTCCCGTGCGCACCGATACGCGGCTCGCCCAGGACGCGCTTGCCCTGCTCCTCGAACCAGGCCTTCGCCGCGAGGATGTCGGGCACTTCGTAGCAGATGTGGTGCTGCCCCCCGAGCGGGTTCTTCTCCAGCCACTTGCCGACGGCGGAGTCTGCCGCCGTCGGCTGGAGCAGCTCGATCTGCGTACCCGCCGTGCCGTTCTCGCCCGGCGTGTTGACGAAGCAGACGCGCACCTGCTGGCTTTCGAGCACGAAAGGCTCGGTCACGTCGGTGGCGCCCATCACGTCCCTGTAGAACGCGATGGAAGCGTCGAGATCGGGCGTGGCGACGCCGATGTGGTTGAGGCGACCGAGCTTCATCTGTCTTACTCCACGTTCTCGATGACCATGGCGATGCCCTGCCCGCCGCCGATGCACATCGTGATGAGGCCGTACTTGCCGCCGGTGCGCTTCAGTTCGTAGGCGCACTTGATGGTCAGCATGCAGCCCGTCGCGCCGACCGGGTGGCCGATCGAGACGCCCGAGCCGTTGGGGTTCACCTTCTCGGGATCGAAGCCGAGCACCTTGGCGACGGCGCAGGCCTGCGCGGCGAAGGCCTCGTTGCTCTCGATCACGTCGATCTGGTCGAGCGACAGGCCGGCGCGCTTGAGGGCGATCGGCACGGCATGGATCGGGCCTTCGCCCATGTAGGCGGGATCCACGCCCGCGTGGCCCCAGGCGACAATCTTCGCGAGCGGCTTGAGCCCGCGCTTCTCGACCTCCGCTCCGGTGGCCAGCACCACGGCGGCAGCGCCGTCGTTGATGCCGCTGGCGTTGCCGGCGGTGACCGCGCCGTCCTTCTTGAAGGCGGGCTTCATGCCGCCCAGCGTCTCCACGGTAGTGTCGGCGCGGACGTGCTCGTCAGTGTCGAAGACGGTGACGCCCTTGCGGGTCTTCACCTCGACGGGAAGGATCTGCTCCTTGAAGCGACCTTCCGCGATCGCCTTCGCGGCGCGCTGGTGGCTGGTCGCGGCAAGCGTGTCCATGTCCACGCGCGACACCTCGTGCCGCTCGGCGACGTTCTCGGCGGTGATGCCCATGTGGTAGCCACCGATGGCGTCGGACAGGCCGAGCGTCAGCGCGTCTTCCTGCGTGTTGGCGCCCATCTTGCGACCCCAGCGCACGCCGTGGTCATGGTAGGGCACGTTCGACATCGATTCCGCACCGCCCGCGATGGTCACCGAGGCTTCGCCCAGCTTCATCATCTGTGCCGCGGAGACGATCGCCTGAACGCCAGAGCCGCAGAGGCGGTTGAGCGTCAGCGCGGGGGTGGACAGCGGCACCCCGGCATTGATGCCGATGACGCGGCTGAGCATCTCGTCCTTGGCGCTGGTCGGCATGACCTGGCCGATGACGACATGCTCGACCGCCTCGGCCTCGATCCCGGCGCGCTTGAGCGCCTCGGTGGCGACGAGGCCGCCCAGCTCGGACGGCATGAAGCTCTTGAGCGATCCGCCGAAGTCGCCGACTGCCGTGCGCACGCCGCTGACTATGTAGACTTCTTCCATGACCTGACTTCCAATCCCTTGTTCTCGGTTCCGGATGGAGGCCTTCTTCGACCTCCACCCGCGATCACGGTACTCTCAAAAAGAACACCGACCGGCCGCCATCACAGCGGGATGTTGTCGTGCTTCTTCCAGGGGTTCTCGAGCGTCTTGTTCGCCAGCTTGCGCAAGCCGAGCGCGATGCGGCGACGGGTCGAATGCGGGTAGATGACCTCGTCGATGTAACCCCGGCTCGCCGCCACGAAGGGGTTGGCGAAGCGGTCCTCGTATTCCTTGGTCTTGGCGGCAATGCCTTCCGCGTCCTGGCCGCGGAAGATGATTTCAACCGCGCCCTTGGCGCCCATCACCGCGATTTCCGCCGTGGGCCAGGCGTAGTTGAGGTCGCCGCGCAAGTGCTTGGAGCTCATGACGTCGTAGGCGCCGCCGTAAGCCTTGCGGGTGATGACGGTGATCTTGGGCACGGTCGCCTCGGCATAGGCGAACAGCAGCTTGGCGCCGTGCTTGATGATGCCGTTGTGCTCCTGGTCGGTGCCGGGGAGGAAGCCCGGAACGTCCACGAAGGTGATGATCGGGATGTTGAAGGCGTCGCAGAATCGCACGAAGCGCGCGGCCTTCTTCGACGAGTTGATGTCGAGCACGCCCGCCAGCACCATCGGCTGGTTGGCGACGATGCCCACGGTCTTGCCCTCGACCCGGCCGAAACCGATCAGGATGTTGCCCGCGTGGAGCGGCTGGAGCTCGAAGAACTCGCCTTCGTCCAGGGTCTTACGGATGACCTCGTGCATGTCGTAGGGCTGGTTGGCCGAGGGCGGAATGATCGTGTCGAGGCTGTGCTCGAGACGGTCCCAGGCATCGGCGCAGGGGCGTTCCGGCGCATCGTCGCGGTTGGACGAGGGCAGGAAGTCGAAGAAATCGCGCGCGGCCAGCAGCGCCTCGATGTCGTTCTCGAGCGCGAGGTCGGAGACCGAGGTCTTGCTGGAGTGCGTGATCGCACCGCCCAGTTCCTCCTGCGTGACGATCTCGTTCGTCACCGTCTTGACCACCTCGGGGCCGGTCACGAACATATAGGAGCTGTCCTTCACCATGAAGATGAAGTCGGTCATCGCGGGCGAATAGACCGCACCGCCCGCGCAAGGACCCATGATGAGCGAAAGCTGCGGCACCACGCCCGAGGCGAGCACGTTGCGCTGGAACACGTCGGCATACCCGCCGAGCGAGGCGACGCCTTCCTGGATGCGCGCGCCGCCGGAGTCGTTCAGGCCGATGACCGGCGCGCCGACCTTGAGCGCGGCGTCCATCACCTTGCAGATCTTCTGTGCGTGGCGGGCCGAGAGCGAGCCGCCGAACACGGTGAAGTCCTGGCTGAACACGTAGACGAGACGGCCGTTGATGGTGCCCGAACCGGTGACCACGCCGTCGCCGGGGATCTTCTGGTCCTGCATGCCGAAATCGACGCAGTCATGCTCGACGTAGAGGTCCATCTCCTCGAAGCTGCCCTCGTCGAGCAGCACGTCGAGACGCTCGCGCGCGGTGAGCTTGCCCTTGGCATGCTGCGCGTCGATGCGCTTCTGCCCGCCGCCCAGCTTGGCCGCAGACCGGCGCTTTTCCATTTCGGCGATGTTTGCTGACATCCGGCTTCCCTTGTCCCGCAGTGTTTCGAGCATCGAAATGCTGTACCTGCTAAGGCATCTGGAAGCGCTCAGGTCAACCGTTTTAATCGCCCGGTTAAGACAAATCGCAGGACTGTTTGGGCTATATCCGTCAGGCGATATGCCTTGCCCGACGAGGCACGGCGATCACCGCGCGAGGCGGGGCGGCGGCGCCGGGACGAGGCCCCGGCGCCGCAGCAAGCGCCACTCACTTCAGCAGCACGAGCTCCTCGGCCATGGTCGGGTGGATCGCCACGGTCGCGTCGAAGTCCGCCTTGGTGAGCCCGGCCTTCACCGCAATCGCCGCGCCCTGCAGGATTTCCGGCGAGTCCGCGCCGATCATGTGGATGCCCAGCACCCGCTCGGTCGAGGCTTCGCAGACCATCTTGTAGAGCGAGCGCTCGTTGCGATGGGCGACGACGTTCTTCATCGAGCGGAAGTCGCTGGTGTAGACCTTGATCGAACCGTACTTCTGCATCGCCTCGGCCTCGGTGAGGCCGACGGCGGCGATCGGCGGATGGCTGAACACGGCTGAGGGGATGCATGAATAGTCGACCGTCGTCGGCTTGCCGCCGAAGACGCTGTCGGCGAAGGCCTGCCCCTCGCGGATGGCGACCGGGGTGAGCTGGACGCGGTCGGTCACGTCGCCCACGGCGTAGATGCTCTCGACATTGGTGCGCGAATGCTCGTCCACCGCGATCGCGCCCCGCTCGTTGAGCGCGACGCCGACGTCCTCAAGGCCGAGGCCCTCGATGTTGGGCACGCGGCCGGTGGCGAACAGCACGCAATCCACCTCGATCGGCTCATGGTTGCTCATGTGGACGAGCAGCGAGCCGTCCTTGTTCTTCTCGATCTTCTCGAAGTTCGCGTTGAAGCGGAAATCGATGCCCTTGGTCAGCGAGATCTGCAGCAGCCGGTCGCGCACGCTCTCGTCGTAGCCGCGCAGGAGCTGGTCGGACCGGTTCATCAGCGTGACCTTGGCACCGAACTCGTGGAAGATCCCGGCGAACTCGTTGGCGATGTAGCCCGCGCCGGCGATCAGCACCCGCTTGGGGATCGCGTCGAGATGGAACGCCTCGTTCGAGGTGATGCCATGCTCGTGGCCCGGGCACGAGGGGACGTGCGGGCGGGCACCGGTGCAGATCAGGATGTGCTTCGCGGTCTTCTTCTCGCCGCTCGCCAGCGTGACTTCGTGAGGCCCCGTGAGCGTCGCGCGCTCGTGGAAGATCTCGACGCCGTTGTTCTCCAGCGTCTGGGTGTAGAGCCCGTTGAGGCGATCGACGTCGCCCAGCACGTTGTCGCGCAGCCTGATCCAGTCGAACTTCGGCTCGCCCACGTCCCAGCCGAAGTGCCGGGCGTCTTCCAGGTCCTCGGCGAAGTGCGCCCCGTAGACGAGCATCTTCTTGGGCACGCAGCCCCGGATCACGCAAGTGCCGCCGATGCGGAACTCCTCGGCCACCGCCACCCTCGCCCCATGCGCCGCGGCGACGCGGCTCGCGCGAACCCCGCCGGAGCCCGCGCCGATGGTGAAGAGGTCGTAGTCGTAGTCGGCCATGCGCGATTGCTCCACAAGAGGAAGGTCCGGCAGCCCGGCGGAGCGGGCGCGCGGTCGGTCGCCGCGCATATGGGACATGCCCGGTCCGATTGCCAGCGACGAGCGCTCCATTCGCGCGCGACACGGGCGGTTTCGATCCGGCGCGGATCATGCTCCGATCGTCGCCGGGGCCGCGGCGGTGTATTGTCAATCAATTCGGTTGAGTTTATATCGGAGTCATGGCTGGCGCCTCGTCGCGACAGCGCAGGACCGACCGGGAGAACACCGATGGCACTTTCGCATGACTCCGCAACGAGCAGGCAGGAACCGCTGGTGCTGCTCGTCCCAGGGCTCGAAGGCAGCGGCCCCGGCCACTGGCAGCGCCGTTGGGCCGAGGAGCTCGACAATTGCCAGGTCGCCGAACTGGGCAGCTGGAGCACCCCCCACCGCAACACCTGGATCAACCGCCTGAACCTCGCCGTCCACAACGCCGGTCGCCCGGTGGTGCTGGTGGCGCACAGCCTCGGCTGTATCCTCACCGCCTGGTGGTCCAAGTTCGAGCAGCCCGGCTGGGCAAACCCGGTGGCGGGCGCGCTGCTGGTCGCTCCGCCCGAGGTCGACTTCTTCCCGCGCGACGATCGGCTCACGCCGTTCGCGCCCACGCCTGCCGATGCCCTGCCGTTCCCCTCGATCCTAGTCGGCAGCCGCAACGATCCGTGGATCGGGTTCGACACGGCCCGCCACCTCGCCAGGCAGTGGGGCAGCGACTTCGTCGACGCGGGCGAAGCCGGCCACATCAATGCGGATTCGGGGCTGGGCAGCTGGGAAGACGGCAAGCGACAGCTCGCGCGCCTGCTGAACCAGAGCGTGACCCGGCCCACGGAAAGCCTGCGCCCGAACAATGCCGACTGGTCGGAAGGCCTGGAATTCCGTGCCTGAGCGCGTCAACGGCCCCTTGCAGGGCGCCGGGGCGGGCGTGATGCCCGTCCCGGCGTAGCCTCAGGGAAGCACGAGCCGCCAGGTGCCGAGCGCCCTCACGTCCGAGGCGTCCAGCGTTCCGGAAAGGCCCATCCGCAGCTGAGAACTGCGCCCGCCGCGCTCGAACCCGAAGGTCACCAGCGGATCGATCCGCCCCCTGAAATCGACGCTGCGGTCGGTAAACAGCAGCGAGCGACTGGCGAGGTCGTAACCCGATCCCGCCGTGTAGGTGCCCTTGCCCGCGATCACGGTGAGGGGCTGGGCGATGCCGAAAGTCATCCGCCCCCCCGCGAGGGTGTGCCCGGCCGTCAGCCCGAAGCGGTTGGTCACCATCGTGTTCGCGCGGGTGAGCAGCATGTCGCCGGCCCGGTCGATCTTCGTGGCGCCGAGGCTCGCGTAGCCCGACAGGCGCCAGTGCCCCATCCGCACTTCCTGCGATGCCTCCGCGAACACGGTGCGCGCGCCGTCGCCGAAGCGCAGCGCGCCCCGTCCGGTGGGGGTCCCGAAGACGACGCCCTCCTCGTCGATGAGCCCGGTCTTGAGCGTCGTCCCGCGCGTCCGCCACGATACCACTGCGCCCCGGGCCGAACCGTATTCGGCCCGGCCGCCGACGGTTTCCACGCCGAGCATCCCGCCCGCCAGCGGATAGCGCGCGCCGATGGAAAGCGTCGCGACGGGGCTATAGGCGAAGACGGCGTCCGCGCTCGGCGCCAGGCCGAGGAACTCGTCGGCCACGGCGTCGGTCGAATTGAGCGAGGCGGTGAACCAAGCCTTGCCGCTGCGCACCGCCACTTCGCCGCTGGTAAGCATGGTGCGCAGTTGCTCCGCGCCCGCCGCGTCGCGAAGGCCGGTGCGCAGCGAAGTGAAGCCGGCACTGGCGCGAAGCTGCGGCGTCGCGAAGGACGCCGCGCCCGCGTTCGCCTGGACCTGCAC
Organism: Novosphingobium sp.; assembly: GCA_035511275.1. Taxonomy (GTDB): domain Bacteria; phylum Pseudomonadota; class Alphaproteobacteria; order Sphingomonadales; family Sphingomonadaceae; genus Novosphingobium. The sequence continues at coordinate 11,359 of DATKFS010000341.1, forward strand.
GCGCCGGTCGAGCCAGCGGCGGTCGTTGCCCGGCCTGACCACGAGGCCCGAGAGGTCGCCGCTGAAGTCGCGGCCATAGGCGTCGAGCACGGTCACCGCGCCCAGCGCCTTCGCGGCAAAGCCCGAGGCGCCGACCGCGCCCGGCAGCACCATCGCCGCTCCCGCGACCGAGGTCTGCGCGACACCGTTCGACAGGGTCGGATTGACCGGCGAAAGCGCCGCACGCACGTCGATGAGGCCGTGCCCGAACACGGGGTCGACGCCGGCTGCACCGATGTCGCGCGCGGTGTTGAGGATCACCTGCCCAGCCTGCACCCCCGAAAGCTGCGGCCACTTGCTCAGGATCAGCGCCGCCAGCCCGCTGACCTGCGGCGCGGCGGAACTGGTCCCGGCAAAGAAGATCAGCGATCCGTCGACATCCTGCGCGGCATTCGTGCCCATCGCGCCGACGCAGCGGTCCATGGCCACGGCGCCGCAACGGTTCGAGTAGCTGGTCAACTGGTAGCTGGTCTCGGTATCGTCGATCGCGACGACGAACAGCCAGCCGTCGCGGTTCGATGCGTCGAGGTCGAGATAGCCATCGGCGTTCGCCCCGCTCTCGTTGCCGGCGGAGTTCACGAACAGTCCGCCCGTGGCCGCATAGTCGGCGACCATGCGCGTCCATGCCGGGTCGGGGACCTCGGCGTCGAGCTTGGCGACCGAGGCGTTGACGACCTTGATGCCGTTGGCACCCGCGTAGGCCATCGCCTCCTCGAAACCGATGCCCAATGTCTCCCTATCGTCGGGGTCGGTGGCGTCCAGGTCGATCTCGCTGATGCGTAGCGCGACGATCTCTGCGCCCGGCGCGATGCCCTGGATGCCCGAGCCGTCGTTGCGGCCGGCGATCACGGTGGCGACGGCGGTGCCGTGGTCGGCATCATCGTCGCCGATGACGTTGCGGTCGCGGGTGACGCCGTTCTGCGTGACGGTGCCGTAGTCCCGGCTGAGCGGCGAGATCTTGCCCCGCAACTCGCTGACTTCCTTCACCCCGTCGTCGATCACGGCGACCCGGACGCCCTGCCCGGTCCAGCCGTTGTCGAGCGCGTAGAGCGCGTTCACGTACTCAAACGCAGTGTAGTTGCGCCGGAACTCGGTGTCGTCCTGCGACGAGCGGACGGGCTGCTGGCCGCGGGGGGTGATGACGTAGCCCGGCGGTGGAGGCGTGGGGGTCGGTGTCGGAACGGGTGTGGGCGTCGGGCTCGGCGAAGGACTCGGTGTCGGCGTGGGCGTCGAATTGACCGCGCCGCCACCGCCACCGCCGCACCCTGCCACCGCGAGAGCCAGGAAGCTCACCGCCAGCACATCGCGCACTTTGCCCACCGGGCCCGCCACCCCGTTCCTCATGTTTCCCGGAGAATATTCATGACTTACCGCGCCCCCGTCAAAGACCTGCTGTTCTGCGTCAAAGAGCTGGCTGGCATCGATCAGGTTGCCCAGCTGCCCGGCTTCGACGACGCCGGCTTCGA
>DATKFS010000342.1:0-28127 GCA_035511275.1 Novosphingobium sp.
TAGCCGCTGCGCGCGAGGCCTCTCGGCGAGAAGCCGGTGAGCATCCAGTTCTGCCCCAGCGGTCCGAGCGGATCGGGCGGCGCGCCGATGGTCAGCCCCTGCAGCAGCGCGTCGCCCATGGACCATGCGTCCGCGCCGCCGGTGTGGACGCCCACGGCGAGGTCGGCGAGGAGGCCGACCGCCATGCCCGCCGCCTTGGCGCGCGTCTGGACGGCGCCAAGGCTCTCGCGCGCCAGCCACTGGGTGAAGAGATGGAATTCGACCTCTTCCTCGTGCTCGCGCGCGAAGGCGGCGACGGCCTCGCCATCGGGATCGCGATACGCCTCGGGCCAAGCACGCCAGCCCGCAGCGCCGCTCGCGCGGAAATGCACGTCGAGCGCGTCGTAGAGCGCCTGCCGCACGAGCCCCTCGCCGTGGGGGGCGTTGTCGCGGGCCACGCGGGCCCGGGTGGCCGGATCGAGCGCCGCGAACGCCGCGCGCAGCAGGGCGAGGCGCTGGGGAAGCGCGCTCTCCCAGTCGATCAGCGGGCCGTCGGCATAAGTCGGTGCGGGCAGGGGCGGCAGGCCGAGCAGTTCGGGCGCGCCCATCGCACCGTTGAGATAGAGGCGGCTGGAGGGCGAGTAGGGGCTGAAGTCCTTTCCGTGGCCGGCGAACAGGGCGTGGACCGGATTGATCGCCAGCACGTCAGCCCCGCGCGCGGCGAAGGCCCCGGCCGCCTCTGCAAGCTCGGCGAAAGTGCCGAAGGGTTGCGGTCTCGATCCGCGCAGGGCCGGGATCTGGACCGCCGGTCCCCAGATGCGGCCTTTGCCGAGCGCTTCGACCGAGGGGCAGGCGCGCGGTGCTACCGCCAGCGTCAGCGCGTGGCCGTTCACCGTCAGCGCATAGTAGCCGGGCTCCTCGACCGGCGGCAATGTCCAGCCGGGGAGGTCGAGTTCCCGCTCCGCGCCGTTCACCGCCGCGATCCGCGCATGGGCGAGGCTGGGCGGCAGCGCGATTGGCGCCCCGGCCTCGGCGACGATCATCGCCGGGGGCCGCGCCCGCTCGTGCTCGACCTGGTCGAGGCTGGCGGCGATTTCGGCCGCGCTGCCGGCGGGATAGCCGAGCGCCGTGGCGATCGTGGCCAGCGAGGCATCGCTGACGGTCTGCTCCAGGCCCTCCACGGTCCACCAGTTGCGGGCAAGGCCGATGGCCTCGGCGAGGACGTGGAGTTGGGGCGTCTGCTGCATCTGGGCGAAGGCTACAGGCGGCCGCGTTCAAAATGAAACGAAACCTTCGGCTTGGGCCGCACGGGCGGGGCGCGATCATGGCGGTGGTCCGGCGGGATTGCCGCCTGTCCCTTCGCGAACCGCGCGGGCGATCGTTCCAATGCGGGGACTTGCGCTCGGGGCGGGGGCGCTCGACGATGTCCCGCAAAGACAAGGGAGAGACAGATGGCCAAGATCGACGTCGGCGGGATCGGCATTGCCTACGAACTGCTCGGCAGGGAGGGTGATCCGGCGATCGCGCTGACCCCGGGCGGGCGCTTCACCATGGACGTGCCGGGCCTGCGCGAGATGGCGGACGAATTCGTCAAGGCCGGTCGCCGCGTGCTCATCTACGACCGGCCCAACTGCGGTCTCTCCGACGCCTGCCTGCTGGGCGACAGCGAATCCGAGATGCAGGCCGAGGCGCTCTCCGGCCTGATCCGCAAGCTGGACCTCGGGCCGACGGTGATCGCGGGCGGATCGGGCGGCAGCCGCGTCTCAATGCTGGCGGCGGCGCGCGACCCGGAAATCTGCTCGCATCTCGCGCTGTGGTGGATCTCGGGCGACCCGATCGGCCTCATGCAGCTCGCCACCTACTACTGTGGCGAGGCGGGCACGCTCGCGAGCGTGGGCGGCATGGAAGCCGTGCTCAAGGCGACGAGCTGGGCCGAGAACCTGGGCAAGAGCGAGCAGGCGCGCGCCTTCATCAAGGCGCAGGACCCCGACAAGTTCATCGCCGTCATGCAGAAGTGGGCGGCGGCCTACGTGCCTTCGCCGATCACGCCCGTCCCCGGCATGACCCCGCGCGACTTCGCCCGGCTGACGATGCCGACGCTGGTGTTCCGCAGCGGCAAGAGCGACCTCTCGCACACCCGCGCGACCTCGGAATGGGTGCATAGGCTGGTGCCGCACTCGCTGTTCCTCGACCCGCCGTGGAACGACGACGAGTGGAACTACCGCTCGGGCCAGACCATGTCGGGCACCGAGGGGCACACCCTGTTCCGCTCGTGGCCCAGGCTGGTCCCGCAGATACTCGACTTCATCGGGGGGTGAGGACGCGCGTTGGCGACATCGCCGGGGCGACAGTGCGCCCCGGTGGCGCACAGGGCGTGGCGGGGCGCGCATAAGCCATTTTGCAGAAGGACTTAGCCCGATATGGGGCTTCGAGGCGGCGGGCGATCTGCATGATGGGTGGACGCGCGGCAATCGTCCCCGGACTTGACAGGTGTACAGTTTTGGCGCGACCCTCGCCGGGAACGAGAGGCGGAGCGATGGACGCAGCCGCCCCGGGGAGGATCATCGACGGCGCGCGCGGGGCTGCGGCCCGGCATCGTTTTCGCGCGCAATTCTCCCCCTGATGTGCGTCCGACAGTGAATTTGGGGCAGGGGCCGCGAAGGTCCCGCCCGCAAGAAACGGGGAGAGAAAGACAATGAACCTATCGCAGATGCGCCGCGTCCTGCTCGCGGGCACGGGCCTTGCCATGGCGGCGCTTTCGGTGCCTGCCCTGGCGCAGGACACCGCGGCCGACGAAGTTGCCGATCCCAACGCCATCGTCGTCACCGCCCGCCGCACCGAAGAGCGGCTGCAGGACGTGCCGATCTCGATGACGGTGTTCAACCAGGACCAGCTCACCCAGCGCAACGTCGTCAGCACCGCCGACCTCGCTACCTACACGCCCTCGCTCTCGCTCAACGCCAAGTACGGGCCGGAGAAGGCATCGTTCGTGATCCGCGGCTTCGTGCAGGACCTGGCGACGCAGCCGTCGGTCGGCACCTACTTCGCCGACGTCGTTGCCCCCCGCGCGGGCGGCTCGACCACTTCGGGCAACGGCGTGGGCGTGGGCGCGATGTTCGACCTGCAGAACGTGCAGGTGCTGAAAGGCCCGCAAGGCACGCTGTTCGGCCGCAACACCACGGGCGGCGCCGTGCTTCTGGTGCCCCGCCGCCCGACCGATCTCCTCGAAGGCTACGTCGAGGGGACGCTGGGCAACTATGACCAGCGCCGCGTGCAGGCGGTCATCAACATCCCGCTGGCTGACACCTTCAAGGTCCGCCTCGGCATCGACCGCATGAAGCGCGACGGCTACCTCGAGAACCACTCGGGCATCGGGCCGGATGCGCTGGGCGATTCGAACTTCATCGCCGCGCGCCTCTCGGTGCTCGCCGAACTGACGCCCGATCTCGAAAACTACACGATCGCCAGCTATACCGATGCCGACAGCAACGGCACGATCGCCCGCGTCGTCGGCTGCAACCCGGCCTCGGCGCTCGGGGTGTTCTGCCAGCGGCAGGTCGACCGGCAGAATGCGCGCGGCGACGGCTGGTGGGACGTCGAGAACTCCGAGCCCGATCCGCGCCTGCACATGCAGACCTGGCAGGTCATCAACACCACCACGCTGACCGCCAGCGACGCGCTGACGATCAAGAACATCGCCAGCTACGGCGAATTCCGCGAAACCACGCGTCTCAGCCTCGAGGGCGAATATTACACCACGCCCGCGAACCAGCTGGCGACGACGCTGATCCGCATCAACAACACGCCTGGCTACAACAACGCAAGCCAGTCCACCTGGACCGAGGAACTCCAGTTCCAGGGCCGCAGCGGCGACGGCAAGCTCAACTGGCAGGGCGGCGGCTATTACGAGGCGAGCGACCCGATCGGTTTCACCTCGCAGGCGACCACGCAGCTCACCAACTGCCAGAACGCCTACGACCAGCTCGCCAACTACCTCTACAACGGCGGCCCCGTCGTGAGCTGCCCGCCGGGCTCCAGCGCCAGCATGTCGATCCCGTTCCAGAAGACCTGGTATCGCAGCCAGGGCCTCTATGCGCAGGCCACTTACGCCTTCACCGACCAGCTCAGCCTGACCGGCGGCCTGCGCTACACCTGGGACAAGATGACCCACCGCTACGACGGCACCAACCTGCGCTTCCCGCTGACCGGCGGCACGGTGATCGGTTGCGGCAACGCCGTGCGCGTGACCAATCCGGACGGTACGCCGGTGGTGCTGGGCTCGCTGGCCGAACATGCGCGCTGCAACGTCACCTTCACCGCCAAGTCCGACAAGCCGACCTGGCTCATCGACCTCGACTACAAGCCCAACACCGACATCATGCTCTATGCCAAGTGGGCACGCGGCTACCGCGCGGCGGGCGTGGCGTCGGCGAACGTGCTGCTGGAAACCTGGGGGCCGGAGAAGGTCGATACCTACGAGATCGGCGCCAAGACCAGCTTCCGCAGCGGCTCGCTGCGCGGCTACTTCAACATCGCCGCATTCTACAACGATTTCCAGGACCAGCAGATCTCGGCCGCGCTCGTCCGCAATCCGCGTGCCGGCAACCCGTTCATCGGCGGCAACGCCATCGTCAATGCGGGCAAGTCGCGCATCTGGGGCATCGAGGTGGACACGTCGGTGACGCTGTTCCAGGGCTTCAAGGTCGACGGTGGCTATACCTACCTCAACACCAAGGTCCTCGAACTCGACCCGCCGGTGGTGCCGCCCGAGGCCGAGCAGTTCTACATCGCGCTGACCCCGACGGCGGTGGAGGGCGGCCGGCTCGGCCTCTCGCCCAAGCATCGCCTGACGCTGACGGGCAGTTACACGCTCCCGCTCGACGACAGCATCGGCCGCATCAGCTTCGGCGCGACTTACGTCTACACCAGCTCGCAGGTGCTGAGCCTGGCCACCGCGCCGCAGTTCCGCAACGCGCCGCCCAGCAACCTGCTCAACCTCAACGCGAACTGGAACGACGTGCTGGGCGCGCCGATCGACGCCTCGTTCTTCATGACCAACGTCACGAACGAGAAGTTCCCGCTGAACGTCAACAATGCCTATGCCTCGTTCGGGATGGAGTCGCAGATCGTCAACGAACCGCGCATGTACGGCTTCCGCCTGAAGTACCGCTTCGGGTCCTGACCCTTGCGCAAGGCCCGCGCCTCCTCCGGGCGCGGGCCGGGGACGGCGGCTTGCCTTGGCGGTGGGCCGCCGTCTTGTTTTGCCGGATGCTCCACCGCATTTGCCGGACTTGTCCACAGGGTTGCCCACCTCCCGAACCTGCGCCTAGGAAGCGCGATGGACCTCGACCGCTACCTCGCCCGCATCGGACTTTCCGCCCGCCCCGCCGCCGATCCCGAAGGCATGGCGATGCTCCAGTCCGCGCACCGGCTGGCGATCGGCTTCGAGAACCTCGACGTCATGCTCGGCCGCCCGATCCGGATCGACGCCGAAAGCGTGTTCGACAAACTCGTGGTGCACGGGCGCGGCGGCTATTGCTTCGAGCAGAACCGCCTGTTTTCCGATGTGCTGACCACGCTCGGCGTGCCCAACCGGCCGCTGCTGGCGCGGGTGCGGCTGGGCCAGTCCGAGGACGCCTTGCCGCCGCGCACCCACGTCTGCCTGCTTTTGGAGCTTGGCGGGCGGCAATGGCTGGCCGATGCGGGCTTCGGCGGCAGCAATCTCCCGCCCCTGCCGCTGGCGGACGGAGCCGAGGCCCGCACCGCCGACGGCGCCAGCCACCGCCTGCGCCGCGTCGGCGAGTGCGGGATGCTTTCGGGCGAATGGCTGCTGGAACGCGCAGGGCCGAGTTCCGCCACCGACGGGCGCGCCGCGGCGCACGAGGATTGGCAGGCGCAATACACTTTCGACCTGGGCGATGTCGCGCCGGACGATCTGGAGCAGGCCAACCACTGGACCTCGACCCGGCCAGGCACGCGCTTTACGACGCTGCATGTCGCCAGCATCCCGCTCGCCGACGGCTTCGCCTCGATGGTCGACCGCGACCTGACGGTGCATGGCGCCGGGGGCACGCAGCGGCGGGAGGTCGGGGATGCGGCGGACTATTCACGCGTCTTGCGCGAGGTGTTCCACATAGCGATGATGGAGAACGAGGCGGCGCTGTTGCCGCTGTTTGCCTGACCCGAGGGACGATGCCGGACCTGCCTCCTGCCGAGAATTACCAAATCGTCGAGGCGCTTGTCGAATGCGGGCTTGATCGCGGCGGCTTTTCAGTGACGCATGATGACACTGTCGAGGACGACTTCGTCAGGATCGGCGCATCGACGGTGGTCGTGCCAGAGCAGTTCGCGTGCATCCGCAAGGCGACCTCGGGGTCGGTTCTCTGGTTCGATAACAACACGACCGGCGAGGGTTATGGCGCCTACGTGGCAAGCCGTGTCAGGCCCGAGGCCAGCGCGGCGGCGCGGCAGGAACTGGCGAGGCAGGGCAGGCTCGCCGCTTTGCCGGAGCTGTCGCGCTACGCCTCGACCTTCGATTTCGCCCAGGCGGTGGAAGGGTTCTGCGGGGTTCGTCCCGGGCAGGTCCTGGTCCGTCAGGGCGAGGATGAGTGGGAGATCAGACCGCCCCGCGATGCAAAAGGCAGAGTTGCGAACGGCGCCTTCAAGAAAATCGGGTGCGTCTTCAACGCTCTGATGGCGCAGCCCGAAGACCTTTCGAGGCATGGCTTCAATTTCGGGTTCATCGGCAACGAGGCCGTGTCCCCGCCTGCCGACTGAGCCTCAGACCTCCAGCAACCGCGGCATCAGTTCAACGAAGTTGCAGGGCCTGTTCCGGCTGTCGAGCTGTTCGGCGAGGATGCCGTCCCAGCCGTCCTTCACCGCACCGTTCGAGCCGGGCAGCGCGAACAGGTAGGTGCCCCGCGCGACGACGGCCATGGCGCGGCTCTGCACGGTGGAAGTGCCGATGGTCTTGTAGCTGAGCCAGCGGAACAGTTCGCCGAAACCGGGAATCTCGCGCCCGCCGAGGCGGCTGAGCGCCTCGGGCGTCACGTCGCGGCCGGTGAGGCCGGTGCCGCCGGTGGAAACCACGGCGTCCACCTCGGGATCGTCGATCCAGCCGTTCAGCAGGTCGGCGATCTTCGCCGCATCGTCGCGCTCGATGGTGCGGCGCACAAGCGCGTGCCCTGCGTCCGTGATGCGCTGGGCGAGGATGTCCCCGGACGTGTCGTTCTCCGCCGTGCGGGTGTCCGAGACGGTGAGGAGGGCGATGTTGATGGGCTTGAACGTCCGCGACAGATCAACGGCCACGCAGCAGGGCTCCGTTCGAGGCCATGCGCACGCCCTGCGATCCGGCGAGGCCGGGGAAGGTCGGCCATTCGCCCTGCGCCAGTTCCATGCGGCTTTCGGATACGCCGCCGGCCTGCCGCTCGTACATCCAGTAATTGCGCATGACGATGTTCACGTAGCCGCGCGTCTCCCAATAAGGGAGCGATTCGATCCAGAGCAGCGGGTCGCCCTGGCAGTTCACCTCGGTGTTCCAGCGGCGCACGGGGAGGGGGCCGGCGTTGTAGGCGGCCATGACCTTGGGCAGCAGCCCCTGCGTGCCGGGATCGTTGCGCAGCGTTTCCAAGTGACGCTGGCCGAACGCGAGATTGACCTCGGGCTTGTTGAGGTCCGAGGCATTCCCCGTGTAGCCGAGCGAGGAGGCATGGTCCTGCGCGGCGGCGGGCATGATCTGCATGAGGCCGCGCGCGCCGGCGGGGCTGACGACATTGGCGCGGAACACCGATTCCTGCAGCGCATGGGCATAGACCAGCGCCGGATCGACCTTCCAGCCGCCGATCGGGGTCCACTTGGGCGTCGGGAAACGCGTGGCCGGTTCGGGCTTGCCGCCATAGGGGGCGTTGTAGGCCATCCAGAGCTGCGTGCCGGGCAGGCCGAGGTCGCGCGCGAGGCGGGTGAGCGGGGCGTACTGCGAGGCGTCGCCGATGCGCGCCTGATGGCGCAGCACTTCGTCGGCGAGGCCGTCCTTGCCGATTTCGGCGAGTTCCACCGCCGCGCGCACATTGGGGCTGGAGCGCAAGGCTTGCCAGTCGGCTTGCGTGAAGTCGGCGGCGGCGTGCTGCTCGGGCATCCGGAGGCCGAGCTGCTCGGCGGCGAGCATCCCGTAGAGCGTCTCGTCACGCGCGGCGGCGAGGCGCAGCGCGGCGGAGGCTTGCTCGGGCTTGCGGCAACGCACCAGCGAGCGGCTCTTCCAGTAGTGCGAGGCGCTGGTCAGTTCGGCATTCTCGGACGACTGGGCGGCCTTGCCGAAGGCATCGGCGGCCCCGTCGCAGTCCCCGAGGCGCCAGGCGGCGAGGCCGGCGGTCCACCACGCCTCGCCCACCCACGGCCCGGTGCCGAGCGCGGCGAGCTGGGCCATCTGGTAGGCCTGCGCGTCCTGGTTCTCGATGTAGAAGCTCCAGGCCACCTTCTGGCGCCATTCCGCCTGGGTGGAGGTGCTGAGGTTCGCGTCGATGCCGTCGAGCAGCAGGCGCGCGCCCATCGGGTCGTCGTTCTTGATGCGATCGAGGATGCCCGCCGAGATCGAGCCGGGCATCGTGCCGTCGTCGATCGAGGAGGGGCGCACGCGCTTCGACATCGAGGGCAGGCGCGCAAAGCTCTGTTCGCTGGGGAGGGTGGGGACGGTTTCGGCCCCGCGCTTGAGGGCGAGGCGGCTGATCTGGTCGGCGCCGGGAAGTTCGGCCCCCTGCGAGAGCCAGGACTGGAGTTCGGCCAGCTCGATCTTGGGGGAGCCCGAGGCGAGGTAGTATTCGGCCCGGACCTGCTGGTGGAGCGGGCCGTCGGGGCGCTGGGCGAGCATCTGCTTGACGGTGGCCCAGTCCTTGATGTCGATCGCGTCGAAGACCTGCTTGTAATAGGCCCTGTCGTCCTGGCTGAGGAGCGAGGGGACGGCGGTGCGGTCGGCGCGGGTGCGGAAGTAATCGACCGCGGCGCTGTTGGCGAAAGCCGGCACCGCCGACACGGTCGCGGCAAGAGTGAGCCCTGCCCACATTCCCGCCCTGGCAAGTCCCGCCGTGGTAATTCGTTTCAAGTCTCTATTCCCCGCGATCCTGTGCGACGCCCCGGACCCGGCCGGAGGACGCCGCCTTCAGGCAGTCGTCCAGTCCAGCCACGCCCTCCAGAGCACCGGCTTCGCGCGCGGTTGACCGAGCAAAGCGGGCAGTGCCCAGGAGGCAAGCAGGGGTATCGATCCCCCTTCATGGTTGAAACTTCGTAAAACGGCAGGCCGTTGCGGCGATTCGTGGCCGATTAACGACAGGGCGTTGCTGCCGAGGACGAAAAGCCGCTCCGGCCCGACAAGTCGGACGTGGTGGGCGAGGACCTGGCCCAGCCCGTGCTCACGCGCCTGCACCCAGTCGGCACCCGGCGTATGGCGAGGCAGGGCGCTGGCTAGGTAGACCTCCTCGCGGCGGGTCCCGAAGGCGCCGAGTATGGCGTCGAGCAATCGCCCTTGTGTGCCGGAAAGCAGCGCCGCGCGGTCCTCCGCCTCGGGTTCCTCGACGACGACCATGATCCGGGCGCCCGCCGCGCCCTGCGGCGCCACGCGGCTGGCGAGGTCGCCTTCGCCGAGCAGCGGCTCGCTCATCCACCAGGCCTCGAAGGCGGCGAGGTCGGTGGGGAGTTGCGCGGGATCGAGCCGCGCGGGCGGCGGCGGGGCGTCGATGTCGGCGACGGGAGCCCGGGCGGGACGGCGCTCGGCCGGGCGTTCGCCCTCCGGTTCGACCGGGGCCAGCCAGGATACCGGTTCGTCGAGGAAGTCGGCGTCCACGCCGGCCTCGCGCCACCAGTCGAGCGCACCTGTGATATCGTGCAGAAATTCAGGATTTGGCCGGTGATCCATCGCGGGGGTCTTGACCTGCCGCGCGGGAGCAATCAAGGCACAAGACGATTTAATCGCTCGACTAAGCTAAAAAGGCTATGGGCAAAAACCGAATTTGGACGGGGCTTCCATGATTGAACGCGAAGAGATGCCTTACGACGTCGTCGTCGTCGGCGGTGGGCCTGCCGGTCTGGCAACGGCGATCCGGCTCAAGCAGGTCGATCCCGAATTGCAGGTCTGCGTGCTGGAGAAGGGCTCGGAGATCGGCGCCCACATCCTCTCGGGCGCGACGATCGATCCCAAAGCGCTCGACGAACTGCTGCCCACCTGGCGCGAGGACGGCTGCCCGCTGGCGGAGACGCCGGTCACCGACAACTGGCACTGGCACCTGACGAAGAAGGGCAAGTTCTCCCTTCCGCACCTGATCCAGCCGCCCTTCATGTCGAACCACGGCAACTACACCGGCTCGCTGGGCAACCTGTGCCGCTGGCTGGCCGAGCAGGCCGAGGCGCTGGAGATCGAGATCTTCCCCGGCTTCCCCGCCGCCGAGATCCTCTATGACGAGGCGGGCGCGGTCATCGGCGTGCAGACCGGCGACATGGGCGTCGACCGCGAGGGCAATCCCAAGAGCGACTTCCAGCCGGGCATGAACCTGCTCGGCAAGTACACCGTCTTCTGCGAAGGCGCGCGCGGCCACCTGACCAAGCGGCTCAAGGCGAAGTACGACCTCGAAGCCAATTGCCAGCCGCAGATCTACGGCCTCGGCATCAAGGAGCTTTGGGACATCCCGGCGGACAAGCACGTCCCCGGCCGCGTGATCCACACGCAGGGCTGGCCGATGAGCGAGAACGACGCCTGGGGCGGCGGCTTCCTCTACCATCAGGCGAACAACCAGGTCGCGCTCGGCTTCGTGACGGCGCTCGACTACAAGAACCCGTACATCTACCCGTTCGAGGAATTCCAGCGCTGGAAGCAGCACCCGGAGATCCGCGCCATCCTCGAAGGCGGCAAGCGTGTGGCCTATGGTGCGCGCGCGATCAACGAGGGCGGCTGGCAGTCGGTCCCGCAACTGGCGTTCCCCGGCGGCGTGCTGGCGGGCTGCTCGGCGGGCTTCGTCAACGTGCCGCGCATCAAGGGCACGCACACCGCGATGAAGAGCGGGATGCTCGCGGCGGAATCGATCGCGGCCGCCATCAAGGCCGGTCGTGAGCAGGACACGCTGCAGGACTATGACGACGCGGTCCGCTCCAGCTGGATCGCCAAGGAACTGAAGCTCGTGCAGAACGCCGAGCCGATGGTCGCCAAGTGGGGCACCGAACTGGGCACGGTCCTCGCCGGCGCCGACATGTGGCTGCGCACCCTGTTCGGCTTCGGCCTCGCCAAGCCGATGAAGCACCACACCGACGCCAGCGAGACGCAGCGCGCCGACCTCTACAAGCCGATCGCCTATCCCAAGCCGGACGGCGTCATCAGCTTCGACCGCCTGACCAGCGTCTCCTACTCCTTCACCAACCACGAGGAAGACCAGCCCGTCCACCTCAAGCTGAAGGACCCGGCGATCCCGACCGAGGTCAACCTGCCGATCTATGCGGGTCCCGAGGCGCGTTACTGCCCGGCGGGCGTGTACGAATTCGTCGATGCGGGGGCAGGGCCAAGGCTGCAGATCAACGCGCAGAACTGCGTCCACTGCAAGACCTGCGACATCAAGGACCCGACCCAGAACATCGAATGGGTGACGCCCGAAGGCGGCGGCGGACCCAACTATCCGAATATGTGAAGATCCTCCCCGAGCTCGCTCGGGGAGGGGGACCGCCCGAAGGGTGGTGGAGGGGGAGAGGCAGGGCAAGTCCCCCTCCGTCAGCGACTTCGTCGCTGCCACCTCCCCGAGACAAGCTCGGGGAGGAATGGGATTGCGTCGTCGCTTTCGTCGCCGCATGGGTGCCCGGATGCTCACCGAAACCGCCTACGCCAAGATCAACCTCGCGCTCCATGTCCGTCGCCGCCGCGAGGACGGGTATCACGAGCTGGAGACGCTGTTCGCCTTCGTCGATGACGGCGACCGGCTTTCGGCCACCCCGGCCAGCGCCGACAGCCTCTCCACCCGCGGCGAATTCGCGGGAGGGATCGACGATCCTTTCGGCAACATCGTCGCCAGGGCGCTGGGCGCTCTCCCGCATGGCAAGGGCTGGGCGGTCGAGCTCGAAAAGCGCCTGCCGGTCGCGGCCGGCCTCGGCGGCGGTTCGGCGGACGCGGGTGCGGTGTTCCGCATGGTGGAGCGCGCGCATGGCTTGCCCGGCGACTGGCAGGCAAAGGCCGCCAGGCTGGGGGCCGACGTGCCCGCCTGCGTGCTCTCCACCAGCTGCATCGGCACCGGCACCGGCACCGATCTCGTGGCCATCGAGAACGACCTTGCCGGGATGCCGGTGCTGCTCGTCAACCCGCGCCTGCCGGTATCGACCGGCCCGGTGTTCAAGGCCTGGGACGGCCGCGACCGTGGTCCGATGCCGACCGGATCGGTGCGCAAGATCGCGCTGGAAGGCCGCAACGATCTCGAGGCCCCGGCCATCGAAATCTGCCCCGTCATCGCGCAGGTTCTGGCGGCCCTGCGCGCAAGCGATCCGTTCCTCGCGCGTATGTCGGGATCGGGCGCGACGTGCTTCGCGCTCTACGAGAGCGAGACGCAATTGCAGTCAGCGGCGGAAAAGCTGGCGAATACCTACCCCGCGTGGTGGAAACTTTCGGGGAAACTGCGGTAACGTCCCGGGCGCAAGGTCTGGAGGTCAGTTTGGAATCCGATTTTCACCGTCTGTTGGGTACGCCGAGAGCCGGCGGCGTGCTCGTCGTCTCCGACCATGCCTCGAACCGCGTGCCCGATGACATCGACCTTGGCATCGACCCGGCACTGCTGCAGCTTCACATCGCCATCGACATCGGCGTGGCAGGCATCGCCGAGTGCATGGTTGCGCGTGACGATTCCTCGGGAACCGCCGCATGGCTCGGCAATGTCAGCCGGCTGGTCTGCGACTACAACCGCAAATACGACGTCCCCGGCATGATGCCCGAGGTGAGCGACGGCCACGCCATTCCCGGCAACGTGCTGACGCCCGAGCAGCGCCAGGAGCGCGTGAAGCGGTTCTTCGAGCCCTACCACGCCGGGCTGGCGGCGCTGCTGCGCGATACGCCCCCGGCGCTGATCCTCTCGCTGCACAGCTTCACGCCCGGCCTTGCCACCTGCGACAAGCCGCGTCCCTGGCAGGTCGGTGTGCTCTACAACCAGGACGAGCGCGCGGCGCGGATCGCGATACCCTGGTTCGCGGCGCAGGGCCTCGTGGTCGGCGACCAGGAGCCTTATTCCGGCAAGCTCCTCAACGCCTCGATGAACCGCCATGCGGAACCCAACGGGCTGCCCTATCTCAGCATCGAGGTGCGCCAGGACCTCATCGCCGACGCGGCGGGACAGGCGCTCTGGGCGGAACGGCTGGGCGGCGCCTGCCGCGCGGTGGTGGCCGCGCTGGCCGCCTAGTCCTGCGCCGGAGGGTCGGGCGGCTCGGGCGGGGCCGGTGTGTCGTCGCGGCTGGGCCTGCGCAGCCCCAGCAGTTCGAGCAGCCCGTTGCGCAGCTTGGAAAGCGCGAGCACGAGTGCCGTCAGCGCCACGACCACCGCCGTTATCAGCTTGAGCCAGACCGGCGCCTGCTCCAGCGAGTCCTGCACATAGCCGAGCGCCGTCACCTCCACCTTGAAGCCGTAGGAGCGCGGCGTGCTGACGACGTTCCAGTAGTTCCCGTCGCGGTCCTTGACCTGCACGATCGTGGTGATCGTCATCATGTGATCGCCGCCGCGCTTGGGCGTGACCTGCCAGCCCCAGACGGTAGAGGGGTAGGGGTGGCCGAGATGCACGCGCTGGGTGCGGTCGCGCAGGGGCTTGATCTCGAAGGTGTCGTCGCCCTGCAGGTCTGCGGCGACGAATTCGCCTACCGTCATGCTGAAGTGCTCGACGTGGCCCGGCATCTGCTCGACGACTTCCTCCGGCGCGGGCGCGACCGGCCCGGTCTCGGCGGGCGGCGGCATCGGCAGGGTGACGTCCGGCTCGTCCGTCAGCGCGTCCGTCGGTTCTCCTGACGGATCGTCGGGCGGCGGAGGCGGCGGTGGCGGTGGCGGTGGCGGTGGCGGCGGGGGCACCGGCTCCGTTACCGGCTTGGGCCGATCGGCGGCGACGGCCAGCCAGACGGTGAAACTCTCGCCGCGCGACAGCGGATTGGGTGCGTTGAACGCCGCCGTACCCGGCATCTGCCGCGCGGCCTGCCGTTCGAAGTCGGCGCAATCTTCCGCCGGCACGTATTCGTGGACGATTTCGCAATAGTCGCCGGTACTGGCGGACGTGTTCTGGCCCCCAGGACTACAGCTTGAAAGCAGGAGCGCGATGGCTGCGGCGAAGGCGCAATTCGGAAGCTGGCAGGACCGTGACATGTCCACCCCCCACACATGAAGTCCCCGTGGGCGAAGGTTTCACGGCCGCAAAGCCGAGTCAATCGGCACAAGTCTGGAGGTTTGCGCGGCCTTGTGTAATATAATTACGAAAACTGCCGTTGAATTGAAACCTAATGCCGTGTAGGGGCCACCCAAATCGCCGGGCATCCACGCCCGCGACCCGGAGTCCATGACAATGCCCGCCTATCGCTCGCGCACCTCCACCCACGGCCGCAACATGGCGGGCGCGCGCGGCCTGTGGCGGGCGACCGGCATGAAGGACGGCGACTTCGGCAAGCCGATCATCGCGGTGGTGAACTCGTTCACCCAGTTCGTGCCCGGCCATGTCCACCTCAAGGACCTCGGCCAGCTCGTCGCGCGCGAGATCGAGGCGGCGGGCGGCGTCGCCAAGGAATTCAACACTATCGCGGTCGATGACGGCATCGCCATGGGCCACGACGGCATGCTCTATTCGCTGCCGAGCCGCGACCTGATCGCCGACAGCGTGGAATACATGGTCAACGCCCACTGCGCCGACGCCATGGTCTGCATCTCCAACTGCGACAAGATCACGCCGGGCATGCTGATGGCCGCGATGCGCCTCAACATCCCCGCCGTGTTCGTCTCGGGCGGGCCGATGGAGGCCGGCAAGGTGATCCTCAAGGGCAAGGTCCAGGCGCTAGACCTCGTCGATGCGATGGTCGCCGCCGCCGACGAGAGCTACACCGACGAGGAAGTCGCCGCGATCGAGCGTTCGGCCTGCCCGACCTGCGGATCGTGCTCGGGCATGTTCACCGCCAACTCGATGAACTGCCTGACCGAGGCGCTGGGGCTCTCGCTGCCGGGCAACGGCTCTACGCTGGCCACCCACTCGGACCGCGAGCGCCTGTTCCTCGAAGCCGGCCGCGTCGCAGTGGACATGTGCCACCGCTACTACGAACAGGAGGACGAGAGCGTCCTGCCGCGCAATGTCGCCAGCTTCAAGGCGTTCGAGAACGCGATGAGCCTCGACATCGCCATGGGCGGATCGACCAACACCGTGCTCCACCTGCTCGCCGCCGCTGCCGAAGCGGGCGTGGACTTCACCATGGCCGACATCGACCGCCTGAGCCGGCAGGTCCCGTGCCTTTCCAAGGTCGCCCCGGCCAAGTCCGACGTCCACATGGAAGACGTCCACCGCGCCGGCGGGATCATGGCGATCCTCGGCCAGCTCGACCGTGCGGGCCTGATTCACACCGATCTGCCGACCGTCCACGCCAAAACGCTGGGCGACGCGCTCAATCGCTGGGACATCAGCCGCACCAACGAGCCTTCGGTCCAGGAGTTCTACAAGGCCGCGCCCGGCGGCGTGCCGACGCAGACGGCGTTCAGCCAGTCGGCCCGCTGGGAGGAACTCGACCTCGACCGCGAGAACGGCGTCATCCGCAGCAAGGAACACGCCTTCAGCCAGGACGGCGGCCTCGCGGTGCTCTACGGCAATATCGCGCGCGATGGCTGCATCGTGAAGACGGCGGGCGTGGATGACAGCATCCTGAAGTTCACCGGCACCGCGCGCGTCTACGAATCGCAGGACGCGGCGGTCGCCGGCATCCTCGGCGGGCAGGTCGGCGCGGGCGACGTCGTCGTCATCCGCTACGAAGGGCCGCGCGGCGGGCCGGGCATGCAGGAAATGCTCTACCCCACCAGCTACCTCAAGTCGAAGGGCTTGGGCAAAGCCTGCGCGCTGCTGACCGACGGGCGCTTCTCGGGCGGCACCTCGGGCCTGTCCATCGGCCACGCCTCGCCCGAGGCGGCCGAGGGCGGCGAGATCGGGCTCGTCGAGAACGGCGACACCATCGAGATCGACATCCCCGGCCGCACCATCAACCTGATGGTCTCGGACGAAGTGCTGGCCCACCGCCGTTCGCAGCAGGAAGCGCGCGGCGACGACGCCTGGTCGCCGGTCCACCCGCGCCCGCGCAAGGTCTCGGCCGCGCTGCAGGCCTACGCGGCGATGACCACCAGCGCCTCCAAGGGCGCCATTCGCGACGTGACCCAGCTCAAGCGGAAGTGACGAAAATCCTCCCCATCGCTGCGCGACAGGGAGGATTTAGCTACTTTCCCGCGCAGCCCGGCGGCTGTACCAAGCTGGTATGCCGATCAAATTCGCGACGTCCGCCGCCTTCGCCCTCCTGCTTGCCGCCTGTTCTTCGGGCAGCGAGCCGCCCCCGGTCGCGGCGGGGGGCGAGCATATCGCCTGCGCGGTCGGCGGTTCGGCCGAACTCAAGCCGGTCTGCGCGGTGGAGCGGGCCGAGAAGGACGGCAGGCTCACCCTAGTCGTCCACCACCCGGACGGCGCGTTCCGGCGCTTCGACGTGATGACCGACGGTTCGGGCCTCGCCGTCGCCGATGGCGCGGAGAAGGCCGAGACACGGCTCGTGGACGGCAAGCTGGACGTCACCGTGGGGGCCGACCGCTACCAGTTCCCGGCGACGGAGAAGTCCGATGCCGCACAGTGACCAGATCCTCACCGTCGCGCAGATGCGCGAGGCGGAGCAGCGGCTGGTCGATGCGGGCTCCAGCGTCGATGCGCTGATGCAGATCGCCGGGCGCGGCGCTGCGGAATGGGTCTGGCGGATCGCCGGGCACCACAAGGTGACCGTGCTCTGCGGCCCCGGCAACAACGGCGGCGACGGCTACGTCATCGCAGAGGCCATCCGCGAGCGGGGCGGCGCGGTCGCCGTGGTCGCCGCGAGCGAGCCGGCCACCGATGCCTGCCGCAACGCGCGCGCCCTGTTCGGCGGCGACGTGCTCGGCCCCGATGCGCAAGTTCAGGGCGAAGTGCTGGTGGACTGCCTGTTCGGCAGCGGGCTCACCCGGCCGCTCGTTCCGGAGCATGGCGCGTTGCTGGCCTCGCTTGCCGCCTCGCATCCACGTCGCATCGCCATCGACCTGCCGAGCGGGATCCAGGCCGATTCGGGAATGCTGCTGGGCGAGGGCCTGCCGGACTACGACCTGACGATCGCGCTCGGCGCGTGGAAATTCGCGCACTTCCTGATGCCCGCCACCGCGCACATGGGCGCGTTGCGGCTGGTGCCGATCGGCGTGGAGCCGGCCGCGGGCGCGGCGCAGGCGATCGCCCGGCCGCGCGTGCGCGCTCCGGCGCCCGATTCGCACAAGTACCGGCGCGGCCTGCTCGCGGTGGTCGGCGGGGCGATGCCGGGCGCGGCGATCCTCGCCTCTATCTCGGCGCAGGGCGCGGGGGCCGGCTACGTCAAGCTGTTCGCCGATTCCAAGCGCAATGCGCCCGCCGACCTCGTGGTCGATACCGGCTCGCTCACCGAGGTGCTGACGGACGACCGCAACAGCGCCGTCCTCGTCGGTCCCGGCCTCGGACGCGATGCCGCCGCGCGCGAACGGCTGGCGGTGGTGCTGGCCGATCCGGTTCCGGTGGTGGTCGATGCCGATGCGCTGGTCCTCCTTGCCCCGCGTCATCTGGCGGAGCGGACGGCTCCCATCGTCGCCACTCCGCACGAGGGCGAACTGGTCGCGCTGGAGCGGGCCTTCGACCTCGACGGCGCGGGAACCCGCCCCGCCCGCGCGCTCGCCCTGGCCGCCGCGAGCGGCATGGTGGTGGTGGCGAAAGGCCCGGACACCGTCGTCGCGGCGCCGGACGGACGGCTGGCCTGCGCGCCGCGGGCGTCGTCCTGGCTCTCCACCGCAGGCACGGGAGACGTGCTGGCCGGCGTGATCGCCAGCCGCGCGGCGACCGGGCTCGACGCTTTCGCCGCAGCCTGCGAGGGGGTGTGGCTGCACGGCGAGGCGGCGCGGTCGTGCCCGCCGGGCTTCACTGCCGGACAACTGGCGCAAAAGGTGCCGACGGCGCTCGCCGCCTGCCTCTGAGCGCAGGCATGTACGATGCGCCGCCATCCTGCTAGGCGCGCGGCATGAACGAATCCGAGGAAATCCTGCGCGTCGCCGCCAAGGGCGATGGCGTCACCGCGTCCGGCCGCTTCGCCTGGGGCGCCGCGCCGGGCGACATGCTCGCCATCGACGGCACGCTCGAATGGGGGCCGCACCACGTCGCGCCGCCGTGCCCGCACTTCGGCCAGTGCGGCGGCTGCCAGCTCCAGCAGCTCGACGAGGAGAGCCTGACTGCCTTCGTCGAGGGCCGGGTCGCCAATGCCTCGGTCGCGCAGGGTCTGGGTGCCGAACGGCTCGGCGCCCCGCACCTCTCCCCGCCGATGAGCCGCCGCCGCGCTTCGCTGCGCGCGGAAAGTTCGGGCGGGCGCGTGGTCATCGGCTACCGCGAGGCGAAGTCGCACCGGCTGGTGGAGGTGGAGGAATGCCACGTCCTCGTGCCCGAGTTCGTTGCGCTTCTCCAGCCCTTGCGCAAGCTGCTCATCACCATGGGCAAGGCCGCGCCCGCGAAGAAGGGCGGGCGGCCGGGCAAGTCCGCCAAGCACGCGACGCCGCGCATGGCCGCCGACATCGAGATGACGCTGGTGGACCAGGGCGTCGACCTCGGCATCAAGGGCCTGACCGCCGAAGGCCTCGCCGCGACCGAGGCGATGCTCGCCTTCGCGCAGGAGCACGGGCTGGCGCGCCTGACGATGGACGGCGGCTACGGATTCGAGACGGTATGGGAGCCGGTGCCAGCCACGGTCACGCTGGGCGGCGTCAAGGTGCCGTTCCCGCCGGGCTCGTTCCTCCAGGCGACGCGCGACGGCGAGGACGCGCTCGTCTCCGCCGCGCGGGAGTGGCTGGCAGGGGCACCGACGGTCGCCGACCTGTTCTCGGGGCTGGGGACGTTCGCCTTCGCGCTCGCCGGGCCGCAGACCAAGGTCTACGCCGCGGAGGCCGCGCGCGACACGCACCTTGCCTGCAAGTCCGGCGCCGACCGCGCGCAACTGCCGATCTTCTGCGCCCACCGCGACCTGTTCCGCAACCCGCTGCAGCCCGACGAACTGGGCCGCTTCGCCGCCGTCGTCCTCGACCCACCCCGCGCCGGTGCGCGCGAGCAGGTGGAGTGCATCGCCGATTCCACCGTGGGCCGGGTGGTCTACATCAGCTGCAACCCGTCGAGCTGGTCGCGCGATGCCGCGCGGCTGGTCGAGGCGGGCTTCCGGCTCGTGGAACTACGCCCTGTGGGCCAGTTCCGCTGGTCGACCCACGTGGAACTGGCGAGCTACTTCGTCCGCGGATAGCCGGCCATGACGTCGTCCCCGCTTTCGCGGGGACGACGCTGCCGGTTTTCAGACCGCTTCGAGGTCGCGCGCCGGGCTGGTCATCAGGCCCTCGGCCATGCGGTCGGCGACGAGCGGCGGGGGGAGGTTCTCGGCCTTGGCGGTTTCCAGGATCTCGCGGGTGCGGGGGCCGATCTGCAGGACGCGGCCGCGCACTTCCTCGGCGCTCTCGCCCAGGTACTCGGCGGCGACGTTGATGATGCCGCCCGCGTTGACGACGTAGTCCGGCGCATAGTCGATCCCGCGCGCCATCAGCACGTCGGCGAGGTGGGGCGCGGCAAGCTGGTTGTTGGCCGCGCCGCAGACGATCCCGGCACGCAGGGCCGCGACGGTCGCTTCGTCGAGCGCGCCGCCGAGTGCGCAGGGGGCGAAGACCTCGGCGTCTTCGGCCGCGATGGCCTCGATCGCGACGATGCGCGCGCCGGTTTCCTCGGCAAGACGTTCGCAGCGCGCCGCGTCGATGTCGGCGATGACGAGGTGGGCGCCGTCCTGCGCGAGCAGGCGGCAGAGACCCGCGCCGACGTTGCCGACGCCGAGCACCGAGACGGTGACGCCCGAAAGCGTCGAGCCGTGGCGCAGCCGCACGGCCTCCTTCATCGCCTCGAACACGCCGAGCGCGGTCCAGGGCGAGGGGTCGCCGCCCGCGAGGCCGGGCAGTGCGGTGCGGCCCGCGACGTGGCGGGTGTGGCGCGCCACGCACTCCATGTCGGCGACGCCGGTGCCCACGTCCTCGGCGGTGACGTAGCGGCCGTCGAGCTTCTCGACCGCGCGGCCGAACGCTTCGAACAGGGCGCGGCGGTCGAACGCGCCGGCGGGGCGGCGCAGCACGGCCTTGCCGCCGCCGAACGGCAGGCGGGCCATGGCGTTCTTGTAGCTCATGCCCTCGGCAAGGCGGAAGGCGTCGGCCATGGCTTCCGCCGAATCGGCGTAGGACCACAGACGGCAACCGCCAGCGGCGGGGCCGCGCGCCGTCGAATGGATCGCGATCACCCCGTCGAGACTGGCAGCTTCGTCGAGCAGGCGAACATATTCCATCGGCGGCATCATGCGGCGAGTCCTTGCAACCATCGTCGTGCTCCTGAGTGAGCTTGGCAGGGCTGCATTATCGCAGTGTTGCACAGGTCAATCTCACCTCGTTCGAGGCCTGTTGGCCGATTTAAGGCAAGACCTGATCCCGTTATGCATGATAATGGGTAAGAATGACCGATCTTGACCCCTATGAGAGAAAAATTCTCCGCGAGCTGCAGCGCGACGCGAATCAGACGACGGCGCAGATTGCCGAGCGGGTCGGGCTGTCCTCTTCCCCGTGCTGGCGGCGGATCGACAGGCTGGAGCGCGACGGCTTCATCCAGCGCCGCGTCGCCATCGTCGACCGGCACAAGGTGGGACTAAACGCCCACGTCTTCGCGCAGGTCAAGCTCAATGCCCACGGCCGCGCCAACCTCGACGAGTTCGCCGCCAAGATCCGCGAGTTTCCCGAGGTGCTCGACTGTTATGTGCTGCTCGGATCGGTGGACTTCATGATCCGCGTGGTGGCCGAGGACATCAGTGCCTACGAGCGCTTCTTCTTCGAGAAGCTGTCGCAGCTGCCCGGCGTGCAGGAAATTACCTCGACCGTGGCGCTGTCCGAGATCAAGGCGACGACGGCACTGCCGATCTGAGGCCCGTCAGTCCGCGTCGGGCTGGCGGGACGGATGCGCGGCCTCGACCTCGGGCAGCGCACGCATGGCTTCGCCCGCCGCGACGAGGGCGGGGTAGGGCGAGAGATCGACGCCGAACCGCTCGGCCGCGTAGAGCTGCGGCACGAGGTAGCAGTCGGCGAGCGTGGGTGCGTCGCCATGGGCGAAGCCCTGGCCACGGCGGGCCACCTGCGTTTCGAGCGCCGCGAACCCGTCGCCGATCCAGCGGGCGATCCACGCATCGACCTGCGTCTGCGCCGCGCCGAACTCGCCTTTCAGCGCCTGCAGCACGCGCAGGTTGTTGAGCGGGTGGACGTCGCAGCCGATCAGCGCCGCCATCGCGCGCACGGTAGCGCGCGCGTCCGCATCGGCGGGGAGGAGCGCCGGCTCGGGCCAGCGCTCCTCGATCCATTCGAGGATGGCGGGGCTTTGCGTCAGCACCAGTCCATCGGCCTCCAGCGCGGGGACGAGCCCCTGCGGCGCGAGCGCGCGATAGGCCGGATCGGCTTGCGCGCCCGTGCGCAGGTCATGGGTTTCCTGCCGGTATTCCACGCGCTTGAGGTTCAGCGCGATCCGCACCCGGTAGGATGCGGTGGAGCGCCAGTAGCCGTGGAGGACGGGCTGGCTCACGAGGCGGGGAGCACCACGGCGCGGCATTCGCCGAAGCCGATGGCCGCGTAGCCCTCGGCCCGTGCGACGCCGCGCAGCAGCACCTCGTCGCCGTCCTCGAGGAAGCTGCGCTCCTCGCCGTTCGGCAGCGCGATCCGGGTCTTGCCGTTGCCGGACAGCTCCATCAGGCTGCCGAAGCCCTCGGGCGTCGGGGTCGAGATGGTGCCGGTGCCGAGCAGGTCGCCGGGGTTGAGGTTGCAGCCGTTCGAGGCGTGGTGCGTGACGATCTGCTGCACCGTCCAGTACATGTTAGAGGCCGGTCCGACCGAGAGCCGGTGCGGCGCCTCGCCCGCCTCGCGCATCTTCGCGGTGGAGAGAAACACCTCAAGCTCGATGCCGAGCGCGCCGCCGGACTGGTCGGCCTGGTCAGAAAGGTAGGGCAGCGGCGCGGGATCGCCTTCCGGGCGCGCGGGCTGGGCGATGCGGAACGGGGCCATGGCCTCTGCCGTCACCACCCAGGGCGAGATCGTCGACTGGAAGCTCTTGGCGAGGAACGGGCCGAGCGGCACGTATTCCCACGCCTGGAAATCGCGCGCCGACCAGTCGTTGAGCAGGCAGAAGCCGGCGATGTGCTCGGCCGCGCGGTCGATCGGAATGGCATCGCCCAGCGCATTGCCCCGGCCGATCCACACGCCCAGCTCAAGCTCGTAGTCGAGCCGCGCGGTGGGGGCGACGATCGGCGCCTCGGCCTCGGGCGGCTTGCGCTGGCCGGTCGGACGGCGCACCGCGATGCCCGATGGGCGCACCGAGGAGGCGCGCCCGTGATAGCCGATCGGCACATACTTGTAGTTGGGCAGCAGCGGGGTATCGGGCCGGAACAGCCGCCCGATGTTGGTGGCGTGATGGATGCCGACGTAGAAGTCGGTGTAGTCGCCGATCGCGTTGGGCAGGTGCAGCGTGCATTGCGAAGCGGCATGGAGGTGCGGGCGCAGCGCGGGCGCGCAATCGGGGTCGCAGAGCATCGCGCTCAGCGCCTTGCGCAGGGCGAGGCGGTCGGGCGCGGGCAGGGCGAGCAGCGCGTTGAGCGTGGTGCCGCCCAGCGCCTCGCGCACTTCGAGCGGCAGGAACTCTGCGATCGCCGCGAGGTCGAGGATGGAATCGCCGATCGCCGCGCCCACGCGCCGCGTCTCGCGGTCGGGCGAGAACACGCCGTAGGGCAGGTTCTGCACCGGGAAGTCGGGATGGCCCTGTGCCCCCTCGACCCAGCACGCGAGGGCGGGGTCGTGGGTTTCGTCGATCTTGGGGAAGGTCATGCGTCTGGCCCTTTGGCGGATGGGGTCGAGGTGGGGAGCTGCGCCTTGCGGAAGCCGGTCCAGCAGTCGTCGTAGTCGAGCTGGCAGAGCGGGGTTTCCTGCGCGAAGCGAGTGGTGCGGAAGGGGAAGCGGCTTTCGAACATGAAGGCCATGGTGTTCTCGATCCGGTGCGGGGCGAGCGGCGCGGCGATCGCGGCCTCGTAGCTCGCGCGGTCGGGGCCGTGGCCGGACATGCAGTTGTGCAGCGAGGCGCCGCCGGGCGCGAAGCCGCCGGCCTTGGCGTCGTAGGCGCCGTGGATGAGGCCCATGAACTCGCTCATCACGTTGCGGTGGAACCACGGCGGGCGGAACGTCGCCTCGGCCACCATCCAGCGCGGCGGGAAGATCACGAAGTCGCAGTTGGCGGTGCCCGGCGTGTCGGAGGGCGAGGTGAGCACGGTGAAGATCGAGGGGTCGGGGTGGTCGAAGCTGACCGTGTTCATCGTGTTGAACCGCCGCAGGTCGTAGCGGCAGGGCGCGAGGTTGCCGTGCCAGGCGACCACGTCGAAGGGCGAGTGGGGCAGCGTGGTGGTCCACAGGCCGCCGCAGAACTTCTGGACGATCTCGAAAGGTTCGTCGTCGTCCTCGAAGCGGGCGAGGGGAGTCTCGAAGTCGCGCGGGTTGGCGAGGCCGTTGGAGCCGATGGGGCCGAGGTCGGGCAGGCGGAAGGGCGCGCCGTAGTTCTCGCAGAGGTAGCCGCGCGCGGCCCCGTCCGGCAGTTCCACCATGAAGCGCAGGCCGCGCGGGATGACCGCGATCTGCTCGGGCTCCAGCGGCAGGACGCCCATCTCGGTGACGATGCGCAGGCGCCCCTGCTGGGGCACGACCAGCAGCTCGCCATCGGCGTCGAACACCGCGCGGCGGTGCATCGAGCGGTTCGCGGCGTAGAGATGGACGCCGATGCCGCTCGCCGCCCCCGGATCGCCGTTGCCGCAGTAGGTGACGAGGCCGTCGACGAAGTCGGTCGGCTCGGCGGGTAGGGGCAGCGGGTCCCAGCGCAGGCGGTTGGGCGTGGGCGGCGCATCCTCGAACGGGCCGCTGCGCAGGAGCGTGGGCCTCGCGCGGGGCTGGAAGGCGGGGTGGTTGGCGGTCGGCCGCAGGCGATAGAGCCAGCTGCGCCGGTTCTCCGCACGGGGCGCGGTGAAGGCCGTGCCGGAAAGCTGCTCGGCATAGAGGCCGAAAGGCACGCGCTGCGGCGAATTGCGCCCGACCGGCAGCGCGCCTTCGACCGCTTCCGTGGCGAAATGGTTGCCGAACCCGGTCATCATGGCGTCGTCCGCGCTCATCGTCTCTCCCGCGCTCCCACATGTGGTAACGATTGATACTACATAGGGATTGATGGAGTGGTGTCAAATGTTACTACTTGCCGATGACCGACAGCAGCCTGCAACTCGACGCCTTCATCCCCTATCGCCTCTCGTTCACCTCCACGCTGGTGAGCGACAGCATCGCGCGAACGTATGGACGGCTGTTCGGCATCAGCGTGCCGGAGTGGCGGGTGATCGCCTGGGTGGCGCAGGCCGAGGGCATCACCCAGCAGGACATCTGCGCGCGCACCCGGATGGACAAGATGACGGTGAGCCGCGCCACGGCGGCGCTGACGAAGCGCGGGCTGCTGGAGCGGATGCCCCATGCCGGGGACCGCCGCTCGCACATGCTGGTGCTGAGCGCGGAAGGGCGCGCCCTCCACGCCCAGATCGCGCCCAAGGCGCTGGAGCTGGAAAGCCGGATATTCTCCCGCTTCGACGAGCGCGAGGTCGCGGATTTCGTGCGGATGCTGCGGCGGATCGACGCGGCGGTGCTGGAACTGGGCGACGACGCCGGCTAGCCGCCCGCCGCCTTGTCCATCATGTCCATGAAGTCGCGTGCGGTGTTGCGGTCGGCCTCGTTGTCGAAGGCGACGTCGAGGTCGGGCGCGGCGCCGAACATGAACATCAGCGTCCACAGCGCGAAGCGGCGGCCCTTGTCCTTTTCCATGCCGAAGTCGACGCGCATCCGGTCCACGCCCGCTTCGAGCGTGGTGGGGGCGATCGTCGCAAGATCGTCGGTGCCGAAGTAGCGGCGAAGCTGGTCGTCGAAGTCCATGGCGTCGTCCTAGCAGCCCGGACCGGCCCTGTCAGGTCACCCGGTGTCCTTGTCCCAGCCGCAGCAGCCGCCGCAGACCGGATAGGCCACCGCGCCCCAGGCGCTGGCGATGAAGCCGAGGAAGAACACCGTCCATCCCAGTCCCCAGTTTTCGCCCAGCAGGACATCGGCCAGCGCCGCCAGCGTGATGAGGATGAAAAACGCTTCCATGCCGATGAACGCCAGCTTGAATGGCTTCACCGTGCGCAAGGGGAGTTGCTTGTCCACAGCCCGGTCCCGACTCTCTATTGTGTCGTTAGCCCGTCATATACCGCATGGCCCGCCGATTCCATGGGGCTCCTGCGGATCAGTCCGTAGTGGAGAGGACTTTTGCGAAAGCCTCCGCATCGGTGTTGCCGCCCGACAGCACCACGGCGGTGCGCTCGCCCAGATCGACTTTCCCGGCCAGCACCGCCGCCAGCGCCGCCGCGCCGCCCGGCTCCACCACCAGCCGCAGCTTCGAGAAGGCGAGGCGCTGCGCCGCGCGCACTTGTGCCGGCGTGACGACGAGGCCGAACGGGCAGCGGGCCTGCAACACCGCGAAGTTGACCGGACGGGTCGCCGTGGTCTGCAGCGCGTCGCAGGCGGTGGGCGGCGCGTCGGCCGCCACCCGCTCGATCCGGCCTGCGGCGAGGCTGCGGCAGACGTCGTCCCAGCCTTCCGGCTCAACCGGCACGATGCGCGCGTCGGGGCAGGCGAGCGCGAGCCCGGCGGTCAGCCCGCCGCCGCCGCAGGGCGCGACGAGGAGGTCGGGCGCGCCGCCCGCCAGCGCCTCCATCTGCGCCGCGA
Organism: Novosphingobium sp.; assembly: GCA_035511275.1. Lineage (GTDB taxonomy): Bacteria > Pseudomonadota > Alphaproteobacteria > Sphingomonadales > Sphingomonadaceae > Novosphingobium. The sequence continues at coordinate 26,108 of DATKFS010000342.1, forward strand.
TCTCGATCCCGGTGCTGCCCTGTCCCTCGATGATCCACGGGTCGGCATAGGCATGGACGAGGGTGGCGCCGCGCTCGGCGCAGAGGCGCTCCGCCACTTCGTCGCGGTCCTCGCCGCCGGGCCGGTCGTAGAGCACGACCTCGGCCCCCAGCGCGCGGGTGTTGGCGAGCTTCACCTCGGGGGCGTCAATGGGCATGACGATGGCGGCGGCGATGCCGAGGCGCCGCGCCGCCCAGGCGACGCCCTGCGCATGGTTGCCGCTGGAGACGCCGACGACGCCCTTGCCGCGCACGTCGTCGGCGAGGTCGGTCAGGCGGTGCCAAGCACCGCGAATCTTGAACGCGCCGACCGGCTGCAGGCACTCGGCCTTGCACCAGATCGTGCGGCCCTCGATCTCCAGCGGGAGGAGGGGCGTGGCGGGCAGGATCTCGGCCACCTTGCGGGCGGCCAGGGCGACGCCTGCGGCGGTCGGGGTGCGGGTCGGGGTCATGGCGCGCTTTTGGGCGAGAGACGGCCGGCGGGCAAGAGGACGCAAGCCTCGCCCGATCCTCCCCGTTCCGCAGGAATGGGGAGGGGGACCGCCCGCGAAGCGGGTGGTGGAGAGGTGGAAGCCCCCTCCGTCACCGACTGCGTCGGCGCCACCTCCCCATTGCTTCGCAATAGGGAGGATCGGAGAAGAGGCTCACCGCGAGAGGCGCACGATCTGGTAGTAGCCGAGCGGCCCGCGCTGGTGTTCCAGCCGCAATCCGTGCGCATGGGCGACCCGCGCCGCCGCGTTGCCGAGGTCGAGCCGGGGCGAGACGTGGAACTGCGAGAGCCAGCCGGTCAGCAGTGAGCGCAGGGGGCGCGGCAGGCCCGAGCAGTCGCCGAAGTCGACGACGTGGAGCGAGCCGCCCGGCGCCAGCGTGGCCGCCGCCTGGGCAAGGGCCGCTTCCCATTCCGGGATCATCGACAGGGCGTAGGACAGCATGACCCGCTCGAAGCCGTCGCGGCCCAGCAGGGCCTGCGCGTCGAACCGGGTGGCGTCGCCCAGCGCCAGCGTGCCCGAGCCGCCGAGGCGCTTGCGGGCGCCGCGCAGCATCTCGCCCGAGATGTCGAGGCCGTGGAGGCGCACGCCGCGCCAGTGCTTGCCCACCATGGCGAGGTTGCGCCCGGTGCCGCAGCCGATCTCCAGCACCGCCATGCCCGGCTTCGCGTCGAGTTCGGCGATCAGCCGGTCGCGGCCGAAGAGATAGTACTTGCGCGTCAGGTCGTAGATCGGGCGCTGCCAGCGATAGACGCGGTCCATCAGCGCGGCGTGGTCGGATGCGGTGGTGGCCACTTTCGGTCAGCCCTCGAACACGTAGAGGTGGACGCCGCCGTAGATCGACGAGCGGTCGGCGAGGTTGGCCTTGTGCGATTCGGCCTCGCGATAGTCCCAGCGCTCGAGGATCGCATCGGGCACGCGGCCGGGCAGCAGCGTGGGTTCGGCGGCAGTGCGGAACAGCACCCGCGCGCCGGGGCGGGCGGTGCGGGTGATCTGCGTCCACAGTTCGGTCAACTGCGCGTCGGTCATCCAGTCCTGCGCGTCGAGCAGGACGTAGCGGTCGTAGCTGGCGTCGCCGGCGGCGGCGAGGACGTGGGTGAAGTTGGCGTGGCGCAGGTCGAGCCGGTCCAGCCGCTCGCGCACCTGCGGCAGATTGGCCTCCTGCAGGTAGGGCGGCAGTGGTGCTTCCACGCCCTTGCCGTACCCGCGCGAGAAGGCCTGCCAGGCGAAGTAGTTGTCGTTGACCGGGAAGTGGCAGGCCAGCTTCTCCAGCCGGCCGCGCAGCACGTCTGCCATGGAGTGCCCGCCCGCCAGCGCGTCGTACTGCGCGGGCGGGATGCCGAGGCCGAAGAGCGAGGCCGGGTGCTTGGTCAGCCAGCGCACCAGCGGGCGCTCGAACACGGGGGCGAAACGCTCGTCGAAGACGCGGCGCTGGTCCTCGAGGGTGTCGGCTTCCAGGATCTCGGCCGGGTCGATGCGATGGAGCTTGGCGAT
>DATKFS010000343.1:0-6053 GCA_035511275.1 Novosphingobium sp.
TATCGGCATGTGGAATGTCGGTGCCTATGCCCACGGAATGATGGGCGAGACGCCCAACATCGACCGCCTTGCGCGCGAAGGCGTGATCTTCACCGACCACTACGGCCAGCCCAGTTGCACCGCCGGACGCGCGGCCTTCATCATGGGGCAGCTTCCCGTCCGCACCGGGATGACCACGATCGGCATTCCCGGTTCCCCGCGCGGCATCCAGAAGGAGGACCCGACCCTCGCCGAAGTGCTGAAAGTCGCCGGCTACCGGACCGGGCAGTTCGGCAAGAACCACCTGGGGGATCGCAACGATTTCCTCCCCACCGTCCACGGCTTCGACGAATGGTTCGGCAACCTCTACCACCTCAACGCGGAGGAGGAGCCGGAGGAACTGGATTATCCCGGCCAGAAGGATCCCGAATACCTCAAGAAGTACGGCCCGCGCGGCGTTCTCCACGCCTGGGCGACGGACGAGTTCGACGAGACCGACGACGGCGTGTTCGGCAAGCGCGGCAAGCAGAAGATCGAGAACACCGGCCCGCTCACCCGCAAGCGGATGGAAACCTTCGACGGCGAAGTGCTCGACAAGACGCTCGACTGGCTGGAGCGCAACAAGGAGGGCCCGTTCTTCTGCTGGTTCAACACCACCGCGATCCACATCCACTCGCACCCTCAGAAGAAGTACGTGCAGATGGCCGTCGACGAGGGGCGCGCCGAGGAAGACGTGGTGCGCGCCAAGATGATCGAGCACGACGAACAGGTCGGGATGCTGCTCAAGTGGCTCGACGACAACAACCTCGCCGACGACACCATCGTCATCTACTCGACCGACAACGGCAACGAGATGATGCTCTGGCCCGACGGCGGCTATGCCCCGTTCCGCGGTGAAAAGGGCACCACCTGGGAAGGCGGCGTGCGCGTGCCGATGCTGGCGCGCTGGCCCGGCAACATCCCGGCGGGTAGCTGGTGCAACGGCGTGCAGAACCACGAGGACGTCTACGTGACGCTGGCGGCGGCAGCGGGCCTTCCCGACATCAAGGAAAAGCTGCTCGAAGGCACCAAGCTGACCGGCGAGCTGACCTACAAGGTCCATCTCGACGGCTTCAATCAGCTCGACATGTGGAAGGGCGCCAGCAAGGCGTCGGCCCGCAAGGCCTACTTCTACTACGACGAGACGGAGCTGACCGCGATCCGGGTGAACAACTGGAAGATGCACATCGGCGTCAAGAAGGAGGGCAGCTGGTTCAACGACAGGACCTATCCGTCCGTGCCTTACCTGTTCCACCTGCGCATGGACCCGATGGAGAAGATGGACCCGGAAAGCCACGAATGGGGCTACATCGGCCGCAAGTTCTTCGCCAACAAGCTCTGGGCGCCCACCGCCGGCAGTCCCTTCATCGCCGAGCATCTCGCCAGCCTGAAGGCCTATCCTCCACGCCAGGCGGCGGACACGCTGAGCATGCACAAGGCGCTGGAGGCGGCGATGGCCAAGCTGGACAACCCGGCCGCCAGCAGCAACTGACGATGGACGGGCGGAGGGGCGGCGCAAGGTGCCGTCCCTCCGGTCCGCAGAACCCCGCGTCGATATCCGGCGCGGGGTTTGGGCCGACCCTCAGGCGATCTCGCGCAGGACTTCGCCGATCTTCTTGCCGTCCTCGAAGTAGCCGTGGCCGTAGTCGCCCTTGATGGTGGTGCGCAGGGTCTGGCGCTCGTACTTCGCATCGCAGCCCTCGACCGCGTGGAGCATCCGGTGGTTGTCCCAGATCACCATGTCGGTGGGCTTCCAGTCGTGCCAGTAGGCGCTGGTGCCTTCGCCGAGGCGGTTGATCTCGTGGGCGGTGTCGTCGAGCAGGCGGTCGCCCTCCTGGTCCTCGTGGTGTTCGAGGCCGACGGCCATCCACGGGCCGAAGTGCATGACCTTCTCGCCGGTCTCGCGCGTCCAGACCGCCGGGTGCATGGCGCGCGGGAAAGTCGCGGCTTCGCGCAGCAGCGCGGGGGTCGAGGAATGTTCGGTCAGCGCGGTGAAGTTGACGCCGTACTTCATCGTCGAAAGCCGGGTGTCGAGCGTGTAGATCACGTTCGCCGCCTCCAGCCGGTCGCGCAGTTCGCGGGGGAACTGGCGGTAGAGTTCGACGCCGTCCATGAACCCGGTGCGCCCGCCCTCGGGGGCGTTGATCGGCGCGCGCAGGACGCCCGCGTAGTTCAGCTCGTCGTTGTAGCAATGGTCGAAATGCCAGGGCGAGAAGCGGGCGACGACCGCGCCGTCCAGCTCCACCAGTCCCTCGCCCTTGGCCACTTCGTCGCTCGGGCGGTAGTGCATGTCGATCACGCCGAGCGCCTCGTCGCCGGTCTCGTCGTCGCGCGGGGTGGTCTTGGTGGGATGGTCCTTGAGCGGGCCGAACACCTTGCTCAGCGCCACCTGCATCTTCGCGCTGGGCTCCATGTCGCGGAACACGATCATGCCGCGTTCGACGAACAGGGCGCGCAGCCGCTCGCGCACGGCCTCGTCGGCGATGGTGTCCCAGTCGAGCCCTTCGACCTCGGCGCCGAAGCTGAGGTTCTCGCCAAGCGGCTTCACGACAATGCCCGTCATCTCTCGTTGTCCCGTATCGTTGCTGTTGTTTTTTCCCTCGCCCCGCCCGCCGGTCCTTATTCCGTGCTCGTCCGGCTGGACGCGGCGCATTTGATAAGCACGCTCAGTATCATGCCATGCACCCCCCGTCGTCGCCAAGCGCAAAGTCTTGACCGGGGCGGATCGGCCGTCGCCGCGCGGGCGGCGCGGCGGTGACGCGAAAAGGCTTACAGGATCGCCGCGGCCGATGCGTGGAACAGCGTCCACAGCGGGTTGGCGGGGTCGGACAGCAGCTTGATCGTCAGGGCGAAGGACATCACCACCAGCAACGGCCGCACGCCACGCCCGCCGAAGCGGATCGCCGCCCACGCGCCGACCTGGTTGCCCGCCACGTTCGCCGCCGCCATCCCCGCACCCAGCAGCCACAGCACCTTGCCGCCCGCGATCATCGCCAGCAGCCCGGCTAGGTTGGTGGAGAGGTTCAGGAACTTGGTGTTGGCGATCGCGCGCACGAGGCCGAGCCCGCCCAGCGCCACCAGCGCCGTGGTCAGGAACGATCCGGTTCCGGGGCCGAAGAACCCGTCGTAGAAGCCGATACCGGTGGCGATCAGGGTCAGGCCCAGGCGGCCGACACGGGCGTGGCGGTCCACCTCGCTCATCGGCGGGGCGAGCAGGAAATAGAGCCCCATCGCGATCAGCAGCACCGGCACGAAGGCGGCGAGGAACCGGGGGTCGACGAACTGCACCGCCGTCCCTCCCGCCAGCGAGCCGAGGAAGGCGCCGATCGCGGGCAGGGCGAAGGCCTTGAGGTCTATGTGCCCGGCGCGGTGGAAGGTCAGGAAGGCGGACGCGGTGCCGATCGTGCTCTGCAGCTTGTTGGTCGCCAGCGCCGCGACGGGCGGCACCCCGGCGGCCATCAGCGCCGGGATCGTCAGCAGCCCGCCCCCGCCCGCCAGCGCATCGATGCTCCCGGCGAGGAAGGCGATGGCGATGAGGAAGGCGATGGCTTCGAAGGTCAGGTGCATGGGCGCGCGATAGGGCATGGCGCGCGGGAGGCAAAGACCATGAGTGGGCCGCCCGCTCCTCCCCGCCGCGAAGCGACAGGGAGGAGCCTTAGGGGTAACTGATCCCCATGATTTCCCACTCCTTCTCGCCCGAGGGCAGGCGCACCACGCGCAAGTCGCCGACGGCGGCGCCGCGCAGGGCGCGGGCGATGGGGGCGCTCCAGCCGATGCGGCCCGCCGAGGCGTCCTGCTCGTCGTCGCCGACCACGGTGAGGGTCAGCCGCTCGTCGTCCTCGTCGGCGAGTTCGACGGTGGCGCCGAAGAACACCTTGCCGCGCTCGGTCTGCGCGGCCGGGTCGACCACGCGCAGGGCCTTCATCCGGCGCGCGAGGTAGGACAGTTCGCGGTCGATCTCGCGCATCCGCTTGCGGCCGTAGAGATAGTCGCCGTTCTCCGAGCGGTCGCCGTTGCCCGCCGCCCAGGAGACGATCTCGACGATCGCCGGCCGCTCGGTGCCGAGCAGGTGGTCGTAGCGGGCGCGCAGGGCGGCCATGCCGGTGGGGCTGATCGGGGGACCATCGGGTTTCATCGCCGCGATCCATAATCGGCGCACGCCGCCGGGCCAAGCGGGAGCGCGGTCGATCTCCCCGGTTGCATTGTCTCGATTAGTCCGACAAATACCGGCGAACAGCATAGCCGGAGAGGACTGGACCACGATGGATTTCTCGCGCCGAAACGCCCTTCTCGCGACCGCCGCCGCATCGCTGGCGGGCCTTGCGCCCAGGGCCGGGGCGCAAGCTCCGTCCACCGCCGCTTCTGCCGCGACCGGTTCGGCGGATGCCCCGAAACTGGCGCTGCGCCCGCCGATGGGGTGGAACAGCTGGAACAGCTTCGCGGGCACCATCACCGAGGCGCAGGCGCTGGAAACCGCCGCGATCATGCGCGAGAAGCTGCTGCCCTTCGGCTACGACGTCTTCACCGTCGACATCCAGTGGTACGAGCCGGAGGCGAGCAGCTACACCTACAACTCGAACCCGGTCCCAGCGCTCGACGGACAGGCCCGGCTGGTGCCCGCGCCCAACCGCTTCCCCTCGGCCAAGGGAGGCAAGGGCTTCGCGCCGCTGGCGGCGAAAGTCCACGCGATGGGCATGAAGTTCGGCATTCACGTCATGCGCGGCATCTCGCGTCATGCTGTGAAGCTGAACCTGCCGATCGAGGGCACGAAGCTGCGCGCGCAGGACATCGCCGACACCTCCAGCGTCTGCTCGTGGAACCCGGACATGTACGGTGTCGACATGACCCGGCCCGGCGCCCAGGAATACTACAACAGCGTGTTCCGCCTCTACGCCGCGTGGGGCGTCGATTTCGTCAAGATGGACGACATGAGCCGCCCCTACGACGCCCACGCGCCGGAGATCGAGGCCGCCGCGAAAGCCATCGCGCGCTGCGGTCGGCCGATGGTGTTCAGCCTTTCGCCCGGCGAGACGCCGGTGCTGCGCGGCGACCACGTCCGCCGCCATGCGCAGATGTGGCGCATCTCGGACGACTTCTGGGACGAGTGGCCGCAACTGGAGGCGCAGTTCACCCGGCTGGAGAACTGGACGCCGTTCCGCGCCCCCGGATCGTGGCCGGACCCCGACATGCTCCCCCTCGGCCGCCTCGCGCTGGGCGATCGCGACACCCGCTTCACGCCGGACGAGCAGCGCACGCTGATGAGCCTGTGGTCGATCACCCGCTCGCCGCTCATCATGGGCGGCGACCTGCGCCACCTCGACGATGCGACGCTGGCGCTGCTCACCAATCCCGAGGTGCTGGCGGCGAACCAGTCCAGCTCCGACAACCGCCCGCACTTCCTCGAGGACGGCGTGCGCGTCTGGTCGGCAGCGGCGGGGCAGGGCGCGGGGCGCTACCTCGCGGTGTTCAACATGGGCAAGGATGCGCGTGAGGTTTCGGTGCCGCTCGCCGCGATCGGCGCGGAGCCCAAGGCGATGGCGCGCGACCTGTGGGCCCGGCGCGACCTCGGCCCGGTGGAGGGACGCATCGTCACGAGGCTCGCCCCTCACGCGAGCGCGCTGTACCGGTTGGCCTAGGGGAAGGATCGCTCAGCCACCGTCGGCCCCGGCTCGACCGGGGACCGCTGGCAACGCCGCGCGACGAGGCGGGCGCGGCGTTGCGGTGGCCCATCGCAAGCTCTCGCCTCAAGGGCTCGCAGCGGTCCCGGATCAAGTCCGGGACGACGGATGCCTCAGCCCGGCTGGCGCTTGCCCGGCATGAGCCGGGTCAGCTTGTTGGCACCGTTGTAGTCCGACTTGGCCGGGTACATCGTCTCGTAGACCACGGCGTTCTCCAGCACGCGCTGGACGTAGTTCTTGGTCTCGTAGATGGGGATCTGCTCCATCCAGTCGATCCAGTCGATCGCGCCGGTGCGCGGGTCGCCGTTGGCGCGCAGCCACTTGTTCACGTTGCCCGGCCCGGCGTTGTAGGCGGCG
>DATKFS010000344.1:0-15995 GCA_035511275.1 Novosphingobium sp.
GAACCCCGGCCTTGGCGCCCAGCCGAACCGCTACGCCAGCCCGACCGTCGTCTTCGACGTGGGCGCCGGCGCGGCCGTGCCCGCGGGAGCCGTGGGCGATGCGGCCAAGGGCGGCAACGCCAACGACGATTTCGCCGCCCGCATCGGCGGCACGGGAAGCACCGCAGCTGCCGCGCGCTCGTTCGATCCCGCCACCACGGTTACGCAGGGCACCCTGATCCCGGCGGTCCTCGAAACCGCGATCGACACCGACGTGCCCGGCTACGTCCGCGCCATCGTGTCGGCCGACGTCCGCAGCTTCGACGGCAAGCGCGTGCTCGTCCCGCGTTCCTCGCGCCTGATCGGCCAGTACAAGAGCGGTCTGACCGCCGGCCAGAAGCGCGCCTACGTGATCTGGTCGCGCCTCATCCGTCCGGACGGCGTCTCGGTGAACCTGGGCTCGCCGGCGATCGCCTTCGGCGGCGAGACGGGCCTGCCGGGCAAGGTCAACAGCCACTTCTTCGAGCGCTTCGGCTCGGCCATGCTGCTCTCGGTCGTCGGCGGGCTGACCACGATCGGTTCGGGCGGCGCGAACGTCGTCGTCGGCGGCGGCAGTTCGGCTGCTTCGGCCGCGGTGCAGAGCGGTGCGCAGATCGGCCCGACCATCCGCGTCCGGCAGGGCGAGCCGATCCGCGTATTCACCGCCAAGGACCTGGACTTCAGCCAGGTCCAGTGACGCGAAATGGCCGACGTTCTCACCCTGCAGCCGCACGCGGCGCCGTTTCCCGTGGCTGACGGTTCGGTGGAATCCCCGTCTGCCCGCAGCGTCTATCTCGATGCCTATCTGGCGCCGCTGCGGCCTTGGCTGGAGCGCGAGACGGTCACCGAAATCCTCGTCAACCGCCCCGGCGAGATCTGGGTGGAGGACGCGGCGCTCGCGGGCATGAGCCGCGTCGAACTGCCGCAGATGGACAACCGCCTGCTCCAGCGCCTTGCGGAGCAGGTCGCGCGGATCAGCCACCAGGGCATCAACCGCGAGCACCCGCTGCTTTCGGCGACGCTGCCGGCCTATGGCGGGCAGAGCGGGGCACGTATCCAGCTGGTCGGTCCGCCCGCGACGCGCGCGAACTGGGCGCTGGCGATCCGCCGCCATCGGCTGCTCGAACTGCCGCTCGACGCCTATGACCGTGGCCCCATCGTGCCGCCCGAGGAACTGCCGGCGCCCGATCCCATGGCCGAGCCCATCGCGTTTCTGCGCGATGCGATCCGTCGCCGCCGCACCATCCTGATCTCGGGCGGCACCTCGACCGGCAAGACCACCTTCCTCAACGCGATGCTGTCCGAAATCCCGGAGCATGAGCGCGTGGTGCTGGTGGAGGATACCGCCGAGCTGCGCCTGCCGGGCGCCAACGGCGTCGGCCTCATCGCGGTCAAGGGGGAGCTTGGCGAGGCCAAGGTCTCCGCCAACGACCTGCTCCAGGCGGCGTTGCGCCTGCGGCCCGATCGCATCGTGCTGGGCGAGTTGCGCGGCACCGAGACGGTCAGCTTCCTGCGCGCCATCAACACCGGGCACCCCGGCTCGTTCTCGACCGTCCACGCCAACAGCCCGCGCGGCGCGCTGGAGCAGATCGCGCTGATGTCGATGCAGACCGGCATCGGCCTGACCCGCGCCGAGACGCTGGAATACGCGGCGTCGGTGATCGACATCGTCGTCCAGCTCGACCGCAGTGGCGGCAAGCGCGGCATTTCGGCGATCGCGGAAAGCGCGACGCTGGTCTGAGCGGCGTGGCGGGCCCGACGCCCGCCCATGCTGCCCGTCAGGCCTCGACGGGAGTGCCGTCTTCCATCTCGACCCGCCAGCCAAGGCCGAGCCAGTCGGCAAGGCACTTGATGTCCTTGCCGTTGCTGGCGCCGTAGAGCGCGCGCGCGGGCTCCTGAAGGGTCAGCACTACGGCGCCGTCCTTCACCGCCACCGACGAGGCGGCCATGCCCCGCGTCGTGCCGCCGGTGAGGCGCCGGCACAGCCGCACGGCGAGACCCCAGCCGATGGCGCGATCGAGGTCGGCCTTGGCGGTCAGGCGGGTGAGTTCGGGCGGTGCTTCGGTCAGTCCCGAGTTCGCGTAGACGGTCATCGCCATCATCCCGCGCCCGCACATGTCGAGCCCGATCCAGCGCTTGCGCATCGCCCAGGTGCGCGCTTCCTCGGTCCGCATGTTGGGTTCGGTGCGCATGGCGGCCAGGGCGAGGAGGCTGGCGGCCTTGCGCAGGTCGCCATCGGCGTCGGCATCGCGGCAGACCGGCGCGGTCCATTCGGCGACGCGCACGGCATCGGCGGCATCGACGCGCGCGCTCTCGGCGAAGGCGGCGACGCTGGCGAGCATCGGGCTTTCCTGTTGGATGGCGGGCGGCAACTGCGCATGGAGCAGCCCCTCGCGCAGGCCCCACGAGGAGAATACCAGCCTGGAGGGGTGCAGGTTGGCGACCAGTTGCGCCATCAGCGCGGCGGCGTCGGCCAGCGTGGCGAGGCGCGAGCTGGAAATGCGCGGATCGGGGTCGTCGAGCTTGCCCTTCTCGAACACGCGGGCAAGGCGCAGGGCTTCCGAGGCGGAGAGTTCGAAGCCGTGGGGATCGTCGACCGGCCAGTCGAGCACCCGCATGGCCTGAAGCGCAAGGGCGCGCCACGATCCGCCGACGATGTAGAGCGGCAGGCCGCGCCCGCCATGATGGCCATTCACGCCCCACCCACGGGCCTGGAGCCCCGAGCGCACGGCATCGGCAAACCGGGGTGCGCCGAGCGCGCGCATGTCGGGAAGACGCAGGGTGCCGAAGGGCAGGGTAATGCCGCCGGGCCGGATGCCGTCCGGAGCGGCGGCGTCGATCTCGACCAGTTCGAGGCTGCCGCCACCAAGGTCGGCGGCGATGCCGCGTGCGTTCGGGAAGGCGGCGATGACGCCGGTGGCGCTGGCGCGGGCTTCCTGCTCGCCCGAAAGCAGGCGCGGCGACAGGCCGAAGCCGCGCACCGCTTCGAGGAACTGCGGGCCGTTGGCGGCGTCGCGCGCGGCGGCGGTGGCGACGCACTCCACGTTGCGGACATCGAGCAGCCGCAGCAGTGCCGCGAATCGGGCGAGCGCGGCCAGTGCGGCGCGCATCGACTTGTCGGAGATCGCCCCGGTGCGGCCAAGGTCCTTGCCGAGCCGGGCGTTCACCTTCTCGTTGAGGACCACGACCGGCGCGCGCGGCGGGCCATTGTAGACGACGAGACGCACCGTGTTCGACCCGATGTCGATGATGGCGCGCTTTTCGCTGGACTCGCTGATGCCGATCATTCTGGACAAGACGTACCGCAAAGGCCGAAGGTTCCGGCCGGACTGCGGCCCTCTAGAGCATTTTCAGGGCGAGAGGAAACAGCAGGACGACGGGAAGATGCGGAGAACTCGATCTCAGATCGTGCCGCGCCGCAGCGACAGCTTGGGCACCTTGCGCCCGCTGTCGAGTGCGGCACCGCGCCCGGACAGGGACGGGTTGGTCATGAAATAGCGGTGGAGGTTGAAGGGGTTGTCCACTTCGCCCACCCGGTCATAGGTGCCGTCGGGCGCGCAGACCCAGCTCTGCTCGGTGTCGATCAGGTTGGCCAGCATCACCTGGTCGAGGACCTGGTCGTGCACCGTCTTGTTGCGGATCGGCAGCAGAACCTCGACGCGGCGGTCGAGGTTGCGGCTCATGCCGTCGGCCGAGGTGATGAAGAGCTTGGCCTTGCGGTTGGGCAGGTCGGCGCCGTTGGCGAAGGCCCAGATGCGCGCATGTTCGAGGAAGCGGCCGATGATCGACTTGACCGCGATGTTCTCGGACAGGCCGGGGATTCCCGGCCGCAGGCAGCAGATGCCGCGCACCACGAGGTCGATGTCCACGCCCGCGCGGCTCGCGGCATAGAGGCGGTCGATGATGCCCGGATCGGTCAGCGAGTTGAGCTTGGCCCAGATCGCCGCCGGCTTGCCCGCTTCGGCATTGGCGATCTCGGCGTCGATGCACTCGTTGAGGGTGGAGCGCAGAGAGATCGGCGAGATCGACAGGATCTCGGTGCTCTTGGGCTCGACGTAGCCGGTGATGAAGTTGAACAGGCGCCCCACGTCGCGCCCGGCCGCCGGATCGGCGGTGAAGTAGGACACGTCGGTGTAGATGCGCGCGGTGATCGGGTGGTAGTTGCCGGTGCCGAAGTGGCAGTAGGTGCGATAGGAATCGCCCTCGCGGCGCACGATCATCGAGACCTTGGCGTGGGTTTTCCAGTCGACGAAGCCATAGATCACCTGGACGCCCGCGCGCTCGAGCTGGCTCGCCCAGAGGAGGTTCTGCTCCTCGTCGAAGCGGGCCTTGAGTTCGACCACCGCCGTCACCGACTTGCCCTGCTCCGCCGCCTGGATCAGCGCGGAGATGATCGCGGACTGCTTGCCGGCGCGGTAGAGCGTCTGCTTGATCGCGACGACGTCCGGGTCCCGCGCGGCCTGGCGCAGGTAGTCGATCACCACCTCGAAGCTCTCGTAGGGGTGCTGGACGACGATGTCCTTCTCGCGGATGGCGGCGAAGATGTCGCCGTCATGCTCGAGGATGCGCTCGGGATAGCGGGGCGTGTAGGGTTCGAACTTGAGTTCGGGACGGTCCTCGTCGCAGATCGCCGAGAGGCCGGAGAAGCCGATGATGCCCTCGGTCTTCATGATGAGGGCCTTGTCGAGGCCGAGCTGGGTGCGCAGCAGTTCCTCGGCGGCAGGATCGAAGTTTCCCTGCAGCTGCAGGACGATCACGAGGCCGCGGCGGCGGCGCTGGATCGCGGTGCGGTAGTACCGCACGAGATCCTCGGCGTCCTCCTCGATCTCGATGTCGCTGTCGCGCAGGATGCGGAAGACGCCGTGGCCGTTGAGGCGGAAGCCGGGGAACAGTTCGGCGGTGTTGCGGCAGATCAGGTCCTCGATCGAGATCCACGCCGCCTCCTCGCCCGGGATGCGCACGAAGCGGGGGAGCGGCGCGGGGATCAGCACCATCTCCATCACCGGCGCGTCGTCCGCCGTGCGGGTCAGCGAGAACAGCACGCCGATGCCCTGGTTGGCGACGAAGGGGAAGGGGTGCGCCGGGTCGATCGCCTGCGGGGTGATGACCGGCATGACGTGCTCGATGAAGTAGGTGCGCAGCCACTCCTCGCGCTCCGCGTTCAGCTTTTCCTCGCCGACGACGGCTATCCCGGCCTCCGCGAGCTGGACCTTGAGGGTGGTCCAGACCTTCTGCTGGATGTCCTCCAGCTCCATCACCTTTTCATGGGTGACGGCCAGAGCCTGCGAGGGGGTCAGCCCGTCGATCGAGATTTCCTCGATCTGGCGGCGGACCTGCCCGGCGAGGCCGGCGACGCGCACCATCAGGAATTCGTCGATGTTGCTGCCCGAGATCGAGAGGAAGCGCAGGCGCTCTATCAGGGGGTAGTTGGGATTGCAGGCTTCCGCCAGGACGCGCTCGTTGAAGGCGAGCCAGCTCAGTTCGCGGTTGAAGAAGCGCGAGGGGAGCGTGCCCAGGTCAGCGGGTTCGGCGCCTTCCGCGGGGGCTTCGGATTCGGTGCGAATTTCCAGCATATCCATCTTTTTCACCCGTCCGACCTCGCATGCCATGATGACACGTTCACGGCAATCGTGATGCGAGCGACGAATTGTTGCCCAGATCGTCCGTGCCGCCAAGTGAACATCGTTGCGGTGCAGCATGGTTTCGCGCACACTCGGCCGCGATGATCAAGGCAGCCCTGCACCACCTCACCCGATACCGCTATTCCAAGCGGATCCGTCTCGGTCCCCAGGTCATCCGGCTGCGCCCGGCGCCGCACAGCCGCACGGAGGTGCCCAACTACTCGCTGACGATCAGCCCGCCCGAGCATTTCCTGAACTGGCAGCAGGACCCCCACGGCAACTGGCTCGCCCGCGTGGTCTTCCCCGAGCCGGTGGACCACTTCTCGATCGAGGTGGACCTGCTGGCGGAACTGGCGGTCATCAACCCGTTCGACTTCTTCGTGGAACCTGACGCCGAGGAATATCCGTTCACCTATGACGAGACGCTGAAGGGCGATCTTTCGGCCTATTTCGACGTCGAGGAACAGGGTCCGCTGTTCGAGGCGCTGGTCGCCGAACATGCGGACTACGAAGGCCGCACGGTCGACTTCCTCGTCGACATCAACAGCAAGCTCCAGCAGCGCATCGGCTACGTCATCCGCATGGAATCGGGCGTGATGGAGCCGGAGGAGACGCTCGACGTCGGCATCGGATCGTGCCGCGATTCGGCCTGGCTCCTGGTGCAACTGCTGCGCCGGCTGGGCTTCGCGGCGCGATTCGTCTCGGGCTACTCGATCCAGCTTGTCGCCGACGTGCTGCCCAAGGAAGGGCCGGTCGGCGTGCTTCAGGACGTGACCGACCTCCACGCCTGGGCCGAGGCCTACGTGCCCGGCGCGGGCTGGATCGCGCTCGACGCGACTTCGGGCATGTTCGCGGGCGAGGGGCACATCCCGCTCTGCGCGACGCCGCATTACCGTTCCGCCACCCCGATCGAGGGCATGGCCGAGCCGGCCGAGGTCGATTTCGACTTCAGCATGAAAGTCAGCCGCATCGCCGAGGCCGTGCGCATCACCAAGCCCTTCACCGACGAGCGCTGGGAAGGCCTGCTGGCGCTGGGCGACAAGGTGGACGAGGATCTCGTCGCGGGCGGGGTCAACCTGACCATGGGCGGCGAGCCGACCTTCATCGCCGCGACCGACTTCGAGGCGGACGAGTGGAATTCCGGCGCCGTCGGGCCGACCAAGGCCGCCTACGCCGACAAGCTCATTCGCCTGCTGCGCGCCAAGTTCGCGCCCGGCTCGCTGCTCCATCACGGGCAGGGCAAGTGGTATCCCGGCGAGACGCTGCCGCGCTGGGGCTATTCGATCTACTGGCGCAAGGACGGCGTGCCGATCTGGCGCGACGACAGCCTGCTCGCCGGGGAAAAGCCGCTGGAGAAGGGCGGCGATCCCGATCCGCTGCCGAGCATCGACATTCTCTCGGCCGCCAACCTGCTCGCCGCCGCCGCCGAGGGACTGGGGATCGACGCGGACTTCGTGCAGCCGGTCTACGAGGACCGGGGCGTGTGGATGCTGCGCGAGGACGAACTGGCGGTGAACGTCACCCCGCTCGACCCCAGCATCGAGGACGAGGAACTGGCCCGCCGCTTCCGCCGCACCTACCGGCGCGGGCTCGACAAGCCGGTCGGCTTCGTGCTGCCGGTGCAGCGCTGGAACGCGCGCGACCAGTCGCGGCCGCGCTGGCGCAGCGAATACTGGCGCGTGCGCAAGGGGCTGCTGACCGCCGTGCCGGGCGATTCCGCCATCGGCTATCGCCTGCCGCTCGGCTCGCTGCCCTATGTCGCGCCCGCCGATTTCCCCTACATCCACCCGCGCGACACCGCCGAGCCGCGTGAGCCGCTGGCCGACTACCGCACGCAGGTCACCGCGCGGGCGCGGACCAACGAACACCAGACCAGCGACGGCGGCCCGCAGCGTTTCCGCACCGTGCCCGAGCCCAAGTCCTTCGCCGAACCGGCGGTGGAGCAGGACATCATCCAGGGCGCCGTGCGCACCGCGATCACCGTCGAACCGCGCGGCGACTATCTCGCCGTGTTCATCCCGCCGACCGAAGCGCTGGAGGACTATCTCGAACTCGTCGCCTCGGTGGAAGTGGTGGCGGAGGAACTGAAGCTGCCGGTGCGGATCGAAGGCTATGCTCCGCCGCCCGACCCGCGCCTCATGGTGCTCAAGATCACGCCCGACCCCGGGGTGATCGAGGTCAACATCCACCCCTCGGCCAGCTGGCGCGAGACGGTGGAGATCACCGAGACGCTCTACGACTGCGCGCGGGAGATCGGGCTGACTGCCGACAAGTTCATGGTCGACGGCCGTTCGATCGGCACCGGCGGCGGCAACCATATCGTGCTGGGCGGGCCGACGCTGCTCGACAGTCCGTTCATCCGCCGCCCGGACCTGCTCAAGAGCTTCGTCACGTACTGGCAGCGCCATCCCTCGCTCAGCTACCTGTTCTCCGGCCTGTTCATCGGCCCGACCAGCCAGGCCCCGCGCATCGACGAGGCGCGGCACGATTCGCTCTACGAACTGGAGATCGCACTCGCGCAAGTGCCCGGCCCCAGCGAGCAGCAGCCCGCCCCCTGGGTGGTCGATCGCCTGTTCCGCAACCTGCTGGTCGACGTCACCGGCAACACCCACCGCACCGAGATCTGCATCGACAAGATGTTCAGCCCGGACGGCCCCACCGGTCGCCTTGGCCTGGTCGAGTTCCGCGGTTTCGAGATGCCGCCCGAACCCCGCATGTCCTGCGCCCAGCAACTGCTGATCCGGGCGCTGGCGGCGTGGTTCTGGCGCGAGCCGGTGGAAGGCCCGCTGGTGCGCTGGGGCACGCAGCTTCATGACCGCTTCATGCTCGGCCAGTTCGTCTGGGCCGACTTCCTCGACGTTCTCGACGATCTGCGCCGCGCGGGCTACGACTTCGACCCCGCTTGGTTCGAGGCGCAGCGCATGTTCCGCTTCCCCGTCCACGGCGAGGTCGAGGGCGGCGGCGTCAGTCTCGAGATCAGCCACGCGCTCGAACCGTGGAACGTGCTGGGCGAGACCGGCGCGATCGGCGGCACCGTGCGCTATGTCGACAGTTCCACCGAGCGCCTGCAGGTCAAGGCCAGCGGGCTGGTGGCCGGGCGCCACGTCATCACCTGCAACGGACGGCGCGTACCGCTGACCGCCACCGGCCCCGGAGAGGGCGTCGGCGGGGTGCGCTACAAGGCCTGGTTCCCGGCCGAATGCCTGCACCCGATGGTTCCCGCGCACCCGCCATTGACCTTCGACATCTTCGACTTGTGGAACGGCCGGTCGCTGGGCGGCTGTGTCTACCATGTCGCGCATCCGGGCGGGCGCAACTACGACACGATGCCCGTCAACGGCTACGAGGCCGAGGCGCGGCGCAAGGCGCGGTTCCAGGAACACGGCCATTCCCCCGGCCCGCTGCCCCGGCCTATCGAGGAATTGCCTACCGAATTTCCCTATACCCTCGACCTGAGGCGGCCTGCCCGGCTAATGTAGGGCATGTTCGCCCGTTCACCCGTGTCCTGCGTTGTCTTGGTTCCCCGTGTCGGCGGGGGGCTGGGGGCGGGCGTTTCAGAAGCACGCGGAGGCGCGGAGACGCGGAGCAGAACGGGGATCGCGCAAAGGCGCAAAGGCGCGAAGGGGTCGCTTGGCGCCGCAGGCCTTCTTGCGGATCGACGCCGCGCCTGCCACAAGGTTCGATCGGAAGGCGGCTTGGCCGCAAGCGCAACCTCTTTGCGCCTTTGCGTCGTTGCGCGAACCAACCCTTTTTTCCTCCGCGTCTCCCCGCCTCCGCGTGAACTCAGCCAGGGCGCGGGCCGATGGTGACCCGCCCCGGCCTCGCGCCCTCGCCCAACTGGCTCGACGGTTACGCGGCGGGTAGCGGCGACCTGTTCGGCGATGCGTCGCGCCCGGTGGCGGAATGCTGGCACAAGGTCGCGGCGGGTCTCGCCGGGCTCACCGATGCCGACCCGGCCGCGCTGCAGGACGCGACTGCCCGCCATGCGGCCGACCTCGGCCTCGCCTTCCGCCTGACCGGGGACGAGGACGAGCGGTCCTGGCCGCTCAACGCCATGCCGCTGATCGTCGGCGCCGGGGAATGGGCCAGGGTCGAGAGCGGGCTCGTCCAGCGCGCGGAGCTGATGGAGAAGCTCGCCGCCGACATCTACGGGCCGCAGACGCTGGTGAAGGACGGGCACCTGCCTGCCGCCGTCGTCGCCGGCAGCCCGTTCTTCGCGCGCCGGATGATCGGCCACACGCCGCCGGGCGGGCGCTTCGTCCACATCTACGCCGCCGACCTCGCGCGTGGGCCGGGCGGGCAGTGGCGGGTGCTGCAGGACCGCGTGCGCGTGGCGGGCGGGGTCGGCTATGCGCTGGAGAACCGCCTCGCCATGTCGCGCGCTGTCGGCAACCTGCTGGCCGACGCCCATGCCCGCCGCCTGTCCGATTTCTTCGCGCAGATGCAGGCCGGCATGGCCGCCGCCTGCCGCCGCGAGAACCCGCGCATCGCGCTGCTGACGCCGGGGCGGTTCAACCAGACTTATGCCGAGCAGGCGCACCTCGCCCGCTATCTCGGCTTGCCGCTGGTCGAGGGGCGCGACCTCACCGTGCTCGACGACCGGCTCTACGTCGGCACGATCGCCGGGCCCAAGCGCGTGGATGCGGTCTGGCGCTGGATCGACACCACCGCGCTCGACCCGCTCACGTTCGATGCCAAGTCGCAGCTCGGCGTCGCCAACCTGTTCGACGCCTGGGCGGGCGGCGGGGTGGAGATGGTCAACTGGCCGGGCGTGGAGGTGCTGGAATCCGCCGCCTTCGCCGCCTTCCTCCCGCGCCTGTGCCGGGTCCTGCTGGGCGAGGCGCCGACGCTGCCCAACGTCGCGACGTGGTGGTGCGGGCAGGCGGTGGAAAGCTCGACGGTCGCCGCCCGGCTCGACGAACTGGCGCTGCTGCCCGCGTTCGGCCAGCCCATCGAGGGCCTCGAGAGCCGCGACCCCGTCGCCGGTGCCGCGCTCGATGCCCGCCGACGCGAGGCGCTGATCGACGCGCTCTGGCGGCGGCCGATGGACTATTGCGGGCAGGAGATCGTGCGCCTCTCCACCACGCCCGCGATCATCGACGGGGCCATCGTACCGCGCCCCTTCACCGTCCGGGCCTTCGTGGCGCGCACCGCCGACGGCGGCTGGACGGTCATGCCGGGCGGCTTCGCGCGCCTGTCCTCGACCAGTGCCCTGCCGACCTCGCTGATGGGCGCAGGCGACCTTTCCGCCGACCTGTGGATCGTCGACGACAAGCCCGCCAGCCAGAATATCGGCAGCCGCGTCGCCGGGGAGCCGCCGATTTCGCGCGGCGGCGGCATCCTCGCCAGCCAGGCGGCGGACAACCTGTTCTGGTTCGGCCGCTACAACGAGCGCTCGGAGACGCTGGTGCGGATCGTGCGCGCCATCCTCGCCAATCCCGCGGACAGCGACGGCAACGTCGCGCCCGGCGGCGGCACCCTGCCGCGCCTGACGGCCCTGCTGCGCGACTGGGGCGCGATCGGGGCGGAGACGGCGAAGCTTTCGGTGGCGAAGATCTGCGCCCGCGCGCTGACCGAAACGCGCCTGCCCGGCGGCGTCGCCGCGCTGATGCGCCGTCGCCAGCAAGTCGGCATGGCCCTGCGCGAACGCTTCGCGCGCGATTTCTGGCGCATCGTCAGCCGCCCCATGCCCTCCATCAACGTCGAACAGCCCCAGTCCATGCTCAGCAGCACGCGCTGGCTGACCGAGCATTTCAGCGCGCTCGCGGGCCTGATCGCAGAGAACATGGTGCGCTCCGCCGCCTGGCGCTTCCTCGAGGTCGGCCAGCGGCTGGAGCGCGCGCAGGCGATCTGCCGCATGGCGCGCCAGCTCATGCCCAAGCCCGGCGACGAGGATCCCGCCGCCGCGCTCGGCCTGCTGCTCGACTTGTGCGACAGCCAGATCATCTACCGCAGCCGCTATCTCACCGGTCCGGTCGCCAATCCGGTGCGGGACCTCGTTCTGCTCGACCCCGACAATCCCCGTGCGCTGGTGTTCCAGGTGAGCGAGATCGTCGCCCACCTCGCCGCGCTGCCCAGCCTGCGCGACGACAACATTCCCGAGGCCCCGCTGCGCGCCGCCCGCTCGCTGCTGGGCGAACTCCAGGCGGCGACGGCGCCGGACATGACGCCGGAGCGGCTCGCCACGGTGGAGGAGCAATTGCTGGCGCTGTCCGACGCGATTTCGGCGCGCTACTTCCTGCAGCTCGATTCCGAGGAAGCGGAAAGGCGCTCGCGGCTGCTGTGATGCGATATTCGGTCAGCCACATCACCACGCTCAAGTACGCGCAGCCCGCGCGCATGGCGCAGTTCAACGTGCGCCTGCGACCGGCGAACTGGACCGGGCAGGCGGTGGCGGACTTCACGCTCACGCTCGATCCGCAGCCCGCGCAAGTGGTGGAGGGGCCGGGTGGCTACCACGTCAACGAGGCCCGCTTCGTGCTGCGCGAGGCGACCGCGCAGCTCCAGATCGAAAGCCGCTTCACGGTCGAGGTCGAGCCGCTGCCGTTCTTCGTCAACGACGCGACCGGGCCGGGGCTCGCGGACTTGCGCGAGCGGGCGATGAAGAAGCCCGACCTGTCCGACCTCGGGCCGGCCTCTTACATCTTCGCGTCGGCCATCGCGCAGCCCGAACCGGCGATCGCGCGCTGGGCCTCGTCGTTCCTGGACGAGGGGATGCCGGTGATGGAGGCGGGCCGCGCGCTGATGTCCGCCATCCACGCAGGCTTCGTCTACGATGCCGACGCCACCCAGACGGACACGGCGCCGATCGAGGCGTTCAACCAGCGGCATGGAGTTTGCCAGGACTTCAGCCACATCATGATCATCGCTGCGCGGGCCCATGGCATCCCGGCGGGCTACGTCAGCGGTTATCTGCGCACGCTGCCGCCGCCGGGGAAGGAGCGCCTCGTCGGTGCGGACGCCATGCACGCCTGGGTCAACCTGTGGTGCGGCGAGGAACTCGGCTGGATCGGCTTCGATCCCACCAACGACTGCCTCGCCGATACCGACCACATCTTCCTCGGCATGGGCCGCGACTATGCCGACGTCGCCCCGCTGGACGGGACGTTCCGGGGCTCGTCCGAACAGAAGATGTTCGCCTCCGTCGACGTCGCCCCGCTGGATTGAGGACCTGTTCCTCCCCTGACGGTGGAGGAGAGGAAGGGGTCAGTGGCCCCGAGCCTGGTTGGCGCCGGGGCTGGCGACCGGCTCGCCCGGGAAGATGCCGGCGATGGCGAGTGCCGCGCCGATTCGCGACAGCGTCTCCAGCATGTCGCCCACGCTGTCCTCGCCCACCACCAGTTCCAGCGTCTCGCGGGTCGATTGCGGCCCACGGTCGCGCAGGCTGGTGATGAGTTCGAGAATCACCGCCTCATGCTCGGATACGTGGCTGCATCCCATCGGGCAGAACGCCAGCGTGTCGAGCGCGTCGCGGTTGAGCAGCACCATGGCGCGGTGGAACGGCTGCAGCCCGCCGATCATTCGCCAGCGTGCGAAGGCAGGTGCCAGGAGCTGGGCAGGGCAGCGCTTCTGGCCGATCGCCGTGACCCAGGCGCGCATGGACCAGACGAGGAACCGGCAGCCTTCATCGAGAGTGCTGAGCGGGCGGTCGACGTATTGATACATGCGATGACTCCTTAGGGCTTGCACATGCGAATGATTATCATTAGCTACTGTTACGCGGCTTGCTCCTCTCGTCAAGCCTGCACCAAGCCCGGAGGAACGCTTGTCATGGGGCGTTCTTCCCATCCTGTGAACTTATGGCCGGAGCGGCTCCTTGCCTTGCTCGCTCCGGCCTTTTTTTGTGTCACGGAAAGCCGCTGAAGCGGCGGAAAATCGGGGATCTCCAGCGGTCCGTCGTCGTCCCCGCGCAGGCGGGGACCGCTGGAAATACTTTAGGCGAGAGCTTGCGGTTGGCCACCGCGCCATCGCGCCCGGCCTTGAGTTCCGCGTGGCCTTGCCAGCGGTCCCGCCTGCACGGGAACGACGAATCACGGGACGATTCGTCGTTCGCCGTTTCTACGCACAGCTTCTGCCGGATTTATCCACAGACTGTTCCGCGCGGGACGATCCCGATCAGCGGTAGTCGAATCCCGCCTTGGGCTGGATCTTGAGCGAGTTCTGCTGGAGCGCGGTCATCAGGTACGAGCCGATGAGCATCGGGAATTCGAGCATCTGCTTCTCGTCGTAGGTTTTGGCGAGGGTTTCCCAGGTCGAATCGGCGATGCAGTGATCGGCCAGGAGTTCCTCGACGCCGCGCAGCACCGCCGATTCGTGCTCGGTCCAGCCGGGGGCGTCGGAACCGTCGATGACCCGCTCGATCTCCTCGGGCGTGACGCCGAAGGCCTTGCCGATGTCGACATGCTCGCACCACTCGAACGGCGCGCGGGCGAGGAGGGCGAGGCGCAGGATCGCCAGTTCCCGCTCGCGCGCGGGGATGGTGCCCTTGGCGGCCAGCTCGATGCCGAGCACCATCTGCCCCTTGAACATGCCCGGGTGGCGCAGCGTGATGAGGCTGACGTCGGGGAAGGGGCGGCTTTCCGGGATCGAGAAGGCGGCGCGGATCGCGTCGACCTGTTCCTGCCCCTCCGGGCTCACTTCGCCGAGAGTGAGGGGGGCATAGCGCGGCCCGCTGGCGACCGTCTGCGCCATGCGTGCGTCCGCGTCGAATTCGTACCTGCCTGTGGTGGGTTCGGCCATTGTCGTGTCGGTCCTTGTCTAGAATGAAGTTCAGGCGGCCTCGGCGCGCGGCACCCAGCGGTCCATGTGGCGCAGGTAGTCGGCGAAATGCGCGCGCACCGCGCCGGCATCGAGGCCGAACCGCGCCGGGTCGGGCTTGGCCATGCGCTCCGCCGCGGTGTTCGAGGCCCACCATGCGGCCATGGCCTCGGAGAACCGGGTCGAGACGTCCTCTCCCAGCCAGGCGTAGAGGGCACGGACCTCGCGGATCGCATCCTCGTGCATGGCGCGGAAGTGGATGTCGAAGAAGCGGTGGTCGTTGCCGGCCTCGCGGAAGGCGATGGCGCGGGTCATGGCCTCGGACCAGCAGCGCACGTTGAGTTCGCCGATATAGGCATCGTCGACGTGGTCGGAGAACTTGCCGATGATGTCGGCATAGACGGTCGCCACCGAGAGCATCACGTCGGTCGGGTCGCGGTGGGTCATCACGAAGCGGGCGTCGGGATAGGCGGCGTCGAGCGCGTCGAGGTAAAGCATGTGGGTCGGCGCCTTGAGCCGCCAGGGGCGGGCGGGCTGGCCCCACTGGAGCAGCTTCAAGGTGCGCTTATGGTAGCGGTAGGTGTCGCCAAGGTCGGCTTCGAGCAGCCACTCGGAATAGCTGGGGATCTGCGCGAAGGCCTGGAAGATCTGGCTCCGGAAGTCGAGCGCCATGAGATCCTGGCACTCCATCGCGCCGTCGATCCCGGTCGGCGTGCGGTTGCCGCCCTTGAGCCGCTCATCCGTGGCGCTCGCCGAAACGCCGCGGCGCGGGTCGGGGCCGGCGACGGTGGATGGCGGCGGGCAGGGTTGCGAGCTTTCCCAGACGCGCAGGTAGCGGATCGCCGGGTCGCTCGACAGCAGGAACGACAGCGCCGAGGAGCCGGTGCGCGGCAGGCTGACGCCGAACAGCGGCGCCTCGATCGCCTCGTCCTCGATCTCGGGATGGCGGCGATACCAGTCTTCGATCAGCAGGCGCTGGCGCAAGTGCAGCAGGATGCGGTCGCGCAGCGCGTGCTCGCCCACCGCATTCAGCCGCGCCTCGGTGTTGAGCGAGCGGACGAGCCGTTCCAGCCCGTCGCGAAAGCCGTCGGCGCCGAAGTCGTCGAGCCCGGTGGCGGCCGTTGCCGCCGCCATCAGGTGCTTGCTGTCTTCCATCGCCGGCCGCCTCCCCGCCCGGTATGTCCGGTGCGCTTGCTTTGGGAGGCACTATGCGCGGGTCGCGGGCCGCCGCCAAACGCTGCGGCGATGAAGCGGCCCGGGAAGCGTCAGTCTTCCTGCGCGATGGTGATCTTGGCGCCTTCGAGCACCGCCGTCACCGGCACCTGGCACGACAGGCGCGAGTATTCGTTGCGATGGTCCGAGCTGTCGAGCAGGTCGTTCTCGTCCTCGCTCATGGCGGGGAGCTTGTCCATGTAGGCCGGGTCGATGTGGACGTGGCAGGTGGCGCAGGAGCAGCAGCCGCCGCACAGGGCCAGCAGTTCGTCGAACCCTTCGTCACGGATGACTTCCATCAGGGTCCGGCCCTCGGGGGCCTCGACGTTCGATTCCTCACCCGACTGATTGACGACGATGATCTGCGGCATGCTCTCGAATCCCCTT
>DATKFS010000345.1:0-11410 GCA_035511275.1 Novosphingobium sp.
ACCCGCAACTTCGACTTCCTGACGCCCGAGGGCACCTACAAGTTCGACAACGCGCTGGGGACCACGATCAAGCTCACCCAGCTGACCGGCGAGTTCAAGTACGAGCTGACCGACAACCTGCGCATCGAGCACCGCAGCCGCTACCGCGACAGCTACACCAAGCGCAACTCGATCACCCCGCGCACCGTCGCCTCGGCGGACGACCTGCTCTCGTCGACCTACGGCAAGTACGTTGATGCCGCCGCCGGACAATCGCTCGGCTTCGTCTACACCAATGGCGGGCAGGCGATGGACCTTGCCAATGCCAACGGCAACGGCCTTGCGCTGCTCAACCTGGCACGGTCGTTCACGATCCCGCAGGACGAATTTG
Source organism: Novosphingobium sp. (assembly GCA_035511275.1). GTDB lineage: Bacteria > Pseudomonadota > Alphaproteobacteria > Sphingomonadales > Sphingomonadaceae > Novosphingobium. The sequence goes on from DATKFS010000345.1 coordinate 371, forward strand.
TCACCGACACCCGCCTGCAGCAGAGCCTCGACCTCGCCGGTCATCACGACCTCGCGCTCGGCGTCTACTACGCCCACGTCAAGGAAACCTACCAGACGAACTCGGCGGCGGTCTTCACCGACGTGAAGGACAACGCCTCGCTGCTCGACGCGGTGCTGCTCGATGCGGCGGGGAACCGCATCTACACCTTCAGCAACGGCGGCATCGCCAGCTACGGCTCTGAATACAACAACGCGCGCGGCACGTCCGACACCATCGCGATCTACGCCAGCGACGAGTGGAAGCTGACGGACCAGTTGCGCATCGACGGCGGCTTCCGCTGGGAGCAGGTCAAGGCCAGCGGCAGCGTGGAAGGCAAGCGCACCGTGAACCTCGGCCAGTCGGCCACCGCCGCCGACGATGCGATGCTGGTCGGCACCGGCGTCTACACGCCGTTCTCGCGCAAGTACGATGCGAGCGCCTGGACCCTCGGCGCCAACTACCAGCTTCACCCGCGCATGGGCGCCTTCGCGCGCTTCACCTCGACCTTCCGCCTGCCCAACGTCTCCAGCTTCCTCGGCAATGCCGCCGCCAGCCCGGTGACGCAGAAGATGGACTTCTACGAGGTCGGCCTGAAGTACGCCTCGCCCACCTTCGACGTCTACCTCACCGGCTTCAATTCGATCTACAAGAGCTACGAGATCAGCGACTACCGCCAAAATTCGGCGGGCCAGTACGTGCTCAACACCGTCTACGGCGACACCAAGACCTGGGGCACCGAACTGGAAGCCACCTGGCGTCCGGCGCCCTGGTTCGACATCCACGCCAACTGGACCTGGCAGGACGCGCGCTTCTCCGACTTCGTCTACACCAACTCCAGCGGCCAGACGGTCGATTACTCGCACAACCGCCTGATCCGCGTGCCGGAGCATACCGTGCGCATCACGCCCGCGGTCAACCTCATGGACAACCGCCTGCGGATCGAGGCCGACCTTGCGTACTACGGCCAGCGCTTCGTGGAAGTGGCGAACCAGATCAGCCTGCCGTCCTACAAGACCGTCGATCTCAACGCCCGGTTCGACGTCAACGACAAGCTGACCGTCAACCTCTTCGTCAACAACCTGACCAACGAGATCGGCCTGACCGAGGGCAACCCCCGCGCAGGTTCCATCGAGAACGAGGAAGTGGGCGACCTCGTCTACATCGCGCGCTCGATCTTCGGCCGCAGCGTGCGCGGCGCGGTCACCTTCCGGTTCTGATCGCCGCGACCGGACTACCCCGGGGGGCAGGCCGCGCCTGCCCCTCATCTGCGCAAAGGATGCCACGATGCCCGTGAAAGCCAAGTTCCTCCGACCGCTGCTCCCGCTCGCCGGGCTTGCCGCGCTGCTGCTCGGCGCACCCCTGGCGAGCGCGCAGAACCTGCCCGCCTGGGACCAGGTTCCCCTCGCCGTCGGGCACGAGAAGCCCGACCTCGTACTGACCGGAACGCTCGATCGCTCCGACTACCAGAGCAACGTCTCCGTGCCCTTCGACGTGCCTGCGGGCGTCACCCGCATCGGCGTCGAATATGAATACACCCGGCCGGACGGGAAGACCGTCATCAACCTCGGCCTGTTCGACGGCAAGGCCTTCCGGGGTTGGAGCGGCAGCAACAAGCACACCGTCGTCATCGACGAGAACAACGCCACGCCCTCCTACACCGCCGGCCCCGTTGGCGGGCGGCGCTGGGCGCTCGACCTCGGCGTGTCGTTCATCGGCGAGGGGGTGACGTCCCGGTACACCGCGAAGATCTGGTTCTGGCGCCACGGCGAGGTCCCGAAGGCATCCACCTTCTCGCCCGAGCCGCTGGAGCAGGGCACGCGCTGGTATCGCGGGGACTTCCACCTCCACACCGGCCACAGCGATGGCTTCTGCACCAGCCGGCGCGGCCGCAGCGTGCCCTGCCCACTCTATCGCACCGCCGACGCCGCGCTCGCCGCGCATCTCGATTTCGCGGCGATCACCGATCACAACAACGTCGCCCACTACGGCGCGATGCGGGAGCTGCAGCCCTACTACGATGACCTGCTGCTGATCCCGGGCCGTGAGATGACGACCGAGCAGGGCCACGCCAACATCTTCGGCACCACCGAATACGTGGATCACCGCCTCGGCGAAAAGTCTATGCCCGACATGGCGACGATGATCGAACGCTCGCACGCCGCCGGTGCGCTGTTCTCGATCAACCATCCGGGATCGCCCACCGACCACGCATGCCGGGGCTGCGGCTGGAGCGCGCCCGATCAGACCTACGCCATGACCGACGCGATGGAGGTCATGAACAGCGGCAACCTGTGGAAGCAGCTCGGCGGCGTCGATGCCGGCGGCGACGTCGCCATCTGGGAGAAGCTGGTGGCGCAGGGACGCCGCATCACCGCCATCGGCGGCAGCGACAACCACGACACGACGCTCGGCCGCCTCGGCGTCGGCTTCCCCGCCACGCTGGTCCTAGCGCCGGAGCTTTCGGAGCGCGCCATCCTCGACGCGGTCAAGGCCGGGCACGTCATGATCGACATGACGGGCAAGCCGGGCATCGCCTTCGGGCTTTCCGCGAACGCGGGCGGGCGCAAGGGCACCGTGGGCGACAGCTTCGCCGTGGCTGCGGGCCAACCGCTATCGCTCGAACTCACCGTGGCGGGCGCCAGGGGGCGCAAGCTCGTCGGCTTCCTCGACGGCCGGGCCGAGCCTGCCCTCTCGGTCGAGAGCCTCGGCGACCGACAGGAGATCGTGCTGCCCTGGGCGTCGGACGGGAGTCGCCACTGGATCCGCTTCGAACTGCGCGACGGCAACCAGCGTCTGTTCATGACCAACCCGGTCTACGTCAACTACTGACCCGGATCGCCGAAAGGCACGGCGCCCCGTCCGTCGCGAAAGCGGCAGGCGGGGTGCGCCGATTTCGTTGGGGCAGCTCGATCGCGGCGGCGCGGCGTTGCAAAGTGTTGCCCGAGGGACGCCGTGGGTGGTCGCGCAAGCCGGAAATTGCTACTGCGACTGGATCGCAATGAACGTCCCGCCATGATCCCGTCGCTCTCTCCCAACCTGCTGCTGGTCCTTGCCATGCTGCTCAAGACCAAGAGCGTCAGCATCACGGCGGTGACCCTGGGCACGAGCCAGCCGAGCATCAGCCGCTCTCTGGCCAAGCTGCGCGAGGCACTCAACGATCCGCTGCTGGTACGCTCCGGCGCGGGAATGATCCGCACGCATCGGGGCGACGAGCTGGTCGGCAAGCTGGCGGACTGGGTCGCGGCGACATCCTCGCTGCTGGTGGAGCGGACGTTCGATCCCGCCGGCGTCGAACGGCGGTTCCGCGTCGCCTCGACCGACTTCGGGGTCATGGCGGTGGTGCTGCCGGCGCTGGCCGCACTGCGCGAAGAGGCGCCGGGCATCGCCATCGACGTGCTGCCGCTCAACCACGCCACCCACCGCTCGCTGGCGCAGGGCGACATAGACATCGCCATTTCCGGGCTGGAACACGATGCCTCGCAGCTTCACCAGCTGCACCTCTTCACCGACCGTTTCGTCTGCGTCACCGGGCCCGGCCATCCGCTGGCGACGGAACCCGGCACACCGGTGCCCGTCGCCGAGTTCTTCCGCCACCCGCACCTCGGCCTGACGGTCAGCGATGCCGAGCTGGACCGCGTGGCCATCACGCTGGGTTCCGGCGCGGAAGGGCGCAAGGTGGTGGCGAGCGTGCCTTACTTCGGCCTCGCGCCCGACCTGCTATTGGCAGGCGATCTGGTGATGGTCGTCCCCTCGCGCGCGATGGACGGGTACGCGCGCGCGCGAGAACTTGCCGCGAGACCGGCGCCCGTCGGCATCGGCGAACTCGACTACTGGCTGCTGTGGCACGAACGCAGCCATCGCGACCCCGCCTCCGCCTGGCTGCGCGAACGGCTGCTGGCAGCCTGCCAGTCCCCGGCAGGCGCGGACATCTGCGCGGTTCCCGCCGAATAGTCGATATCCGATATTGAGTGTTGGCCTTCGGACGGGCTCGGGCAAAGGGCGCTCTTGCAATCCATTTGCATTAGCAACTCAAAGTTTCCAAGGGGGTCCTCGTGTCCGAGAAGAACAGGCTGCGCGCTGGCGCGGCGGTGCTGACGCTTGCCGTCATGGCTCAACAGGCTCCGGCTTTCGCCGCCGATGCCGCCGAAGAGAACGAGACGACCAACGCCTCGACCATCGTCGTCACAGCCACCAGCCGCGAGCAGGAGGTGAAGGACGCCCCCGCCTCGATCAGCGTCATCACCCGCGAGGACCTGGAGCGCCTGCCCTATCGCGAAGTCACGGACGCGCTGATGGAAATCCCCGGCGTCACCGTCACCCCGGGAGAGGGCAATAGCCGCGACATCTCGATCCGCGGCATGTCGCCCCAGTACACCCTGATCCTCGTCGACGGAAAGCGCCTGAGCAGCCGCGAATCGCGCACCAACGGCGGCTCCATCTCCGAGGGTGGCCTGCTGCCGCCGCTGGAGGCCATCGAACGCATTGAGGTCGTGCGCGGGCCGATGTCATCGCTCTACGGTTCGGACGCGATGGGCGGCGTCGTCAACGTCATCACCCGCCGCATCGCCGCCAAGTGGCGCGGCAGCGTGCGCGCCAACGGGACGATGCAGCTCTCCGACGACTACGGCAACTTCGCCGACGCCAACTTCTACCTGTCCGGCCCGGTCACTAGCGGCATCGGCCTGCAGGTGCAGGGCTCGATCAATCGCCGCACCGAAGACGACACCGTCGGTGGCACGCCCGAGCGCGAGGATGAGAGCCTCGCGGGCAAGATCGGCTTCTCGGCCGGGGCGGACCACGACTTCCTGATCGAGGGCGGCTACTATCGCCAGAAGACCGTCTCGACCGCCGGCAAGACCGTGGAAGTCACCGCGACCGTGCCCGAGGGCACCGAATCGACGATGACGCAAAACCGCTACGTCGCTTCCGCCAGCCATCAGGGCCGCTGGGGCTTCGCCTCGTCCGACAGCTACGTCCAGTACGAGGACGCCGAGCACCTCGAGGGCGAGAAGCGCATCAAGAACACCGTCGCGCAGTCGATCTGGTCGGTGCCGCTGCCCTCGAACATGCTGAGCCTCGGCGGCTTCTACCGCAACGAGGACATGACCGACCTCACCAGCAACCGCCTCTCGGGATCGACGCGCACCGGCGCCAGCCGCACCAACTGGGCGCTGTTCGCCGAGAACGAGCTTTCGATCCTCGACACGCTGCGCCTGACGGGCGGCATCCGCCTCGACAATGACGAGCAGTACGGATCGCACTGGACTCCGCGCGTCTACCTCGTTTGGAATACCACCGAGCGGTTCACCCTGAAGGGCGGCTATTCGCAGGGCTTTCGCGCGCCGAACCTGCGCCAGACCCTGCCGGACTGGGGCCAGACCAGCCGCGGCGGCACGATCTACGGCAACCCCGACCTCGAGGCCGAAACCTCGCGCACGATCGAGGCCGTGGCGATGTACGAAGGCAACGGCTTCCAGGCGAGCCTGACCGCCTACGACACCCGCTTCAACGACAAGATCACCCGCATCACCTGCGAGGAAGCGGGCGCGTGGTGCGTGGACGAGCCGCTCAGCACGATCGGCCGCCCGCCGACGACTTACGTGAATGTCGACAAGGCCAAGGTGCGCGGCATCGAGGCGACGGTGGATGTGAAACTGACCAATACGCTGCGCGTCAACGCCACCGGCACACTCACCGATTCCGAGCAGCTTTCGGGCGCCAACGCGGGCGCGGCGCTCAACGACACGCCCAAGCAGCAGGCCAGCGCCTCGCTCAACTGGCGGCCGGACAGCCGCCTCTCCGCCTACGCCCGCGCCGTGTTCCGCGGCGAGGAGGCCGTCACCGAGGCGCAGATCAGCGGCAACAACCTCATCGTCGAATCGTACACCACCGTGGACATCGGCGGATCGTACAAGGTTTCGCCCGATTTCACCTTCCACGCCGGCGTGCAGAACCTGCTCGACAAGCAGCTGGACTACGACGAGGCCGGCTATCTCATCGACCCGGCACGCGTCTGGATGGGCGTGACCGCGCGCTTCTGACGACACGATAGGGGCCACGCCTTTTACAGGCGCGGCCCCGGAAAATCGTCGTCAGGACAGGGAACGCAGGGGCCGCCACCCCTGCGTTCTTTTTCGTCCGCTCAGCCCGCAACCCCGGCCGCCGCCAGCACGGCGAGCGTCAGTACGTCGGGGGCGATCGCGGTCATCGGGGCGATCTGCACCGGCTTCTCCATGCCCAGCAGCATCGGGCCGATCGACGTGGTCCCGCCGATTTCGCGCAGCAGCTTGGCCGAAAGGTTGGCCGACTGCAGGCCCGGCATGATCAGCACGTTGGCCGGAGCGGTGAGGCGGCTGAATGGATAGAGCGCCATGACCTTCGGGTTCAGCGCCGCGTCCGGGGCCAGCTCGCCCTCGTATTCGAAGTCCGGCTGCTGCTGGTCGAGGATGTGGATCGCCTCGCGCGTGGTGTCGATCCACTTGCCCGCCGGGTTGCCGAAGGTCGAGTAGCTGAGGAAGGCGACGCGCGGCTCATGCCCCAGCTTGCGCGCCACCGCCGCCGTCTCGCTGGCGATGACCGCCAATTCCTCGGCGCTCGGGCGCTCGTTGATGGTGGTGTCGGCCATGAACACGGTGTGGTTCTTGCCCACCAGCATGTGGATGCCGAAGGGCAACTGGCCTTCCGCCGGGTCGAGCACGCGGCGCACTTCCTTGATCGACTGCGCGAAGGGCCGGGTCACGCCGGTGATCATCGCATCGCCGACGCCCAGCTTCAGCAAACCCGAGGCGAAGATGTTGCGATCGGTATTGACCATGCGCTGCACGTCGCGCTGCAGGAAGCCCCGGCGCTTGAGGCGCTCGTAGAGCATCTCGACCATCGGGGTGACGTGCTCGGACACCATCGAGTTCTCGATATGGAAGGTCTCCGGGTGCGGCACGCCGAGCTCGGCCATCTTGTCGAGGATGGTCTGGGTGCGACCGACCAGCACGGGCTCGCCGTAGCCGAAGTCGCGGTACTGGATCGCGGCGCGCAGGACCACTTCGTTGTCGGCCTCGGCGAAGATCACCCGCTTGGGGTTGGCCTTCACCTGCTCGTAGACGCGGCTGAGCACTGAAGTGGTCGGGTTGAGGCGCGCCTTCAACTGGTGGCGATAGGCGTCGAAGTCCTCGATCGGCTTCTGCGCGACGCCCGAATCCATGGCGGCCTTGGCGACTGCCATCGGCACCACTTCCATCAGGCGCGGGTCGAACGGCGCGGGGATGATGTAGTCGCGCCCGAAGACCTGGGTCTCGCCGCCGTAGGCCGCGGCGACGTCCTCGTGGACCTGCTCGCGCGCCAGTTCGGCGATGGCGGTGGCGGCGGCGATCTTCATCTCCTCGTTGATCGCGGTCGCCCGCACGTCGAGCGCGCCGCGGAAGATGAAGGGGAAGCCCAGCACGTTGTTGACCTGGTTCGGATAGTCCGAACGGCCGGTGGCGACGATCGCATCGGGACGCACCGCCTTTGCCTCGGGCGGGGTGATCTCGGGATCGGGGTTGGCCATCGCGAAGATGATGGGCTCGGGCGCCATCGACTTCACCATGTCCTGCGTGATCGCGCCCTTGGCCGAGAGGCCGAGCACGACGTCGGCGCCGACGATGGCCTCGGCCAGCGTGCGCTTCTCGGTCTTGACAGCATGGGCGGACTTGAACTGGTCGACGCGCTCGCGGCCCGGATAGATCACGCCGCGCGTGTCGCACACGAGCACGTTCTCATGGCGCACGCCCATCGACTTGATGAGCGAGGTGCAGGCCAGCGCCGACGCGCCCGCTCCGTTCACCACCACCTTGATCTCGTCCAGCTTGCGGCCGGTGACGAGGCAGGCGTTGATGAGGCCCGCCGCCGCGATGATCGCGGTGCCGTGCTGGTCGTCGTGCATCACCGGGATGTTCATCCGCTCGCGCAGGGTCTGCTCGATGATGAAGCACTCGGGTGCCTTGATGTCTTCCAGGTTGATGCCGCCGAAGCTCGGCTCCATCATCGCGATCGCCTCGATCAGCGCCTCGGTGTCCTCGCTGGCAAGCTCGATGTCGATCGAATCGACGTCGGCGAAGCGCTTGAACAGCACCGCCTTGCCTTCCATCACCGGCTTCGACGCCAGCGCGCCGAGGTTGCCCATGCCCAGGATCGCCGTGCCGTTCGAGATGACGGCCACGAGGTTGCCCTTGGCGGTATAGTCGTAGGCAGTCGCCGGATCGTCGGCGATGGCCTGCACCGGCACGGCAACGCCCGGCGAATACGCGAGGCTGAGGTCGCGCTGGGTCGCCATCGGCTTGGAGGCGATGATCTCGATCTTACCCGGGCGCTGGGTCTGGTGATAGAACAGCGCCTCGCGCTCGGTGAACTGGACCTTCGACTTATCGGACAAAGCGTGATCTCCCGGTTGCGCTTCGCGCCCTAACCAATCTCTCGCCGACGCGATAGGGGAAAGGATGTGTCGCGCCGCTTCCCAAGCACGCAACGCAGCCGCTAACGCTTCGCCATGACCTCGGCCCCGACTCCCATGATGGCCCAGTACCTCGCCCTGCGCGAGGAAGCTGGCGATTGCCTGCTGTTCTACCGCATGGGCGACTTCTTCGAACTGTTCTTCGATGATGCGAAGACCGCCAGCCAGATCCTCGATATCGCACTGACGACGCGGGGCGAGCACGCGGGCGTGCCGATCCCGATGTGCGGCGTGCCGGTCCATGCGGCGGAAGGCTACCTGGCGCGGCTCATCAAGGCCGGTTGCCGCGTCGCCATCGCCGAGCAGACCGAGACGCCCGCCGAGGCCAAGGAGCGCGCGCGCAAGGAAGGCCGCGCATCGAAGTCGCTCGTCGCGCGCGGCATCGTGCGCTTCGTCACCGCGGGCACGCTGACCGAGGAGGCGCTGCTGGAGCCGCGCCGCGCCAACGTGCTCGCCGCCGTCTGCGAGTTGCGCGGCACGCTGGGCATCGCCGCCTGCGACATCTCCACCGGCCGCATGGAGCTGGAGGAATGCGCGAGCGAGAACCTCCCCGCCGCGCTCGCTCGTCTCGGCGCGAGCGAGCTGGTGGTGCCCGATGGCTGGGAACTGGCGCCGGACGCCGCCATCGCCCGCTCTGCACACGAATTCTCGTCGGATGGCGGCGAGGCGCGGTTGAAGCTGGTCCACGGGGTCGCGACGCTTGACGGCTTCGGCGCATTCACCCGGCCGATGCTGGCGGCGGCGGGCGGCCTCATCGCCTATCTCGACCACGTCGGACGCGGCAAACTGCCGCTGCTGCTCCCGCCCGAGGCACGGTCCGGCGACGCCGCGCTCGCCATGGACGAGGCGACGCGCGCCAGCCTCGAAATCCTCGAAGCCTCCAGCGGCGGACGCAAGGGCAGCCTGATCGACGCGATCGACCGCTGCGTCACCGGCGCGGGCGCACGGCAATTGGCCGACGACCTCTCCGCCCCGCTGACCGACCGCCTCGCCATCGCCGGGCGGCTTGAACTGGTCGAGTGGCTGCACGACGACGCCCTGCTGCGCGAGGACCTGCGCGCCGCATTGCGAGCGCTGCCGGACCTCGGCCGCGCGCTGGGCCGTGTGGTGGCCGGGCGCGGCTCCCCGCGCGATCTCGGCCAACTGCGTGACGGCCTTTCGGGCGCGCGCCGCGTGGGCGAGCGGCTGGCGGGATTGGACGGGCTGCCGGTGCTCCTCGAACGCCTGCTGCCAGACCTCGGCGGCCACGCCGCGCTGGTCGATCACTTCGCCCGCGCACTGGTGGAGACCCCGCCGACCGAGCGAGGACAGGGCGGCTACATCGCCAGCGGATACGATGCCGCGCTCGACGAACTGCGCGTCATGTCGGGCAATGCGCGCCGCGCCATCGCCGCGCTGGAAGCCAGATACCGCGAGGAGACCGGCGTCGTCTCGCTAAAGATCAAGCACAACAACGTGCTCGGCTACTTCATCGAAGTCGCCCAGCGCCATGCCGACAAGCTGCTGGAGCCCGACAGCGGCTTCTCGCACCGCCAGACGATGGCGGGCGCCATGCGCTTCAACGCGCTGGCGCTGCACGAGGAGGCGGCGCGCATCACGGAGGCCGGGGCCCACGCGCTTGCCGCCGAGGAATCGCATTTCGAGACGCTGGTGGCCGAAGCGATCGCCGCGCGCCAGACCATCGCCCGCACCGCCGCCGCGCTCGCTCGCATCGACGTCGCCGCAGGTCAGGCCGAGCGCGCGGCGGAAGGCGGCTGGACCCGCCCGCAGGTGGTCGACGGCCTCTCGCTCGACATCGAGGGTGGGCGGCACCCGGTGGTCGAGGCAGCGCTAAAGGCGCAGGGCGAGCGCTTCGTCGCCAACGACTGCCGCCTCGCCAGCCACGACCGGCTCTGGCTGATCGGCGGCCCCAACATGGGCGGTAAATCGACCTTCCTGCGCCAGAACGCGCTCATCGTGCTGCTGGCGCAGGCGGGCGGTTTCGTGCCCGCCAAGGCCGCGCGGATCGGCATGGTCGATCGCCTGTTCAGCCGGGTCGGCGCGGCCGACAACCTCGCGCGCGGACGCTCGACCTTCATGGTCGAGATGGTCGAGACCGCCGCCATCCTGGCGCAGGCGAGCGAGAAGAGCTTCGTCATCCTCGACGAAGTGGGCCGCGGCACCTCGACGTACGACGGCCTTGCACTGGCATGGGCGGTGGCCGAGGCGGTCCACGAAACCAACCGCTGCCGCTGCCTTTTCGCGACGCACTACCACGAACTCGCGCGGTTGGCGGAAACCTGCGAGGCGCTCTCGCTCCACCACGTCCGCGCGCGCGAGTGGAAGGGCGAGCTGGTCCTCATGCACGAACTGTCCGAAGGCCCGGCAGACCGCAGCTACGGCCTCGCCGTTGCGCGCTTGGCGGGGGTCCCGCCCAAGGTCATCAGCCGGGCGAAGTCGGTACTGGAAAAGCTGGAAAAGGGCCGGGCCGAAACCGGTGGCCTCGCAGCGGGCCTCGGCGACCTGCCCTTGTTCGCGGCGGCCCAGATCACCCG
>DATKFS010000346.1:0-5950 GCA_035511275.1 Novosphingobium sp.
GACCTCCGAACTGGCGCTGGTGCACAACGGCATCATCGAGAACTTCAAGCCCCTGCGCGAAGCCCTCGAATCGCGCGGGCGCACGTTCGAAAGCCAGACCGACACCGAAGTGGTCGCCCATCTCGTGTCCGAGCGGGTCGAGGCCGGCTTCTCGCCCGAGGAGGCGGTGAAGGCGGTCCTTCCGCATCTGCGCGGCGCCTTCGCGCTCGCCATCGCCTTTCGCCGCTTCCCCGACATGCTGATCGGCGCCCGCCTCGGCTCGCCGCTGGTGGTGGGCTACGGTGAGGGCGAGACCTACCTCGGCTCGGACGCCCTGGCACTCGCCCCCCTCACTCAGAAAATCACCTATCTCGACGAAGGCGACTGGGTGGTCATCACCCGCGAAGGCGCGACGATCAGCATGTCGGGGAAGCGGCGGAAGGCGATGGCGAGCGCGAAGGCGCCGCGCAGTTGCGGAAGGACCGCCTTCACCGCCTCCTCGGGCGAGAAGCCGGCCTCGACCCGCTCGGACACGAGATGGGCGACCACTTCGGTATCGGTTTGGCTTTCGAACGTGCGCCCGCGCGATTCGAGGGCTTCGCGCAGGGGCTTGAAGTTCTCGATGATGCCGTTGTGCACCAGCGCCAGTTCGGAGGTCGCGTGGGGGTGGGCATTGGCTGCCGTCGGCGCGCCGTGGGTGGCCCAGCGGGTGTGCGCGATGCCGGTCAGACCGGGCGCGGGATCGCGGGCCAGTTCCTTGACGAGGTTGAACAACTTGCCCTCGGCGCGGCGGCGCACGAGGTGCCCCTCATGGATCGTGCACACGCCTGCACTGTCGTAGCCGCGATACTCCATACGACGGAGCCCGTCGACGAGCCGGTCCGCGACGTCTTCCTTGCCGACGATGCCGATGATGCCACACATGAGGGGATATGCCTTCGATCAGAGAGTATAGGGGACACGGATGCCCGGCATGCTTGCCGGGAAATCCTTGGTATTTCGTGTAACCAGGATGCGCTGGCGCACTTGCGCGGATGCGAGGATGATCGCGTCCGGCAACTTCAGCCGCGGTCGCTCCCGTCGCAGCGCCGCGGCGTGGCGCGCGATTTCGGCGTCCACTTCCTCAATCTGGAAGCCGCCGAGGAAGATCTCGACCTTGCGCAGGGTCGCGCCGCTTTCCTTGGAAAGGACCTCGGTCCAGACCATCCGGCTGATGCAGGGGCGATCGACGCGCGCGATCTCGGCATGCGCGGGGGGGAAGCCGTTGAGCGCATCGATGAGGATGTTGCTGTCGAAGGAATAGCCGCTCATGCAGCGGGCGGCTTTCCGTTCGACAGGCCAAGGTGGCGCGCCCGCTCGCGATCGTCGTCCTCGTCGAAGAGGTCGGGAAACTCGGCCCTCACGGCTTCGTAGTCGTCGTCCCAAGGGCGGGTCCACGATGCGCGTTCGCGGCGCTGCCATGCGACGGCATCGCCGATGTCCTGGCGATCCTTCCAGATGCCGAACGCCTGGTCGAGCCAGTCCTTGCCGCTGGCGGGCTGGGCCTGCGCCTTGTAGGTGGATACCGCTTCGCGCAGCACGGCTGCCCGCGATTGCCCCAACTCGACCGCACGGGCGTCGAGCCAGCGGATGTCCTCGTCGGGAAGATCGGCCAGGATGCGCGTCATGATATCGCGATATCATATCGCGATATCATGTGCAATCACCGCCGCTCAGTCGCCGTCGATCAGGTTGCCGAATGAGCCCAGGATCGAACCTTCGCCCCGGCTCTGTCCCCCGCGCGACCCTGCGGCGGCGAGCATCCGGCCAGCGAGGCGCGAGAAGGGCAGGGACTGGATCCAGACCCGACCGGGACCTCGCAGGCGGGCGAAGAACACGCCCTCGCCGCCGAAGATCATCGACTTGACCGACCCTGCGCGAATGACGTCGAATTCCACGCCGGCCGTCATCGCCGCTACGCAGCCGGTATCGACGTGCAGTTCCTCGCCCGCGCGCAACTCGCGCTCGATCACGGTTCCGCCCATTTGGACGAAGACCCAGCCGTCGCCCTCCAGCTTCTGCATGATGAAGCCTTCGCCGCCAAACATGCCGGTCATGATGCGCTGCTGGAAGTGGACGCCGATGGACACGCCGCGCGCCGCCGCCAGGAACGCGTCCTTCTGGCAGATCAGGCGGCCGCCCACGTCGTCGAGCTTGATGGGAAGGATCGCGCCCGGAACCGGCGCCGCGAACGAAACCCGCGCCTTGCCGGAACCGCGATGGGTGAACACGGTGGTGAACAGGCTTTCGCCCGTGACGAGCCGCTTGCCGGCGCCAAGCAGCTTGCCCATGAACCCGCCGCCCTGGTCGCCCGAACCGTCGCCGAACACGGTGGTCATGTCGATCGCAGAGTCCTTCCAGACCATCGCACCCGCTTCCGCGACGGCGCTTTCGCCGGGATCGAGTTCGATTTCGATGAACTGGAGTTCCTGCCCCTTGATCTCGAAGTCGACGTCGTCGGCGATCGAGGAACTGCGGCTGTGGCTCCAGGGACTGTTTGCCATCGATAATCTCCGTGTATTGGCCCGGTTTCGGGGCGAATGCGATGAACGACGGTGTGATTTCGGCAAGGCGACTTGTCAAACCGCGTCGGTCGGATATTCTTCACCGTTCAACGAACACTGTCCGACGATTGGTCCGACAGGCGATGCCCGGCAAAGACCGGGGCGGAAACGGTGTTCCGGGAGAGGAAAATCACGGATGAACGCAGGAATTGCGTCGACAGCACTGATCGCCGTTGCGGGGGCATTTTCGCTATTTTCGGCCGGTTCCGCAGCGGCGAGCTCGGCTGAGGCCGATCGGTCCGCGATTGCTCCGGCAGTTCTGGTGGCGGCCGCGTTCGAACGTCCGGCTCCCAAGTTCGATGCGCCCAAGTTCGACGGCGGGGCCGAGGTGAAACAGGGGTTCAACCTGATCCGCCGCGGCAAGCAGGAGCAGGCGGTCAAGCTGTTCGACAAGGTCATAGCGCAGGGCCAGCTGCACCTCGCCGGTGACACCCGGCCCCGGCTCTGTCGCCTTGGCGGCGAGACCGACGGTTCGGCTTCCATCGATCCGGCGGTGTGTGACGCGCACTTCGGCAAGGGTTTCGCGCTGATCGATCTCGGCCGGGGCGACCTTGCCGAGGCGGAACTGGCCAAGGCCACGCAGATGGCGCCGACCAATGCCCACTTCGCCAACGAATACGCCGAACTGTTCAAGTCCCGGCGGGACTGGCAGGCCAGCTATGACGGATTCGCCCGTGCCTGGTCGATCGTCGACAAGGCAACCGCCGGTCCCGATGCTTCCGTTGCGGCACGGGCGCTGCGCGGGATGGGCTTCAACAAGGCGGCGATGGGCCAGTACGAAGAGGCCAAGGCGCTTTACACGCAGTCCCTGCAGTACGATCCGAAAAGCGAGATTGCCCTGGCCGAACTGGGGAACATCGCCCGCAGGCAAGCCATAGGCTCCTGATGACACCCGCCCGCCGCGCCCGGTGGACCATCGGTGCGGCGCTGCTCGTCATGGCGGGGGTCGCGCAGGCGGAGGCGCAGGACCCTCGCATGGTCGAGATCGTCGGCTTGATCCGTGAAGGCAAGCGGGTCGAGGCGGTGGCAAAGGCAGATGCCATGATCGCGGGCTTCTCGGCGGCGCAGAACACACCCGGCGTATCGTACTTCTGCAACCGTGATCGCGGCGGGATCGCCAATATGATCGCCGCATCCCGCAACGGAGCGAAGGTCGATCTCGCGCCGGAGGCCTGGTGCGAGGCGCTGTTCGCCAAGGGCTTTGCCCTGACCGACCTCAAGCGGTTCGATGAGGCGTCGAGCGCGTTGTCGCAGGCGGTGGCGATGGATCCGGGCAATCCGCATTTCCGGAACCAGTACGGCGACGTCCTGCGCCTGCGTCGAGATGTGCAGGGCGCTTTCGTCCAGTACGAGACGGCCTACGAACTCGCCGCATCGGATGAAGGGGAGGTGGCGGCACCGATGGCGAAGCGCGCCCTACGCGGCATGGCGACCGTCAGCGAGACCAGGGGTGACTTCGCCGCCGCGCAAGCCTTCTACCAGCGCCTGCTCGACCGCGATTCCGCGGACGCCGATGCGCGCGCGAAGCTCGCCGAACTTGCACGCAGGCAAGCCGCCGCCCCGTGAGGAAGGTGCCGCGTCAGTCTTTCTTTTCGGCCTTTTTCTTCTTCATCGCGTCGTGGAAACGGTCGGCCCAGCCCGGCTTGACCAGTTGCTCTCCGCGCACGAGGCGCAGTTCGCCATCGGCGACGTCGCGCGTCACCGCGCTTCCGGCCGCGACGATGGCGTCGGCGCCGATCCGGACCGGGGCGACGAGAGCGCTGTTCGAGCCGATGAAGGCCCGCTCGCCGATCACGGTCTGGTGCTTGAAGTAGCCATCATAATTGCAGGTGATGGTGCCCGCCCCGATGTTCGCGCCCGCGCCGACCTGCGCGTCGCCGAGGTACGTCAGGTGGTTGGCCTTGGCGCCTTCGCCGAGCACGGCGTTCTTCATTTCGACGAAGTTGCCGATCTTCGACCCTGCCTTGAGCACGGCGCCGGGGCGGAGGCGGGCATAGGGACCGATGGAGACACCGCTTTCGAGCGTCGCCCCCTCCAGATGGGAAAATGCGTGGATCACCACGTCGTCGGCGACGGTCACGCCCGGACCGAAGACCACGTTGGGCTCGATCGTCACGTCACGACCCAGCCGGGTATCCCAGGCGAAGAAGACGGTCTCCGGCGCGATCAGCGTCGCGCCCTCGGCCATCGCCCGGATGCGGCGCCTGGCCTGCCAGCGGGCTTCCGCCTCCGCCAGTTCGCCGCGGCTGTTGATGCCGCCCACTTCGTCCGGATCGTCGGTGACGATGACCGCGCAGGGCCGGCCCTCCAGCGTCGCGATGTTGACGATGTCGACGAGGTAGTACTCGCCCTGTGAATTGTCGTTGCCGACCTTGGCGAGCAGGTCGAACAGGTCCGCCGACTTCACCGCCATCAGCCCGGAGTTGCACAGGCGGCAGGCGCGCTGTTCGTCCGTGGCGTCTTTGTATTCGACCATCATCGCGATGCGCCCGTCATCGTGGGCGAGCACGCGGCCATACTGCAGCGGGTCTGCCGGCTCGAAGCCTAGGACGACCACCGCCGGAGCGTCGGCCGCGTGCAGGCGCTCGATCATGGCGCGCATGGTGTCCGCGCGGACGAAGGGAACGTCGCCGTAGAGGATCAGGACGTCACCCGAAAAATCGGCAAGCGCCCGCTCGGCCTGCTGCACGGCGTGGCCGGTGCCGAGCTGGGGCTCCTGCACCGCGATCGCCGCGCGGTGGCCCAGTGCCTTCTGCAGCTGTTCGCGCCCGTGGCCCGCGATAACGACCTGCAACTCGGGCGCCAGTTCGCGCGCGCTGGCGAGAAGATGTTCGAGCATCGGCCGCCCGGCGATCGGATGCAAGACCTTGTGCAACTCGCTTCTCATGCGCGTGCCCTTGCCGGCGGCGAGGACGACGATGGCCAGCGGGGCCGACGACGTGGCTTGCGGGGAAACGGCGGGCGTGGCGGGTGCACTGGCAGAAGTCATGGGTCACTCCTGCCAGCAATTTGTTGCGGTTTCCACACCAAGCCGCCACTGCAGCGGGGATGACCTCATTTCCCTTTGAAATCGTCGGTTTCGACCTCGACGGAACCCTGCTCGACAGTCTGGGCGACCTTGCCCACGCGGTGAATCACGCGCTCGCGCTCGAAGGCAGGCGGGCGGTGCCGGTCGAGGAGGTGCGCGGTTTCGTCGGCGGCGGTGCCCGCAAGATGCTCGCCAATGCGCTGCTGGCGACCGGCGGCGCGGTGGACGACGCGCGCTTCGAGGCGCTGCACGACGCGCTGCTGGCCTATTACGAGGCCAACATCGCAGTCGAGACGCGGCTGTTTCCCGGCGGGGAGGCGATGCTCGATGCGCTGGCATC
>DATKFS010000347.1:0-13490 GCA_035511275.1 Novosphingobium sp.
GTTCGCGGGGGCGTCGTCGGCATCCTCGGCCTTGAACTGGCTGTAGCTGGCGTTGACGTTCCACCCTTCGAGCGGCTGGCCGGTGACTTCCACCTCGAAGCCCTTGCTGACCACGCCCTGCGCGGCGCGGTAGGGCTGGAAGGTCTGGCCGTTGACGATGATCGCGGGGCCGTCCATCTGGCCGACGTTGTCCTGCTCGATGCGGAACAGCGCGACCGAGGTCTGCAGCGCCTCGTCGAAGAAGCTGCTCTTCAGGCCGATCTCCATCGCATCGCCGTCGAGCGGGTCGAGCAGGCGCTGTTCGCGGTCGTAGAGGTTCTGCGGCTGGAAGATCTTGGTGTAGCTGGCGTAGACGCGGTGGTTGGGGGCCAGGTCGTAGAGCGCGCCGACATAGGGGATGAACACGTTGTCATCGCCGTAGTCGCTCTCGCCGCTCCAGGCGAAGCCCTTCTGGTTCCAGCTCGCGAGGCGGCCGCCGACGATGACCTTGAACGGATCGGCGATGTTCAGGCGCAGCGCACCGTAGTAGCCGGTCTGCTCGATGCGCTCCTGCTCGTTGCGGATCGGCGTGGTGCCCCAGGTCGGTTCGGGATACGGCACGCCGTGCTGGCCGACGACGGGCACGTCGGTGAGCCAGGGCAGCGGCGCTTCGAAGTTGTCGGTATGGCGCTTCAGCACGCTGTAGAGCGCGCCGAGGACGATTTCGTGGTCGCGCCCGAACACGTTCACTTCGCCCTTCAACTGGGCGTCGATGCTGTTCTGGGTGCTCTCGCCCTTGGACTTGTAGGGGTTGGTGCCGTCCATCGTGCCGGTCGCCTTGTCGACGCCGCCGTAGAGGTAGAGCAGCTGCGTGTCGCCGGTGGTGCGCAGGCGGTTGTAGTTGACCGTCAGGTTCCAGTTGTCACCGAAATCCTGGCGGACGGTGGCGTAGATGTTCTGGTTGGTGGAGTTCCAGTAGGTCCAATCTGCCGCCGTCGTCTGCGAGCGGGGCAGGTCGGTAAGCGTGCCGTCGGTGTAGAAGGTGGGCAGCGCGCCCCAGGTCGCGCCCTTGGGCTTGCTGTCCTGGTGGCTGATGCCGGCGCGCACCAGCGTCGAATCGGTGAGGTCGGCTTCGAGGACGCCGTAGAGCACCCACTTCTTGCGCTCCTGGATGTCCATGAAGTACTCGCCTTCCTCGTAGCGGCCGACCACGCGGGCGCGCACGCGGCCGTCGGAGGTCAGCGCACCGCCGACGTCGCCGGACACGCGCCAGGTGTTCCAGCTGCCGATGCTGGCGTTGACGTAGCCCTTGAGTTCGGTCGAATCGGCGTGCTTGCGCACGAGGTTGACCGAGGCCGACGGATCGCCCGCGCCCGAGAGCAGGCCGGTCGCGCCGCGCACGATCTCGACGCGCTCGTAGATCGAGACGTCGATGCTGGTCTCGCCGTTGCCGCCCGCCAGCGTCCATGCCGCCGGGACGCCGTCGACCTGCGTGTTGCGGATCTCGAAGCCGCGCGCGAAGAAGCTGTTGCGCACGTCGTCGACCTCGTTGACCGAGACGCCGACGCCGTTCTGGATCACGTCCTTCACGGTGATGAGGTTCTGGTCGAGGATGCGCTGCGCGGTCATGACGCTGACCGACTGCGGGGTCTCCTGGATCGACAGGCCAAGGCCGGTCGCGGTGTCGATCTTGTCTTCCAGCGTGTAGCGGCCGGTGACGATGATCTCGTCCCCGCCCGGCGCGGCCTCGGCTGCCGCTTCCTGCGCTGCCGCCGGCATGGCGTAGACGGCAAGCGCGCCGCCGATCAAGAGTGCGATCCTGGACTTCATTCTGGACGATCCCCGTTTGCAGTTGGCCCCGGCTCCGTCACCGTGGACCCACGATGGCGGGTCCAGTGAAGCCGAATTGCAGCCGCCGCTAATAGGATTGCGGATCATTCGCAATAAGAATTTGTGCGTCGCAATATTTGCGGCGCAACGGTCGACGCGTGCTCAGGCCCCGGGGATCGCGGCGGCGTGGGGGTTTCAAGGAGTCTCGGCCCCGGCGCAGGCCCTGTGGCAAATTGGTGACGCAGGCGGGAAATCGATGCCGGGCGCTACGGACGGGAACCCTCAGTCGCGGTGGAAGAACGCGGGGCGGCCCGCGAGGACGTTGCGGGCCATCTCTCCGGCATCATGGAGCGCCAGTGCGCCGCCGGGCGTGGCCTCGTCCCAGAACTCGGGTTCCGCGTACTGGGCGAGCGCGCTTTCGTAGCGCGTCAGCCGTTCGGCCTGCGCGGCGAGCAGGCGGGCGGCGCTGCGCACTTCCGCGAAATCGTCGCCCTCGCCGTCGCGCACCATGCGCGAGAGATCGGGGCGGGCGATCGCCTCGAACCAGCCGGCGGCGAATTCTCGGGCGAGGGTGGCGGCGGCTTCAGTCTTCATCGCGTCCGGCGCGTGCGTTGAGGTCGGCCCAGAGCTTCTCCGTCCCGGCTTCCTGCGCGCGGTTCACGTATTGCGACGCCACGAGCCATCCCTTGATGTACTGCAGCGGCAGCACGCATCCGATGCCGAGCAGGGGGAACGAGGTGAGCAGGTGGACCCAGAACGGGGGTTCGTACTTCACCTGGAGCCAGACCGCGAAGAAGGTGAGCGGAAACGCGACGATGCAGAGCGAGAAGAACGCAGGGCCATCGTCCGGCGCGGCGAAGCCATAGTCGAGCCCGCAGTTCGGGCACTTGTCGTTCAGCTTGAGCCACTTGCGGAACATCCGGCCCTTGCCGCAGCGGGGGCACAGGCCTTTGAGGCCGCAATGGAAGATCCACTGGCCCTTTTCCGGACGTTCGGGAGTCTTGTCGTGCTCTGCCATGGGACGCGCCTGCTGCTGCGGATTGCCGGGAATCGGCTGTTGCCTCATATGGGTTTTGAATGCATACAAAGTCAATGCAAACTGCGTCGCAAAAATGGAGGCCTGAGATCGGCGCAGCCGAAGGGCCGCTGTACCTGGCGATCTGCGCGGCCATTGCTAGCGATCTCGACCAGGGCCGCCTGCGCCCCGGCGATCGCCTGCCTCCGCAGCGCGACCTTGCCGAAGCGCTCGGGCTCGATGCCGGGACGGTGTCGCGCGCCTATGCCGAAGCACGGCGGCAGGGACTGATCGACGCCGACGGACGTCGCGGCAGCTTCGTGCGCGGGCGCGAAGCGGTGCCTGTGGCCGCTGCCGTCCAGCCCTTCGACACCGGGATGAACCTGCCGCCGGTGCCGGCGGGCAGCACGTTCGCGAGCGCCTTCGCGGCCGCGTTGCAGGACGTGCTGCAAGGTCCCGCCGCCGCCAACCGGATGCAGTACCAGCCCGCTGGCGGTGCGCCCGAGGACCGTCTTGCGGGCGCGCAGTGGCTGGCCGCTTCGGGGATCGAGGCGGGGGAGGACACCGTGCTCGTCACCAGCGGCGCGCAGACCGCGCTCCACGCGGTGGCGAGCGCCGTGCTGGAGCCGGGCGATGCGGTCTGCACCGGACCTTTCGTCTATCCGGGATGGACCGCGATCTGCCGCCGTCGCGGCGTCACCCTCGTGCCGCTCGCCGCCGACGGGGGGGGCATCGACCCCGACGCCTTCGCGCTCGCCTGTGCCGCCGGCCCGATCCGCGCGCTCTATCTCGTGCCCGACAATGATAACCCGACCACCGCCACGCTGTCGCTCGAACGGCGCGCGCGCATCGTCGAGATCGCGCGGGCCCACGACGTGCTCATCATCGAGGACGATCCCTATTCGCGCCTCGGCGGCCTCGGCATCGCCCCGTTCGCGGCGCTGGCGCCCGAGCGAACCTGGCATGTCGCCAGCCTCTCCAAGCTGATCTCGCCCGCGCTGCGCATCGCGTACCTGCGGGCGCCGTTGGTGCGCGACGCGCTGCGCCTCGCGACCGACACGCACGAGACGACGATCATGGCGCCTCCGCTCAACCTCGCGGTCTGCACCCGGTGGCTGCAGGACGGGACCTGGGCCGCGCTGGTCGGCGAAGTGCGGGCGGAGTGCGAGGCGCGCCTCGCCATCGCCTCTGCCGCCCTGCCGGATGGCAGCTACCGGGCGGGGCCTTGCGGCTATCACATTTGGGTGCCGCTGGAGGGGCAGGCGCAGTCCTTCGAACTCGTCGCCGCGCTGCGCCCGCTCGGCGTCTCGGTGGTGTCGAGCGAGCAGTTCCGGGTGGGGCCGGGCAGCGGCGAGGCGGCGGTGCGGCTCTCGATCGGCGGCAACCTCGACCGCGAGCGGCTGGCGCGCGCCCTCGGTGTGCTGGACGCGATGTTGCACCACCGGGCCGGTCGGGCGAGCCCGCTGGTCTAGCGGCGCTGCGCATCGGGAAAATTCCCCGACTTTCAGCAAACGTGCTTCTGCTTCGCCCGGTCACGGCCTAGGACTGCCTGCAAACCATTGGCGATCGCAGGAGAGCAAGGCCTTGAAACATATCCCGTGGATCATCCTCGCGATCGTCGGCGCGGTGTGCCTCGCGGTGCTTGCGGTGTCGCGCGGCGAGCCGGTCAACGCGCTGTGGATCGTCGTCGCGGCCGTCAGCTGCTTCCTCGTCGCCTATCGCTACTACGCGCTGTTCATCGCCCGCCACGTCATGGCGCTCGACCCGCGCCGGGCCACACCCGCGATCTACCGCGCCGACGGGCTGGACTATGTCGCCACCGATAAGCGCGTGCTGTTCGGCCACCACTTCGCGGCGATCGCGGGCGCGGGGCCGCTGGTGGGGCCAGTGCTGGCGGCGCAGATGGGCTACCTGCCGGGCACCTTGTGGATCATCTTCGGCGTCGTGCTGGCGGGCGCGGTGCAGGACTTTATGGTCCTGTTCATCTCGATGCGGCGCGACGGCAAGTCCTTGGGCGAACTCGTGCGCATGGAGATGGGCGCGGTCGCGGGCACGATCGCGCTGGCAGGCGCCTTCCTCATCATGGTCATCATCCTTGCCGTGCTCGCGCTCATCGTCGTGCGGGCGCTGGCGGAGAGCCCCTGGGGCATGTTCACCGTCGCCGCGACGATACCGCTGGCGCTGGCGATGGGCATCTACACCCGCTGGATCAGGCCGGGGCGGATCGGCGAAGTCTCCATCCTCGGCTTCGTGGGGCTGATCGCGGCGATCGTCTTCGGGCAGAACGTCGCGGCCTCCGAGTTCTGGGGACCGCTGTTCACGTTCACCCCGCAGACGCTGTGCTGGATCCTGATCGGCTACGGCGCGCTCGCCTCGCTGCTGCCGGTCTGGCTGCTGCTCGCCCCGCGCGACTACCTGTCGACCTTCCTCAAGATCGGCGCCATCGCCGCGCTCGCCATCGGCATCGTCGTCATGGCACCGCCGCTGCGGATGCCGCCGCTGACGCAGTTCGTGGCCGGAGGCGGGCCAGCGTGGTCGGGCGCGCTGTTCCCGTTCCTGTTCATCACCATCGCCTGCGGGGCGGTCTCGGGCTTCCACGCCCTCATCGCCAGCGGCACCACCCCCAAGCTCATCGGCAGCGAGAGCGATGCGCCGTTCATCGGCTACGGCGCGATGCTGATGGAGGCTTTCGTCGCGATCATGGCGCTGGTGGGAGCCTCGATCCTCGATCCGGGCATCTACTTCGCGATGAACAGCCCCGCCGCGATCCTGGGCACCGATCCCGCGAGCGCGGCCCATGCCGTCACCGCGATGGGCTTCCCGGTCAGCGCCGACACGCTGGTCCAGACCGCGCGCGACGTGGGCGAGCATACCATCGTCTCGCGCACCGGCGGCGCACCGACGCTGGCGGTCGCCATGGCCGAGATCTTCGCGCACATCGCGGGCGGCTCGGCGATGAAGGCATTCTGGTACCACTTCGCGATCCTGTTCGAGGCGCTGTTCATCCTCACCGCCGTCGATGCGGGGACGCGGGCCGGGCGCTTCATGCTGCAGGACCTCATCGGCATGGCGGTCCCCTCGTTCCGCGCCGGAAACTCGTGGGTGCCGGGCGTGGTGGCGACGGCGCTTTGCGTGGCGAGCTGGGGCTTCTTCCTCTACCAGGGCGTCACCGACCCGCTGGGCGGGGTGAACACGCTGTGGCCGGTGTTCGGCATCTCCAACCAGATGCTCGCCGCCGTGGCGCTGATGCTGTCGACCGTGGTGCTGTTCCGCATGAAGCGCCAGCGCTATGCCTGGGTCACGGTGATCCCGACCGCGTGGCTGCTGATCTGCACGCTGAGCGCGGGATCGCTGAAACTGCTGTCGAGCGACCCGGCGGTCGGCTTCCTCGCCCATGCCGCCAAGTTCGGCGCGGCGCTGGAGGCGGGGACGGTGCTGGCGCCTGCCAAGTCGATGGCCGAGATGGAGGCGATCGTCTTCAACGACCGGGTGGACGCGGGGCTCTGCGCGCTGTTCCTGGCGGTGGTGGTCTCACTGTTGTTCTTCACTGTGCGTACGTGTCTGGCGGCGCTGCGCGAGGATCGGCCCACGGTGAGTGAGAGCCCCGCGCAGATGGTGCCGGCGGCATGAGCGCGCTGCATCGCCTGCGCGAGATGGCGCGGCTGATGGTCGGCCAGCCACCCTACGACGCCTACCTCGCGCATATGGCCAGCCACCACCCCGAGGCCACGCCGATGAGCCGGGTGGAGTTCTTCCGCAACCGCGAGCAGGCGCGCTACGGCAGCGGCGCCGGGAAGTGCTGCTGAGGGAAGGAGCGGGGTTGCGCCTTACCCCTCCGCCGCGCTCCACTCGGCGAGGTCGGCGCTTTCGCCGATCAGCGCGAGGCCGTGGGCGATCGAGGTCAGTTCGTCGCCGCTGTCGATGCGGTCCTCGCCGAAGCGCTGCGTGAAAATGCGGCGCACCGCCGGGATCAGCGAGGAGCCGCCGGTCAGGAACACGCGGTCGATCCCCTCCGGCCCGACGCCCGCATTGGCGAGCGCGGTGTCCAGCGTCTCGGCGATCTGGACGAGGTCGGGGGCGATCCACGCCTCGAACTCGGCGCGGGAGACTTCGGCCTCGATCGACAGTTCGGGGCTGTCGAACCGGAAACCGGCGTGGGTCTCGCCCGAGAGCGCGCGTTTCAGGCGGCCGACCGCCTCGTAGAGCGGATAGCCCAGCTCGTGCTCGACGACCGCGATCATGCGGTCGATGGCGGCGGTGTCGGTGGCGCTGCGCTGGAGCTTGGCGAGTTCGGCGAGCGTCTTGCGGTTGCGCATGAGGGCAAGGCGCGACCAGTCGCCGAAGTCGGTGAAGTGGCCGTCGGGGATCTCCAGCACCTTGTCGAACGAGCGGTAGGTGCCGCCCTTGCCGAGCATCGGCAGGACGAGCTTGTCCATGATGCGGAAGTCGAAGCGGTCGCCGGCGATGCCGATGCCCGCAGAGCCCAGCGGCTGGCAGCGACGGGCCGCGCCGGGGGCGTCGACCTTCACGATCGAGAAGTCGCTGGTGCCGCCGCCGAAGTCCGCGACCAGCAGCGTGGCGGCGCGGTCGAGTTTGGAGGCATGGCCATAGGCGGCGCCGAGCGGCTCGTAGACGTAGTGGACCTCGCGGCCGAGCTGGCTGAACATCGCGTCGTAGCGGGTGCGCGCCAGCGCCTCGTCGGGGCGCGAGCCGACGTAGCGGACCGGGCGGCCGACCACCACGCGCTCGGGCAGGTCGCGCAGCGCCGCGCCGCCGTGGGCGACGAGGTGATCGAGGAAGACGCGGCCCAGTTCCTCGAAGCGCATCCGCGTCTCGAACAGGGTGGCCTGGTCGAACAGCGGATTGGCGGCGACCGACTTGAACGACTGGAGGAAGCGGCTGCCCTGCGGGAAGTCGAGGAACTCGGCGATGGCCCAGGGCCCGGCCTCGTGAGCGAGGCCGGCGCGGCCGTTGCCTTCCTGCCAGAAGCACAACGCGGTGCGGAACACCGAGGCCGTGCCATCGGGGGCGCGGAAATCGACGAGGTCGGCACCGCCCTGCCCGTTCGCCAGCGCGACGACCGAGTTGGTGGTGCCGAAATCTATCCCGAGGGCCTTGGCGGGCATTACGGCGGACATGATGCGACTGTTCCTTGTGACCGCAAAGCGGCCGCGCCTATGCCAGCGCGCCGGCTGTCGTGCAAGGCGTGGGCGGCGTGATCGGTCATTCGTCATCCCCACGCGCACGCGGGGACGATGGGCGCCCTCAGGGCTTGCGGGCGAACCAGATGAGGTGGTGGTCCAGCTTGTTGCCGACCTGCGCCCGCACGGTTTCCTCGGTGACCTCGAAGCCCGCCTTTTCGAGCTGGATGTTGAACGAGGGCTCGGGCGTGGCTGACCATACCGCCAGGATGCCGCCGGGCTTCAGCGCCGCCTTGGCGACCTGCAGCCCGCGATCGGAGTACAGGTGGTCGTTGAGGCGGCGGGTTAGCCCTTCCGGCCCGTTGTCGACGTCGAGGAGGATGGCGTCGTAGCCTTCGCGCGCCGAATCGATCAGCATTGCCACGTCGTCGTTGACGAGCATGACGCGCGGGTCATCGAGGCAGCCGCCAGTGAGCTTGCGCATCGGTCCCCTGGCCCATTCGATGATCTCGGGCACGATCTCTGCCACGGTGACCCCGGCATCGGGACCGAGCACGGCGAGCGCGGCGCGCAGGGTGAAGCCCATGCCGTAGCCGCCGATCAGCAGCTGCGGCGCCGGGCGGTCGCCGAGCCGGGCGCAGGTCATCGTCGCCAGCGCTTCTTCCGAAGCGCAGATGTCCGTGCTCATCAGTTCGTTGCGGTCGAGCAGGATGGCGTAGTCATCGCCGTTGCGGACGAGCTTGAGTTCCACGCCGTCCGGCACGCGGGCGGTGCCGATGAGTTCATCCTCGAGCTGGGAAGCGATCATCGGGGCACCTTCCTGATGGCCGGTCGGCCTTACTTCTTGCGTGCCTTGCGAGCGGCGTAGCGCGCGTCGCGGGCAGCTTTCTTCTCGGCCTCGGTGAGCGGCGGGGGCGGTGCGGCGGCTGCCGCTTCCTGCCTGGCCTTCTCTGCCTGGGCGGCCTTTTCCGCGATCTTTGCCTCGCGCGCGGCCTTCGCCGCCTCGCGCTTCGCGGCCTGCGCGGCTTCGCGCTCCGCGGCCCTGGCGATACGCTCCGCCTGCACCGCCGGATCGATCGGGGGCTTGGACTTCAGGAGCTGGAGGGCCTTGGCCCGCGCCTGTGCGGCGGCGTTGACCCGGTCCTGGATGCCGGGTTCCTTGTATCCTGCCATTGACTGCTACCTAGTTCTCTCAAGTATCAAAGGAAAAGGGAGCGGCCCGCCGAAAACCGGCGGGCCGCTCCCTTCAACCCGTTCAGGCGGGCTGGAGGTTGACGGCCGAGGTCTTGCCACGACGGTCGGTTTCCAGCTCGTAGGAGACGCGCTGCTCCTTATCGAGGGTGCGCATGCCAGCGCGCTCGACGGCCGAGATGTGCACGAAGGCGTCGTCGCCGCCGCCTTCAGGCGCGATGAAACCATAGCCCTTGTCGGCGTTGAAGAACTTTACTTTTCCGGTGATCATGGGACGCATTCCTTGTCCGAGGTTGGCGGGCATGCACCAATGCGGCGCATCCCGGCTTCGCGAAGCAACTAAGGGACAAAGGGAGCAGCTGAAGCGGCCCGATATCCGTCGATGGCGACATCAGCGCGACGGCCTATAGCACATATTCGGCAGATAGCTATCGAAGCCTCGCCTGCCGCGCCGGGACGTGCAGCAAGCCGGGCCGACGGCGGTTCCAGGGCCTTTCCGCGCCTCAGCCCCGGGCGCCGCGGCCGCTTTCGTAAAGGAACCAGGCGCGGCGCTCGGTCTCGTCGATCCACACTTCGACGAGGCTCGCGGTGGCGATGTCGCGATATTCGTCGCACAGTTCGTGAACGCGGCGCATCTCGGCGACCAGCTGCTTGTTGTCGCCGTGCAGCTCGGCCAGCATGTCGAGCGGATCGACGTAGGGCGCGTTGTTGTCGAGCAGGCGCTGGTGACCGGCGATGTCCGAGATCGAGCGAATCGTCGTGCCGCCCAGCTTGCGGGCGCGCTCGGCGATCGGGTCCGTCATCGCGAAGATCTGGTCGGCCTGCTCGTCGAGCATGAGGTGGTAGTCGCGGAAGTTCGGGCCGCTCATGTGCCAGTGGAAGTTCTTGGTCTTGAGGTAGAGCGCGAAGACGTCCGCCAGCAGCGCCTTGAGCCCCCCCGAAATGTCGCGCGTGGCATCCGCGCCGAGGTCGGTGGGGGTGCCGAGATGGCGCTCGGCGGGGGTGACGAGGATGTGTTCGGACATCGGCGTTCCTTCGGGTGCACGGCGACAGGGGCGCGCCGGATGCGGCCGAGAATAGGCGCGGAAAGGGACGGGTCCCAGCCACACCTAGGTATGGGCGCGGCCTAGGCCAGCGCGGCCTCGATCGCTTCCAGCAGCGCGTCGGGGTCGAGCGGCTTGGCGAGGAAGGCGCGCGCTCCGGCCGAGAGAGCCTGGTCGCGCGCGGTGTCGGTGGGGAAGGCGGTCATCACGATCACCGGCGTCCTGCAGCCGCGCCGGGCCAGTTCGGACTGGAGATCCAGCCCGGTCATGCCGGGCATGTGCAGGTCGGTGACGATGCAGTCGGCGCCCGGAGCGACGCCTGCGGCCAGCAGCTCTTCTCCCCGCGCGAAGCCGAGGCCGCGCATCCCCGCCGAGCGCAGCAGGCTGTCGAGGCTGCCGCGCACGCCGGCATCGTCGTCGACGATGACGACGAGCGGGACGACCAGCGGCGTCGGGGGCGCGGGAGAGGGGGCGACCAACGTGTTCTCCGGTGTGCTCGGGCGGGCCCGATGGAACGTGTCCTCCCGGATCCCACTTGGGCTCAGGCCGCCGGGCCGGCCATCATACTCACGTGTTATACCGGTGGATCGAGGCGTCGCGGACGCCCAGCTGCTCGGCCATGCGGACGAGATCGGCGAGCGACTGGGCCTGCATCTTGCGCATGACGTTGCCGCGGTGGATCTTCACGGTGATCTCCGAAAGCTCCAGCCGCGCGGCGACCTGCTTGTTCATCAGGCCGGTGACGACCAGCGCCATGACCTCGCGCTCGCGCGGGGTGAGCGCTTCGTGCGCGTCGCGCAGGGTGGAGGTGCCGGCCTGCGCGGCGCGGCGGGTGCGATCGGCGGCAAGGGCGACGTGGACGGCGGCGAGCAGCTGCTCGTCGTCGAAGGGCTTGGGGAGGAAGTCCACCGCGCCCGCGCGCATCGCCCGCACGGTCATCGGGATGTCGCCGTAGCCGGTGACGAGGATGACCGGGATCACCAGCCCCTGCGCGGCCAGGCGCTCCTGGAACTCCAGCCCGCTCTCGCCCGAGAGACGGATGTCGAGCACCAGGCACGAGGGCACGTCCGGAACCCCGGCGGCGAGGAACTCCGCGGTGGAGGCGAACAGCGCCACCTCCAGCCCGGTGGAGCGCAGCAGGCTGGAGATGCCGCTGCGCACTTCGGCATCGTCGTCGAGCACGCAGACGCGGGCAGGCTCGGGGGGCGAGGTCATGCGGCAATCGCCTCCGCGCCTTGCGCCGCCGGGAGGCGCAGCACGAAGCTCGCCCCCCCGCCGGGACGGTTGCGCGCGACGAGCGTGCCGCCGTGCTGTTCGATGATCGAGCGGCAGATCGCCAGT
The DNA here is from genome assembly GCA_035511275.1 of Novosphingobium sp. GTDB lineage: Bacteria > Pseudomonadota > Alphaproteobacteria > Sphingomonadales > Sphingomonadaceae > Novosphingobium. The sequence continues at coordinate 11,541 of DATKFS010000347.1, forward strand.
CCCATGCCCATGCCGTCGTCCTTGGTGGTGAAGAAGGGGCGGAACAGCGCTTCGGGATCGCCGACGATGCCGGCGCCGCAGTCGCTGACCTCGACCGTGACGGCGTCTCCGTCGGCGTCGGTGTCGGCCGTGAGGCTCATCTCGCGGCGTTCGGGCGGCAGCCCGGCCATCGCCTGCTGGGCGTTGAGCACGAGGTTCATCAGCACCTGCTGCAATTGCACCCGGTCCCCCGTCAGGCGCGGCAGGCCGGGGGCGACGGCGATGCGCAGGGTCACCCCGTGGGTAGAGAGGTCGCGGCGCAGCAGCGCCTCGGTATCCTCGACCAGCGCGTCGAGCATCACGCTTTCATGGCGCGGATCGGCCTTGCGGGCGAGTTCGCGGATGCCTGCGATGACGTCCGCCGCGCGGGTGCCGTTGGCGGCGATATGGTCGAGGCAGTCGCCCACCTCGCCGATCGCGGGGGTCGTCGCCTCGCGCTCCAGCCAGCGCCGTCCGGAGCGCGCATAAGTGATGATCGCCGAGAGCGGCTGGTTCACCTCGTGCGCGATCGAGGCAGCGAGCTGGCCGAGCGTGGTCACCCGCGACATGTGGGTGAGCGCGGCCTGCGACTGCGCCAGCCGGGCCTGCGCACGGTTCCGCTCGGTGACGTCGACCGCCATGATGAGCACGCGGCTCCAGCCCGCGTGATCGGGCGGGAGAGAGACCTGCAGCAGGACATCGACCGCCGCGCCCGCGCGGGCAACGAAGGTGGTCTCTACCTCCACCGCCGTCTCGCCCCGCAGCAGCGCGGCGTAGATGCGGGCGAGGGCGTCGAAGGCGGCCGGGGTGGCGAAGTCGTCCACCGTGCCGCCGATCAGCTCGGCGCGGTCGGTGAGCCCGAACAGGCGCGCGGCGGCGTCGTTGGCGTTGCGCACCCGGGCGGAGCGGAAGGCCCGGGTCACCGTGCTCTCGTCCATCTCGCGCGCGCCCTTGAGCTGCGCGTAGGCGCCCGACCAGTCGGACTCCCAGATCGGGAAGCCGGCGGCGGAGAAGATCGTGCGATAGCGCGCGTCGGCGCGGGCGCGCTCGGCGCTCTCGGCCAGCTGGCGCAGGAACAGCGCGGTGGTGACGCCGAGGGCGACCAGGCTGACGGCAAGGCGCATCGCCGGGGAGCCGACCGGGTCGTCCCAGTGCGAGGCGCCGTAGCCGATCACCGCCAGCAGCGCGCACAGCAGCGCCGCCCAGCGGATCAGGCGGCGCGAATGGGTCCGGCCGACCAGCACCACCACCGTGGTATAGAGCACCGCCACCGCGCCCTGCAGCGGGCTTAGCGCGTCGAGTGCGAAGATGCCTAGCGCCAGCACCATGGCGCCGCCGGCGTAGATCCTGTTCACCACTGTCCGCGCATCGGCATCGCCGCGCATCGCCGCCTCCTGCCAGGTCCCATAGCGGGACCGGGCGCCAAGGGTGCCGCCGGACGTGCTCACGCGCAACCCCGGTTTCCCGGCGCGGTCACAGCGGCACGGCCAGCACCACCCGCGTGCCGGGATTCGCCCTTTCGCGCAGCAGCGCCCCGCCGACGCGTGCCGCCAGCATTTCGACGAGGCGAGTGCCGAAACCGGCGGCGGGCGCCTCCATGCCGTCTTCATCCATATCGGCGCCATCGTCCTCGATCGTCAGGCGCAGGGCGTGGGCGCTCGCCAGCCTGAGGTCGATGCGCACTTCGCCCGGCGCTCCGGCGGGGTAGGCGTACTTGCAGGCGTTGAGCACGCATTCGGACACGATCAGCCCGATCGCCGCCGCCATCCGCGCCGGGACCAGCGCGCTGTCCGTGCCGACCCGCAGCCGCCGCCCGCCCACCACGTCGCAGCAGCCGCCCTCGATCTGCTGGACGAGCGCCTGCAGGTAGGCGCCGATCTCCACCGCGTCGCCGTCCTGCGCGGAGCCCTGCTGCGGCCGGGTGAGCTGGCG
>DATKFS010000348.1:0-9167 GCA_035511275.1 Novosphingobium sp.
CAACTGACCCACAGCCAGCCCATCGGCGACTGGACCCTGGGCGCCAATATCGGCTGGTTCGACGGCAAGGAAGACGGCAGCGCCCTGGCCGGCGACCTGGACAACCGCACCTGGTCGGGCCTGTTCTCGGCGAAGATCGGCAGCTCACCCTTCCCCCCGAGGAAGCGCAGAAGATCGCCGCGCAGGCCGATGCGCAGCGCGCCGACGATGGCGACGACATCTCGCTCGGCACGGTGATCTTCATCCTCGTCATCATCTTCTTCTTCGTCCTTCCGATCCTGCGCTCCGCATCCGGCGGCGGACGGCGGCGCAGCGGGTTCGGCGGGCCGATCATCTGGCTTCCCGGCGGCTTCGGCGGCGATGACGACGACCATCACGGCGGTGGCTGGGGCGGCGGTGGCGGCTGGGGAGGCGGCGGCGGCGGATTTTCGGGCGGCGGCGGCAGCTTCGGCGGCGGCGGCGCGAGCGGGAGCTGGTAGGCCATGGCAAGTCCCAAGTACCTTTCCGAGGCCGACCACCAGCGCATCAGCGCCGCCGTGGCCGAGGCAGAGCTTCTCAGCTCCGGCGAGATCGTCACCATCCTTGCCGACCGTTCGGACGGCTACACCGACGTGGCACTGGCGTGGTCGGCGCTGGTCGGCTTCCTCGCGCTCGGCGCGCTGGCGATCGCGCCGGACTTCTACATGGGCCTCTACGACCGGCTCATCGCCGACTGGGGGCACGAGTGGACCCCGCGCATGATCCTGTCGCTGGCGCTCGGCGTCGCCACGCTCAAGTTCGCGGGGATGCTGCTGCTGCAACTCTGGCAGCCGCTGAAGTTCTTCCTCGTCCCCGCGCCGATCCGCACCATGCGCGTGCACGAGCGGGCCCAGCGCGCCTTCCGCATCGGCGCCGAGCGGCGCACGACGGGGCGCACCGGCATCCTCATCTACCTCTCGATGCGCGAGCACCGCGCCGAGATCGTCGCCGACGAGGCGATCGCCACCAGGGTCGAGCCGGGGGTCTGGGCGGAGGCGATGAACGCCATGCTCGGCGAACTGCGCGAAGGCCGCACCGCCGACGCGATGATCGCCGCCATCGCCAAGGTCGGCACGATCCTCGCCACCCACGTCCCCCGGCTCGAGGGCGACGTCAACGAACTTCCCGACAGGCTGATCGAAGTATGAACGCACCCCTTTCCGACCACTACGACGCCGAAAAGCCGGTGGAAGTCATGTGGGAGGGCCGGTTCATCACCACCAAGCGGCAGGGCCGCTGGGAATACGTGAGCCGCGCGCGCGGCATCCGCGCGGCGGTGATCCTCGCCGTCGATGCGGAGGACCACGTCATCCTCGTCGACCAGTTCCGCGTCCCCCTCGGCAAGCGCTGCATCGAGCTTCCCGCCGGCCTCGTCGGCGACCACGACGACAATGCCGACGAGGATTCCGCCATCGCCGCCGCGCGCGAGCTGGAGGAAGAGACCGGCTACCGCGCGGGCGCCATGGAGACGGTGGGCGAATTCCACTCCTCGCCCGGCATGGTCAGCGAGAGCTTCACCCTCTTCCGCGCGCGCGACCTGGTGAAGGTCGGCGACGGCGGCGGCGTGGACAGCGAGGACATCCTCGTCCACCGCGTGCCGCTCGACGCGATCGAGCAGGCGGTGGAGGAATGGCGCGCGCAGGGTTACGCGATCGACGTCAAGCTGCTCATGCTGCTCGGTCCCCGGCTGCTGGCCTGACGTGCGCACCAGCCCCGGCGTCTGCCGGCGCAAGGCCCGCTACGCGACGCAGGAGGCGGCCCTCGCGGTCGCCGCCGCGGCCCCGTTCCCCCTGCGGCCCTACCGCTGCGCACTGTGCCGCCAGTTCCACCTGACGAGCCGTACCAAGGGCATGAAACTGCCCGCGTTCGAGCGCGAAAGACGGCGCGCCAATGGCCTCGCCCCGGAATCCTGAAGCCCGTTCCGCACCCCTGAATCGCCTTCGTGCGGTTGCCGGGAAACCATCGCCCCGCTGGCGCATTTGCCTGTGGAAGCGCCCCCGGCACGGAGCAGTCACCATGGCCTCGTCGAACAATCGCACCGATGCAATCCGCCGCTTGGGCAGTGCCGGCGCTCCGCAGGATCCGGTGCTCCGCCGCCGCATCCACGGCCCGATCCAGCCCATGGAACGCCCCTCCATCCTCAGGCGCCTGCTCGGCCATCATTGACCCGCCGCTGCTGACACGTGACGTTCCCCCGCGCGGCGGCTATCGTCGCGCCATGGCCCGCATTCCCTCGGTACTGTTCGTCTGCCTCGGCAACATCTGCCGTTCCCCCCTCGCCGAAGCCGCGCTGCGCCATGCGGCCGAGCAGGCGGGCGTCGAAGTCCGCGTCGATTCGGCCGGCACCGGCGCATGGCACACCGGCAAGGGCCCGGACCCGCGCTCCTGCGACGAAGCCGCGCGCCACGGCATCGACATTGCCGCCTACCGCGCCCGGCAGGTAAAACCCCGCGACTTCCTCCATTTCGACCGCATCGTCGCCCTCGACGCCGAGAATCTCGCCGACCTCAGGCGCATCGCTCCGGCGGGGGCTCAGGCCCGCCTCTCGCTCCTGCTGGACCACGTGCCGGGCCACGCCGGGCAGGACGTCGCCGATCCCTACTACGGCGGGCCCGAGGGGTTCGAGGAGACCTGGCGCCTCGTCAGCGAGGCCGCCCGCCATCTCGTCGCCGAACTGCTCGAGCCGGATCAGGTCAGGTAGAGCGCGATCCACCTCGCCACCAGCGCCGGGCGCTCCTGCCCTTCGATCTCGACGCGGGCCTCCACCGTCTCGCGATAGCGGCCCGGCTGCTGCTCGACGATCTCCAGCGTCCGGAAATGGCCCCTGATGCGGTCCCCGGCGTGGACGGGCGCCAGAAAGCGCACCGAGTCGAGCCCATAGTTCATCGCCATGCGCATCCCCGGGCAGGGACGGAGCCCGGCATCGAGCCGCATGGGCGACATCAGCGACAGCGTCAGGAAACCATGGGCGATGCGCCGCTCCATGCCGGCGCCCTGCGCCGCCGCATCGTCGGTGTGAAGGAAGTTCCAGTCCCGCGTGACGTCGGCGAAACCGCCGATCATCGCCATGTCCACGCTCACCCAGCCGGAAACCTGAGGCATGCCCACGACCTCCCCGATCCATGCGGCGATGCCTTCCTCCGCGCCCTCCTCCATGCCCTGCTCCCGCGATCGTCGATCCCGCCATCCTGCCCAACCGGACGCCCGGCACCAAGTCTCCTTCGGGCAGTTTGCTTTTGACCCCGGTTGCACTATATGCGCGCTCGAATGCCCCGGCCGTGGAAGTCGCCAAAGCGGCTCGATCGCCCGGGGTTTGCTCTTATGTCGATTCAAGGACCACGCGCATGTCCCGTCGCCGCCAGATCTACGAAGGCAAGGCCAAGATCCTCTACGAAGGTCCCGAACCCGGCACGCTGATCCAGTACTTCAAGGATGACGCCACTGCGTTCAACGCGCAGAAGAAGGGCACCATCCAGGGCAAGGGCGTGATCAACAACCGCATCAGCGAGTATGTGTTCACGCGCCTCAACCACATCGGCGTGCCCAACCACTTCATCCGCCGCCTCAACATGCGCGAGCAGCTCGTGCGCCAGGTCGAGATCATCCCGATCGAGGTCGTGGTGCGCAACGTGGCTGCCGGCTCCATCTCCAAGCGCCTCGGCATTCCCGAGGGCGAGATGCTGCCCCACACGCTGATCGAGTACTACTACAAGGACGACGCGCTCGGCGATCCGATGGTGGCCGAGGAGCACATCGCGTGCTTCGGCTGGGCCAACAACGACGAGATGCAGGACATCGCCGCCATGGCGATCCGCGTGAACGACTTCATGGCGGGCATGTTCGCGGCGATCAACATCCGCCTCGTCGACTTCAAGCTCGAATTCGGACGCATCTGGGACGGCGACTACAGCCGCGTGATCCTCGCCGACGAGATCAGCCCCGACGGCTGCCGCCTGTGGGACATGACCACCGGCGAAAAGCTCGACAAGGACCGCTTCCGCCGCGACCTCGGCGGCGAGGAAGAGGCCTACCAGGAAGTCGCCCGTCGCCTCGGCCTGCTGCAGGACGACGCCAACCCGAGCGAAGTCCTCGACCTCACCAAGCACCGCAAGCTGCGCGGCAAGTAAGCGCGGCCAGGGCTGAACGAATGCAAAGGCGGTGCCCGCGAGGGCGCCGCCTTTTCGTTTGTGGCTTGGGGGTTGATCGTCGTCCCCGCCTTCGGGGGACCGACGCCTCAGTCCAGCAGCGCGATGGGTTCGCGGGCCGTGCTGCCGGCGCGCGCATCGCTGATCGCGAACTCCATCAGCCGGGCGCCGGGGACGAGATAGCGGTCCTCGCTCACTTCCGGCCCCATCTCCACGAGGCGGCGCAGTTCGCGGTCAGTGACCAGCGTGACGGAGCGCTCGATCCCGATCATCAGCATCGTCGCCATGGAGGTGTGCGGACCGAGGCCGAGCGCCTCGTCGCCCATCTGGCGCACCAGCAGGCCGATGATCGGGCGGCTGCTTTCGATGCGGTGGTTCATCATGCGCGCGTCCTGCTGGTCGGCCAGCGCGTTGCGCATGTGGAGCAGACGGGAATGGCGCAGCCAGAAGCCGTGGTAGGCCCTGACGAAGCGGTAGCAGTGCTCGAACAGCGCCTCGTCCGGCCAGCGGTCCTGCAGGACGGAAAGGTAGTCCTCCGCGGCCGTCGCCATGACCGGCTCGAGCGCGGCCAGCAGCAGTTCGGTCATGTCGGTGAAGTAGTTGTAGACCGAAGTCATGCCGAGCGAGGCCTGCCGGGCCACGCGGCCGAGCGTCACCGGCTCTCCCGAAGCCTCGATCAGCTCGATCGCCGCGGCCAGGATCCGCTCGCGCGTGACCCTGCCCTTGCGGCCCAGTTTCTGCCCGTTGACGTTATGGCTGACCGCGGCGCAGGACACCGACACCGCCGCCGAAAGCGACGGCGACAGGGCCGCGAGGTGGCCGGTGTCGGCCACCTCGGGTTCGCCCCCCACCACTGGAGCCCCCTGGCCCGTGGCTCAGGCCGGCTCGACCTGTCCGACCGGCCAGGCCAGCATCTTGACGTCGGTGTATTCCTCGATGCCCTCGAGGCCCCATTCGCGGCCCATGCCGCTGGCCTTGAAGCCGCCGAACGGGATGTCGCCGGCGATGCACATGCCGTTGTTGACGCTCATCGAGCCGGTCTTGACGCGGCGGGCGATGTTCATCGCACGATCGTGGCTGCCCGAAACGCCGCCCGACAGGCCGTAGGCGTTGTCGTTCGAGATGCGGATCGCGTCCTCGTCGTCCTCGTAGGGGATGACCACCAGGACCGGGCCGAAGATTTCCTCCTGGGCGATGCGCATGTCGTTGGTCACGTCGACGAAGCAGGTCGGCTCGACGAACCAGCCGCCGCCCTTGTCGGGGCGGATGTTGCCCCCCGCGAGCAGCGTCGCCCCTTCTTCCTGGCCGAGGTCGATGTAGCTCTTCACGCGCTCCATCTGGCGCTTGGAGACGACCGGGCCCATGATGTGCGCGGGGTTCTCGACATCGCCCCAGTTGTCCCCGAAGTTGCCGTAGGCGCCCTTGAGGATGGCCTTGACCTCCTCGTAGCGGCTCTTGGGCACCAGCAGGCGCGACTGCACCGCGCAGCCCTGCCCGGCGTGGAACACCAGCATGGTCATCGCCACGTCCATGGTGAAGTTGGGCGCATCGTCGAGCACGATCTTGGCCGACTTGCCGCCCAGTTCGAGGAACACGCGCTTCAGCGTCGCCGCGCCCTGCTCCATGATCCGCTTGCCGACGCCCGTCGAGCCGGTGAACGAGATCAGGTCGACGCGCGGGTCGGTCACCAGCATTTCGCCCGCCAGCGCCGGGTCGGCGCCGAAGACGACGTTGATGACGCCCGCCGGGAAGCCGGCCTCCTCCGCCAGCTCGCCGAAGATCGCGCCCATGCCGGGCGTGTTCGGCGCGGGCTTCAGGATCACGGTGCAGCCCGCCAGCAGCGCCGCGACGACCTTGCCGATGTTGACGTAGAGCGGCACGTTCCACGGCGTGATCGCACCGACCACGCCGACCGCCTCGCGCACGCCGAGGCGCTTGTGGATCATGCCGAAGGCGGGCTTCTCGCCGTAGTCCTTCTCCCACTCAAGCCTACCGAACACGTTCATGTATTCGTCCCAGCCGTCGAGCGCCATGCCGACGTGGGCGCGGCCCACCGCACCCTGCGCGGCGCCGGCCTCGTTGATGGCGAGTTCGCCGAGGCGGTCGCGCTCGCGCTCGAACAGCTCGCGGTACTTGGTCACCAGGGCGACGCGCTTCTCGACGTTGGTCGACCAGTCGGTCTCGTCGAAGGCGCGGCGGGCGGCGGCGATCGCCTCGTCGACGTCGGCGGCGGTGGCGTCGGCCGCCTTGCCGACCGGCTCGCCGGTCCAGGGGCTGATGATGTCGAACGTGCCGCCGCCGGTCGCGTCGCGCAGCTTGCCGTCGATGTAGAGCTTTGCGTCGGGGAGAGTGGTCATGAGAGGATCCTTGGCGAGAAAAGCTGGAACGGGGTGACGATCAGGCCGTGCGGGCGCCGATGGAGACGTGGGAGACGCGCACGTCCGGCGGCAGGTCGATGACCGCGCGGAACACGCCCGTGACCGAATTGGAATGCGAGACGGCGCGGGTGCGCAGGTCGAGCCCGTTCTTCGCGCAGCCCATGTGGAAGCGCATCGCGGCATCGCGGTCCCAGCCGGGCGACTCCTTGCTCTCGTCGAACATCGGCCCGGCGCGCAGCAGCGCGACGCGGATGCCGGATTCCTCAAGCTCCGCCTCGAGCGACGTGGTGAACATCTCCAGCCCCGCCTTGCTGCACTGGTAGAGCGACAGCATCACGAAGGGCACCGCCACGGACTCGCTGCCGACGTTGATGATGAGGCCGCCGCGCTCCATCATCGGGATAGCCGAGCGGCAGCAGTAGATCGGGCCGTTGAGGTTCGTGGCGATGATCGAGTCGATCTGCCGGTCGGTCGCCTCGGCGATCGTGAAGGGTTCGTAGATGCCGGCATTGTTGATGAGCACGTCGATCTTCGGGTGCTTTTCGGCGATCGCGGCGAAAGCGGCGCGCACGGAATCGGGATTGGCGACGTCGCACTCGACCGCAAGGGCATCCCCGCCCAGTTCCTCGGCCAGCGCCTGGACTTTCGACAGGGTGCGCCCGAGCAGGATCACCGTCTCGCCCTCCTCCGCGAAGCGCCGCGCGAGGGCCTTGCCGAGACCGGCTCCGGCGCCGGTAATGACGATCGTCTTGCCCACAGTTCCTCCCAGGTGATCGGTTGTCCCGCCGTGCGGGTCCGTCTGCTTTCCAGCATCATAGCGAACAGGCAACGGCCAGCCTATCGCAGCGACGATGGTTCGAACGCACGCGCCGGGGCGATGCCGCAATGATCGGCCTGCCTGACAATATTGCGCCTGAAGGAACGTCGGCGTCCTCCGCGTTCGCGGGGACGACGGGGGCTCAGTGATCGAGCGGATCGCTCGTCGCGGGCTTGCCGGTGAGGTTGCCGAGGATGGTTTCCAGCGTCTCCAGCAACTGCGCCTTGTCAGCATCGCTGATCCCCGCCAGCGCCGCGTCGGAAGTCTCCACGGCAAGGGGCTGGAGGCGTTCGATCATGTCGGCACCGCGCTTGGTGAGGTGGAGGTTCCAGGCCCGCCGGTCTGCCGGATCGGCGCGCCGCTCGACGAGGCCCGCGTCCTGCATCCGGTCGATCATGCGCCCGGCGGTGATCGGCTCGACCTCGAGGATGTCGGCGAGGCCCGCCTGCCGGATGCCCTCGTAGCGGCGCAGCACGCCGAGCACCTGCCACTGCGGCCGGGTCACCCCGATCTCCCGCGCGCGCTCGTCGAAAGCGCGCCGCATGAGGCGCGAGACTTGTGCCAGGACCGTGCCCACCCTGCGTTCCATCGCCAGAGGACTAGTGAGCCTGCTTAGGGTTGGCCAGACAAATCGATTGCGGGCCTCAACGCTTGTCCATCTCGACGATCAGGCGCGTGAGCGTCTGGCGCGCGATCTTCCAGCCTTCGGGCGTGCGCACGCAGGTCTCGTGGTAATGGCCGTAGCCGGTCAGCGCGAAGTCGTCCTTGATGACCCGGTCCTGCATCGCCCAGACGACTTGCGCGGTATCGCCCTCGACGTTGATCTGGGGCGCGTGGATCTGGTGCGCGGTCTTCGCGTCGGCCAACGATCGGCTGACCATCGCCACGAAGCGCTCGCGCCCCTCCTCCACCGTGCCGCCGCTGGGGCTCGTGTCGACCACGCAGTCCTCGGTGAACAGCGCCTTCCAGCCCTCCCAGTCCTTGGTGTCGAGCAGGCGGCAATAGGCGGCCTTGAGGTTGCAGATGGCGAGCCAGTCGGCGAAGTCTGGGGTCATTGGTCTCTCCGAATATCCGTCGTCCCGGACCTGATCCGGGACCGCTGCCCGGCCCGCACCGCCTTGCCGACAGCCAGTGCTGCCCGGCCTGCGGTCCCCGCCTTCGCGGGGACGACGTGCCTTACGCCCCCGTCTCCGCCAGCCGCTCCGCCGCCAGCTTGCGCAGGTCGGCGGTCTTGATCTTGGCGCTGCCGGTGGTCTTGAGGTCGGTCTCCTCGACGAACAGGACCCGGCGCGGCAGCTTGTAGCTGGAGAGCTTGTCCTTGGCGAAGTCGCGGATCGCCTCGGCGCTCGGGCTGGCGCCTTCGACCGGGACGATGCAGGTGACGACCAGTTCGCCCAGCAGTTCGTCCGGCACGCCCACGGTCTGCGAGACCTTGACCTCCGGGTGGGCGCGGATCACCTCGTCGATCTCGAGCGGCGAGACGTTGGCGCCGCCGGTCTTGATGATGTCGTTCAGGCGGCCTTCCCAGAACAGGCGGCCCTGCTCGTCCACGTAACCGCCGTCGGCCGTGCGCAGGAAGCCCTCGCCGTCGAGCGATTCGTCGAGCGGGATGCCGAGGTAGCCGAGCATCAGCGTCGGGCCTTTCACCGCGATCTCGCCGCGCTCGCCCAGCGGCATGGTGGCGCCGGTCAGCGGGTCGATGATCTTGATCGTCGAGCCGGCGGTAGGGATGCCGTGCGACTTGCCGGCGACGCTCTCGGCCGTGCCCGAGGGGTAGACTGAGATCAGCGTGAAAGTCTCGGTATTGCC
>DATKFS010000349.1:0-8119 GCA_035511275.1 Novosphingobium sp.
GGAGGTGCTCTCGCGCCTCGAAAACGGCTCGTTCACCGAGGCCGACATTGACCCGGCGGGCGACCGCTGGGCCCACGACCACAGCTATGCCGAGCATGTCCGCGACATTGAAAGCCCCGCGCCCGCGCGCTTCAACGCGGATCCGCGCTGCCTGTTCGAGGCGGCGGGGAGCGCGGGCAAGCTGATCGTCTTCGCCGTCCGCCTCGACACCTTCGCGCGTGAGGACGAGACGACGACGTTCTACATCGGCACGTCCGAGCCCGACCGCCTGACCGAGCTGCGCCGCACGATGCTGCGCGATTTCGACACGCTGCCGATCGCGGGCGAGTACATGCACAGCGACGCCTTCGACGTGGCCGACCGCTACGGCCGCGACATGTTCTTCGCCATCGAGCGCCTCGGCACCGACCGGCTGCCCGCGCTGTTCGCCGCCAAGTCGCGGTTCGACGGCGTGCTCGGAAACGGCCTCAGCGACCGGCTGATGCAGTGGGCGGGGCGCTTCATCCCCGACCACCTGCCGCCGAGGATGCGCGAATACCGCGAGCGCTTCGCGCATCACCTGATCCTGAAGTTGCCGCGCGAACAGGTCGAGGCGGCGCGCGATTTGCTCGCCCGGCTGTTCCCCGGAGACGGCATCGGCGATCATTTCGAATGCACGGCGAGCGAGGCCGCCAAGGCCTTCCTCCACCGCTTCGTCGCGGCGGGGGCGGCCGTGCGCTACCGTGCTGTCCATGCCGCCGAAGTGGAGGACATCGTCGCGCTCGACGTGGCGCTGCCGCGCAACACGCGCGAATGGGAGGAGACGCTGCCGCCGGACCTCGCCGCGCAGACGATCCACGCGCTCTACTACGGGCACTTCTTCTGCCAGGTGTTCCACCAGGACTACATCGTGAGGAAGGGCGCCAATCCGCTCGCCTTCGAGCACGCGCTATGGGCGCTGCTCGACGCGCGCGGGGCGCAGTATCCGGCGGAGCACAACGTCGGCCACCTCTATGTCGCCAAGCCCTCGCTGGCGCAGTTCTACCGCAGCATCGACCCGCGCAACCAGCTCAATCCCGGCATCGGCCATACGCCTCGTGAGAGAGACTGGGCAGGCGGCGGGGCAACCGGAGACCAGCCATGACCTATTTCCTCGGCATCGACGCGGGCGGCAGCAACTGCCGGGCGCGGCTGATCGACGCGCAGGGCGCGGTGATCGGGCAGGGCCGGTCGGGCACCGCCAACGCGCGCATCGGCATCGAGGCGCTCTACGAGACGCTGCTCGAAACCGCCGACCAGGCGGTGGCCGAGGCGGGACTGTCGGTGGAGCAGCGCGCCACGATCCGCGCCGGCATGGGCATCGCCGGGATCACCCGCCCCGGCCTGCGCGAGGCGCTGGCCGAACTGGACTTCGGTTTCGCCGGAGTGAACTACGCCACCGACGCGGCGATCGCGAACCTCGGCGCGCATGGCGGGCAGGACGGGGCGATCCTCATCATCGGCACCGGCAGCGCCGCGCAACTGCGGATCGACGGGCACGAGTTCACCATCGGCGGCTACGGCTTCCCGATCTCCGACGAGGGCAGCGGTGCCGCGCTGGGCCTCTCGGCCATGCGCCACGCCCTGCGCGCGCTCGACGGGCGCACCCGCAGGACCCCGCTCAGCGCCGCCGTCACCGAGCGCTTCGGACACGACACCGCGCAGGCTATCGCCTGGATGGATAGCGCCACTCCGCGCGACTACGGCCTGTTCGCGCCGCTGGTGATGGACTACGCCGAGGCCGACGACGTGATCGCGCGTTCCATCGTCGAGAACGCGGCCGGACACATCGAGCGCTTCATCGAGACGATCTTCGAGCGCGGCGCCAACCGCTGCACTCTCGTCGGCGGCCTCGCCCCGCGCATGAGCCGCTGGCTGCGCGCCCGCACCGTCGAGCGGCTGAGCGAACCGCTGGGCGATTCGCTCGACGGCGCGCTCAGGCTGGCGGGGTATCAGGCGGGCTGAGGGCGGGCCGCCGCTAGGGGGTGCAGCCCGGCCAGCGGTCCCAGCCTTCGCTGGGACGACGATCCGGTTGAAACGTGCGCGGGGCCCGTCAGCCCGCCGCCACCGTCGCGTCCTCGTCCACCCCGCTCACCGCGATGCTCGTCAGGTTGAGGATGCCGCGCGCGGTGACGCCCGGCGTCAGGACGTGGATCGGCTGCGCGAGGCCCAGCAGCATCGGCCCGATGGTGGGCGACCTGGACGAGGCGGAGAGCGCCGTCAGCGTGATGTTCGCGGCATCGAGGTTGGGCATGACCAGCAGGTTCGCCGCGCCCTGGAAGCGGCTGTCGGGCACCAGCTTGTCACGCAGCGCCTGGCTGAGCGCGGCATCGGCATGCATCTCGCCGTCCACCAGCAGGTCCGGCGCGTTGGCCTTCACCATGGCTGCCGCCGCGCGCATCTTGCGGGCGCTGGGGCTATGCGAGGACCCGAAGTTCGAGTGCGAGAGCAGCGCCACGCGCGGCTCCAGCCCGAACCGCTTGACGGCGGCGGCGGCCAGCACGGACATTTCCGCGACCTGCTCGGGTGTGGGATCGGGGACCATGTGGGTGTCGGTGATGAACAGCGCGCCCGCATCGAGGATCAGGCCCGAGAGCGCATAGACCCGGCCGTGGGGCTGGGTGCGGTCGATGATGCGCAGGACATGCTCGACCTGGCCCCAGTATTCCGAGTTGCCGCCGACCAGCGCCGCATCGACATGGCCGGTGCGCAGCAGCATCGCGGCGGTGACGGTGGGGCGGCGATAGGCGTGGCGCAGCACTTCGGCGGCGGGCACGCCCTTGCGCGCGGCTACGGCGCGGTAGGCTTCCACCAGTTCGCCCATCAGCGCGCTGTCGGCCTCGGGATCGACGACGTCGACGTCCTCGTCCAGCTTGAACTGGAGGCCCAGCTCGGGGAGCTTCTGTTCGAGGATGCGGCGGCGCGCGACCAGCGTCGGGCGCACCATGCCCTCGCGCAGCGCGTCCTGCACGGCGCGCAGCACGCGGTCGTCCTCGCCCTCGCCATAGGCGACGCGCTTCTGCGCGCCGCGCGCGGCCTGGAACACCGGCAGCATGACCTGCGCCGAACGGGTGTTGAGGCTGGCGAGCGAGCGCTTGTACTCGTCAAGGTCGATCGGGCGCGTGGCGACGCCACTGTCGATCGCGGCCCTGGCGACGGCGGGCGCGATCTCGGCGATCAGGCGCGGGTCGAAGGGGGTGGGGATGATGTATTCGGGGCCGAAGACCAGGCGGCGGCCGCCATAGGCCTGCGCCACGCTGTCGTCGGCGGGGACGCGGGCGAGGGCGGCGATCGCCTCGGCGGCGGCGGCCTTCATCGCCTCGTTGATCTGCGTCGCGCCGACATCCAGCGCGCCGCGGAAGATGTACGGGAAGCACAGGACGTTGTTGACCTGGTTCGGGTAGTCCGAACGCCCGGTGGCGATAATTGCGTCGGGGCGCACTTCTCGCGCGACTTCGGGGCGGATTTCCGGCTCGGGATTGGCGAGCGCGAAGATCAGCGGGTTGGGCGCGAGCATCGGCAGCCACTCGGGCTTGAGCACGCCGGGGGCCGAGAGGCCGAGGAACACGTTGGCGCCGGGCAGCACTTCGGGCAGCGAGCGCGCGTCGGTGGTGCGGGCGTAGCGGGCCATGTTGGGCAGCATCCCCTCGCGACCCGAGTGGATCACGCCGTCCTTGTCGGTCAGCGTGACATGCTCGACCGGCAGGCCCATCGAGACGAGGAGGTCGACGCAGGCGAGCGCCGCCGCGCCCGCGCCCGAGGTGACGAGGCGCGCATCGGCCAGCGTCTTGCCCTGCAGCACGAGCGCGTTGCGCACGGCGGCGGCGACAGTGATCGCGGTGCCGTGCTGGTCGTCATGGAACACCGGGATGTTCATGCGCGCCTTCAGCGCGGCCTCGATCGCGAAGCACTCGGGCGCCTTGATGTCCTCGAGGTTGATGCCGCCGAAGGTCGGCTCGAGCAGCGCGACCGCCTCGACGAACTTCTCGGGATCGGTGGTGTCGACCTCGATGTCGAACACGTCGATGTCGGCGAACTTCTTGAACAGGACCGCCTTGCCTTCCATCACCGGCTTCGAGGCCAGCGCGCCGATCGCGCCGAGGCCGAGCACGGCGGTGCCGTTGGTGATGACCGCGACGAGATTGCCGCGCGCGGTATAGTCCAGCGCCTTGGCGGGATCGGCGGCGATCTCCATGCAGGGCGCGGCGACGCCGGGCGAGTAGGCGAGCGCGAGGTCGCGCTGGTTCACCATGCGCTTGGTCGGCTCGATGGCCAGCTTCCCGGGGCGCGGGAGGAAGTGGTAGTCCAGTGCCGCGCGGCGGAGGTTCTCGTCCATGGTCCAGTCCTGTCTTCAATCGGCCAGTGTTCGATAGGCAGCGCATCGCAGCAGCGATAGGCCAGCGCCGTGCCCCCAAACACGGTTACGCCGCGCTTGTCGACCCGTCAGGCAATCAAATCGCCGTTCTGGAGCAAGTTGGGCCGCAGCGGGACGGAACACCGCGTGAACAGCAACGATGCGGACTTGGAACGTCGCGGGATCGGGGCAAGGCCGCCTAGGGCAGCAGCGCGAGGTCCTCGGCTTCGGGGCGGTCGCCGGCAGGCCCGGCCTGCACCAGCGGAATCGCGAAGGCGAAGGTCTCGCCCTCCCACGCGCGCTCGACCAGCAGCGAGGCGCCCCGGTCCTCCAGCCGGTAGGTCCCGCGCGCGAACAGGTCGGGCGCGGCGCGGCGGCGGGCGAGGAGGTCGCGGGTGAGCGCGAGCTTGGCGCCGCCCGTCCGCGGCAGGGCATCCCAGCCGACCGGGCGGCGGTTGTCGGGGTCGGTGAGGGCGACCGCGAGGCCCTCGGTTCCCTGGTAGATGTCGGGGATTCCGGGCGCGGTGAGCTGCAGCGCGACTTGCGCCAGCACCACCGTTTCCACCGCCGCATCGAACCGGGGCGGCAGGGTCATGCTGCGGGCGAGGTCCCGGGCGAGCGCGGTGACGGCGGCTTCGGCGGCCTCGTCCGGCGCTTCGTGGCGGGAGAGGTCCTTGCCCTCGCGCATGGCCTTGGCGATGTGCGCGGCGATGCGGTCCTCCGCGTCGTCCTGCCCGCGCAGCATCAGCGCGGTCTGGAGGGCGTAGAGGCCCCATCCTTCGGGCACTGCGGCGGCGCGGGCGCTGGCGCGCGCCTCCTCGTAGAGCGCGGCGGCTTCCTCCGGGAAGTGGCTGAGGGCGACCAGCACCGCGCGCGCATCGGCGGAGCGCTTGGTGTCGTGGGTGGAGAGCGCGTCCAGCGCGAGCGGCGTGTGCGCGGCGCGGTCGGCCATGATCGCGGCGAAGTCCCCGGGGGTGATCGCGTCGAGGTCCGGTTCGGAGCCGACCTCGCAGAACGGCAGGTAGGCGACGCTGCGGAAGAACACCGTGTCCTCCTCCGACTTGGCGGTGAGGGCGCCGGTCAGCTGCTCGAAGCGCGCGGCGAAGGCGCGGGCGAGCGGGTCGTCGGGCGCACGCAGCAGGTCGAGCAGCGCGGAAGCCGGGGCCTGCGTCGCCGCCACGCTGTCGGTGACGAGGGCGGAGAGCGGGCAGAGGTCGGCGGCGTAGGAGCGATAGACCGGCCAGGCCGTCGCCAGCCCGGCGATGCCCTCGGCCAGAGCGGGCCGGGCGTCCTCGCGCGCGGCGAGGGCGTGAAGCGCGGCGTCGGTCACCCGCGCCAGTTCGGGCACGAAGACCGCGTCGAGCAGTTCGCGGCGCACCTTGCGGATTTCCTGCCCGGCATCCTGCGGCACCGCGCGCCGCGCCGCGCCGCGCATCGCGGCCAGCCCGCGCGGATCGGTAAGGAGGCGCGTGACCGGGCCCATGAACTCGTAGCCGCTCATCCCCTCGACGGGCCAGGAGCCCGGCAATTCCTCGCCCGGCTTGACGATCTTCTCCACCCAGACCGGCACCTCGCCGACCGCCTCGCGCAGCCAGTGCAGGTAGCCGCCGGGCCGGGCGAGGCCATCGACGTGATCGACGCGCAGACCCTGTATCCGTCCGGCCGCGACCTGCTCGACGATCCAGCGATGGGTGAGCGCGAAGACCTCCGGGTCCTCCTGCCGCACGCCGACAAGGTCGGTGATGTTGAAGAAGCGGCGGTGGGCGACGAGCCCCGGATCGCCGCGCCAGTCGCCCAGCGACCAGTGCTGCTCGTCCAGCAGGGCGGCAAGCGCGTCGGCATCCAGCGGGCGCGATCCTGCGGCGAGGGCGGCGGACAAGTCGGTCAGGAGCAGCGGATAGTCGCGCTCGTAGACGCGCAGCCTGGGGTCCGGCGCCGTGCCCGCGATGGCGATCTCGCCCGCAGCGAGGAGATCGGCGGGGGCACCGTTGAGCACCGGGAAATGGATGCGCGCGCCGGTGGCCTCGATGCGGTCCCAGTCGATGTCGAAGATCCGCGCGTTGCCGCTTGCCCGGCCGTGCCGCAGGACGTCGGCGAGCCAGGGGTTCTCCGGGGTGAAGGCCATGTGGTTGGGCACGATATCGACCACGATGCCGATGCCCGCTGCCCGCGCCGCGTCGGCAAGGCGCACGAAAGCCTCGTCGCCGCCGATCGCGGGGTCGATGCGGGTCGGGTCGATCACGTCGTAGCCGTGGGTGGACCCGCTGGCGGCATGGAATGGGGGCGCGAGGTAGAGGTGGCTGACGCCCAGCCCCTCCAGCCACGGCAGCAGGTCGCGCGCCTGGTCGAGATCGACGCCGCAGCGCAATTGCAGGCGGTAGGTGGCGACGGGAACGGGCGCGGCTGGCATCGGGGTCACTCCGGGAACAAGGCGATCGAGAACGCGAGCGGGCTCGTAGCGTCGGCGAGCCTGAGGAACGGCTGCGGGTGCGGCTGGAACGCCTCGGCGCCTGTTCCCAGCCGGACGCGCAGGTCGAGCGTTCCCGGCCCGCACGACCACCGCGCGGCGATGTCCGCCCCATCCCGCGAAACGGTCGCGGCCGGGGCGGGGTTGCGGCCGAGCAGCGGGACGACGTGCCGCGCGCGCAGGCCGAGGAGGCCGTGGACGAACTGCATGTGCTCGTCCTGCTCCGCGCAGGTGGGCGCGCCGATCTTGGAGGCGAGGAAGGTCGCTCGCGCGATCGGATCAGGAACCTCGCCGCCGAAGCTGGCGAAGCCGGCGAACTCCTCCGCGCGGCCCTTGCGCACGGCTTCGGCGAGGTCTCCGGTGAAGTCGGCGAAGAACTGGAACGGCGCGTCGGTGAGGAACTCGTCGCCCATGAACAGCATCGGCACGAAGGGCGTGAGCAGGGTCAGCGCCGTGACGACGCGCAGGGCATGGCGGTCGCTCGTCAACTGGTGCAGCCGCTCGCCGCGCGCGCGGTTGCCGACCTGGTCGTGGTTGCCGAGGAAGTTGACGAACGCGGTGCCGGGCAGGGCCGACGATGGTTCGCCGCGCGGGGAGCCGCCCTTGTGCGCCGCACCGTCGTCCGTCCGCGGCTGGCCCTGCTCGACGTAGCCGTCGGCAAGGGCCAGGGCGATGTCGGCGACGGGATCGGCGGCGAAGGGGGCGTAGTAGCTCTCGTCCTCACCCGTCAACAGGCAGTGGACGGCGTGGTGCCAGTCATCGTTCGAGGTGGCGTCGAACGGCGCCCCGGGCGTGAAATAGCGCGCGAGGTTGCGCTCGTCCTCGGTGACGAGATGGATCGGGCGGTCCCAGTCGCGGGCGCGGATGCGGGTTCCCAGTTCGTCGAGGAAGTGCGTTTCCGAATGATCCTCGATCGCGTGGACGGCGTCGAGGCGCAACCCGTCGAAGCGGTACTCCTCCAGCCAGTGCAGGGCGTTGGCGATGAAGAACGCGCGCACCGCCGGCGTCTCGAACGCGATGCCCGCGCCCCAGGGCGAGGAGCGGTCGCCATGGAAGAAGGCCGGGCACCACGCGGCGAGGTAGTTACCCGAGGGCCCGAAGTGGTTGTAGACCACGTCGAGCAGCACGCCCATGCCAAGATCGTGGGCGGCATCGACGAAGGCGCGCAAGTCCTCGGGCGAGCCGTAGGCCGGGTGCGGGGCATAGGGCAGCACCCCGTCGTATCCCCAGCCATGGTCGCCGTCGAAATGCGCGACGGGCATCAGCTCGATCATGGTGAT
>DATKFS010000350.1:0-2746 GCA_035511275.1 Novosphingobium sp.
ACGGGCCGGCTCTGGTCCTTGGACACCCAGGCCTTCGCGGCCTTGTAGGCCACATATACCTTGCCCCTAGAGGACGCGGCCTGCACCGCATCGCCGGTGCACCAGATCGAGCCGATCATCGGTCGGCGTCGGTATGGCGGAGTAGCTCAGCTGGTTAGAGCAGCGGAATCATAATCCGCGTGTCGGGGGTTCGAGTCCCTCCTCCGCTACCACTTCCCAAACTATTGATTTTCGACGATTTTCTTTAGAAAATGGAATGTCTCGTGGCGGACGCCAGCGGGGCAGTTGGGCGATTAGTTGGGAGAAATTGCTCTTTCTTCGAGCTTGCGGATGGCCGCCTGACCCAGTGCCGGGTCGCGGTGCATGTAGTGGGTGTCGAGGATGCTCCCGACTTCCTTCAGGCTGTGACCGGTGATCGCCGCGATCTCTGGAACCGTGGCGCCGGCGATGGCCAGGCGCGTCACGGCGGTGCCGCGCAGGTCGTGGAAGGTGAGACCGGTCACGCCCGATTTGATGCACGCTTTGCGCCACGAGGCGCGGAAGCCGGATTCGGTCCAGGCGGTGCCGCGCTCGGTCGCGAGGATGGTGGCGGGCAGGGGCTTGCCTTCGGCGGCGAGGCTCTTTTTCAGGACCTCCAGAGCGGCGCGGAGGGGCGCGCCGACCGGGATCACGACTGCGACCTTCGTCTTGCGCTGGCGCAGCCTGATCGTCGTGCCGTCGAACGCGGCCCAGTTCAGGCGCAGCAGGTCACCCTGCCGCTGGCCGGTCCAGAGGGCGAGCGTGAGCGCCAGGCGAAGATGGGCCGGCGCCTTTGCGTGGAACGCTGCCTCATCCGCATCGGTCCACACATTCTCCGTCCGGGCGGCGCGGTAGAGGCGGCCGGGGCGTTCGCAGGGGTTGATGGTGATGAGGCCACGGTTCAGCGCCCATGACAGGGTGCGGGCGAGCACGGCGAAGGCGTAGTCGGCCTGCCGGCGCGACTTGATGGCCAAGCGTTCGCGCCATGCGAGGAATTCACCCCGCGTGCGGCGATCTTCGAAAGCCTCGATCGGGAAGTCGCCAAATTCGACTTCGATCACCTTCAGGAGGCGGCGGTAGTCCTTGCGCGTGCGCTCTGCGAGGTCGGCGAACTCGGTCGATTCCTCGAACCTGTCGAGGATCGAGATCAGCAAGTCGGTGCGCGGTTCGCGCTTCGCGGTGACGGCGCGGTTGTAGCTGGCGACGAATTCCGGTGAGCCCGGTGTGCCGTCCAGGCGAGGGCCGCCTTTCCAGGCGTAGTAGTATGTGACGGACTTGCCGGATGCGAGTTTCTTCGTGATCCGGTTGATGCCCTTAAGGCGCACTCGCATGACGCTTCTGTTTCCAATTATCGAAGGGGGAGGCGGGCGTTAACGGCGCTGCCGAAGTCAGGACGCGGATGGTGCCGTCCGGTGCGATCTCCACGCCGGCGACGGATTCATTCGCCGCACGAAAGGCTTTCAGAGCACGCACCACATCGGCTTGGCGGAAGGCTGCTGGCGTTCGGGCCATGTGATTTCCTTCAGTTCACCGGCCATCTTGGCGCGCGTTTCTGCGGGAGGGCCGGGGGTGCATTTGGTCAGTCGGCCGACCGGGTCGCGGCGTTTGCCTGCCTGCCTTCGGCCTCGCCCGCATGGCGCGGGGCGCCGTTCGTGCGGTTACGAGCGCGCAGATCCCGCTGGCGATCGGCGCGAAGGGTGATGCCGGACGTGACCTGGTTGAAGCGGCGGGCGTTGAGCAGTTGGTGGGCGTAGAGCGTTTCCGCGCACAGGCGCAGACGCTCTTCAACCGTCTGGCCGGTCCAGTCGTTGGCGGGTTCGAGGTAGAGGAACCTCACCGGTTGTCCCCCTTCATGCTGGCGATCGCGTGCGCGACGACGAACGGGACGGCGCAAAGCGCTGCGATCAGGAACAGCGCCCGCGTGGCGGCTCTGACGGCCAGGGCCGCAGGGCGGCGAGACGCGGGGCGGGGGGAGCAGCGGGTGCAGGTGCAACCGAGCGGATGAATGTGGGGCTGGCGGCGCATGGTCAGTCGATACCCAGCGCGGACTTGTAGGTGTCCAGCAGCAGGTCCATCTCGCGGCGATCGTCGGGCTTCATCTTGCGAAGGCGGACGATCTGGCGCGTGATCTTCACGTCGTAGCCGACCGCCTTCGCCTCGTTGTAGACGTCGCGGATGTCGTCCGAGACGCCCTTCTTTTCTTCCTCCAGGCGCTCGATGCGCTCGACGAGGAGGCGCAGGCGGTCGTCAGTGGTTTCGGCCATTTTCCAGTTCCTTCAGAGCATGAGCAGTTGAGGATCGGGGCTGTTCGCGATCCAATCGGCGCGGGCGGCGACGGCGCATTCGTAGGCCGCGTCGGCAGCGGCGCTTTCGGCTTGGGCGCCGGCGAGCTTTTCGGCGGCGCGTGCCTTGCGACGTTCGCAGCAACGCACCAGTTCCTCGACCTTGCGGAGGTCGGGCGAGCCTGCGAACAGATTGGCAAAGCGAAAGTCCGCCATGGCCGTCAGCCCGCCTGGTGCAGGCGGATCATGACCTGCGCGATCAGGCAGACGACACCGAGCGTGGCGGCCGTGCCGAGCAATACGGGCAGGGCGATGCGGTGGGCGGCGGCGGCAAAGCGTGACAGGCGGCGCTGCATTGCTTCCAATTCGAGCGCCTCGGCCACTTCTAACTGTGCGTACATCGCGCGAAGATCGAATGGGGCGCTCACTGGACTGCGGCCTTGGGA
>DATKFS010000351.1:0-6830 GCA_035511275.1 Novosphingobium sp.
AGCCGGCTTGAATTCGCCGACGAACTGGGTGTCGATGAGCTGGCGTTCGTACCAGCCCTGGTTCTGCTGCATGTAGTCGGCAGTGGTCTGGTTGCGCTGGCCGATGCCCAAGCGACCCTGCTTGATGGTGTCGCGGATGTAGAGGTTGGTCCAGCGGATCTTGTTCTCGCCGAACTCGGCGCCGAGACCGATGAGGCCGTTGGCGACGATCCGGTTGTCCGTGGTGACGCGATTGAAGTCGGTCTGCAGCGTCGAGAGGTCGGCGCTGAACGAGGTCTGCTGCAGCGCCTGGCGGTTCAGCCACTTGTTGCTGTAGCCGGCCGCGGCGATGATGCCCATGTCGACGTCGCCGACCTGCCACGAGGTGCCGCCGGTGAGGGATGCCGAGAAGTTCACCGGAAGGTCGCGGACTTTCTGCATCGTCGCACGGCTGAAGCGGACCAGTTCCGACCCGATCGCGCGGGTATCGACGGTGCCCGAATTCATCGATTCGCCGCTGTCGAAGAACGCCTGCAGCGCCGGAGGCACGTCACGGCTGCCGTTGTCGAAGCCGGTCCAGTCGCTCTTGGCGCCGTAGTAACTGTAGCCGAACTCGCCGGTGGTCTCGGTATCGACCTGGAAGCCGCCACCGATGGTCAGGAACGATTCCTTGGGAACGGCCTTGGTCGTCAGGTTGATGACGCCGCCGCCGAATTCGCCCGGGAAGTTCGCGGAATAGCTCTTCTGCACCAGCGACGAGGCGATCACGCCGCTCGGGAAGATGTCGAGGGGAACGACGCGGCGCAGCGGCTCGGGGCTCGGCAGCGGCGAGCCGTTGAGCAGGGCGAGCGAGTAGCGGTCGCCGAGGCCGCGCACGTAGACGTAGCCCGAGCCCACGACGCTGAGGCCGGTGACGCGGCCGAGCGCGCCGGCGATGTTGCCTTCGCCGGTGCGGGCGATTTCCTCGGTGGTCAGGACCGAGACCACCTGGTCCGACGACCGGACGACGTTGCGGTTGCGCGAGCCGGTGACGACGATCTCGCCGCCGCCGGGCACCGAAATGTCGACCTGTTCTTCTTCCTGGGCAGCGTCGGCCGGAACGGATTCGGCCGAGGGACTCTCGGCCCCGGTGCTGGCGGTGGAAGGTGCAGGATCAACCTGCGCAAAGGCCATGGCTGGCGAGACGAGAGCCGACGTGATCAAAAGACCGCCGGCGAGCCGCGACGTCAAAGACATCGGAATTCCCCTAGTTCCAAATGCAAGGACGGGGGCAGCCGTTGCGACTGCCCCCGCGTTGAGTCAGGCAGTCCCGGCTCAGGTCGTGGGCAGGGTGGTGCAGGCGCCCGAGTTGCCCGTGCCGAAGTCGGCGGTCGCGCTGTTGCAGGTCCAGCCGGCGTACCAGTTGTCAGCCGCGTTGCGGACCGCGCCAACCCAGGTCGTGGTGTCGAAGAAGGCCGAGTAGGTCTTCGGGTCGACGGCCGTGACGCCGGTTTCGTTGGCGCCGTTGACGAAGGTGTTGGTCAGCGTGCTGGTGAACGAGTCGCTGTTGTTGTTGGCGGTCGGGCCGAACATGGTCGTCACCTGGGCGGCCGAGTAGCTGCCGGTGCCGATGTACTTGGTCGAGTTGCACTGCATCACGACCGAGCGGGCAACCAGCGTGGCTGCCGTCGTGCCGGTGCCGTTCAGGCGGAGGCACTCATTGTTCGGGGTGACGATGACGCCGTTGACCCAGGTCGTGTCCGAGTTGCCGCGCAGCAGGACCGAGGCCTGGTCGTTGGCTTCGTTGTTGCTGCTGACAGCCGGCTGCAGCGCCGTGAAGTTGGCGATCGTCAGCTTGGTGCGGGGGCTGTCGCCCTCGTTGCCGTTGCTGTCGATTTCCATGAGCGCGTCGCCCATGCCCGAACGCTGGGCGAGGATGGCGTACTGCACGTTCATCTGCGCGCCGGTATCGACGTCGAGGCTGTCGTCGTCCGAGCCGACGACGATGTAGTGCTTCAGGTTGATGTTGCCGCCGAAGAATTCAGCGCCGTCATCCGAGCTGTTGACGCTCTGGAAGTGATCGAGCGTCGTGCCGGTGCCGATCGATTCGCCGGTGAGCGACTGGAGTTCGACGTTCGAACCCAGGATGAAGCCCGAGTAGCGGATCTGGAAGTACCGCATGGAACCGGCGTTATAGGTCGTGTCCGCGCCGCCGAAGCGTGCCGGGTTCGGCGAGCCTTCGGTCTGGCGTTCGCAGGTGCCGGCGGCGACGGTGCCGGTGGTGCAGTCGGTCGTCGGGGCGCGGCCCATCAGGACGACGCCGCCCCACTGGCCCTGCGACGAGTCGCTGTTGAGGCCGAGGACGTTGTCGCGGCTGGTGAAGATGATCGGCGCGGTGGCGGTGCCGACGGCGTTGATCTTGTTGCCGCGGTTGACGGCGAGCCAGGACTGGCCGGTGCCGCCGAAGACGATCACGCCCGGCTCGATGGTCAGGGTGACGTTGGTGTCGGCTGTCAGCGAGGCCGAGGGGCAGCCGACGGTCGAGGTGGCGAACGGCGCCGCGGTGGTCGGGGCGGTGAAGCCACCGTCGCAACCGACGTCGACGCGGCCGGGGAGCTGATAGAGGACGCCGGCGAGCTTGGGCAGCGTGCTCGAGGCACGGATGACGTTCGGCAGGCTGCAGACGCGCCAGGTGCCGGTCGGGCCGGTGATGGTGCCGGCGTCGGTCAGGCCCTGGGGATCGGCGATCGTCGGGCAGCCGGTGGCAGGGGTCACGGTGCCGGTGCCGGGCGTCGGCGTGGGGGCCGGGGTCGGCGTGGGCGACGGAGTGATGATGACGTCACCGCCGGTGCCGGGCGAGGCGATGTCGCTGGGGCCGCAGCCGGAGAGAGCGATTGCGCTGCAGCCCACGAGCAGCAGACCAGAAATTTTCTTCACGTTGAGTCCCCCGTGTTCAGGTCGAACGAGGCGGCGATTCCACTCTCGTTGCTTCGGGGCGTCTAATCAGGGGGGGTGACACTTTGTTGGCGCTACGATGACACTAATCTGCATTAATACGACTGTTATGTGACAGCGACATTCCTGCAACGGTCGGGGAGCGACCGACTCGTGCCCCAATCGGCGAATCACACGTAAATTGCATTTTTATGACAGTTACGTCATTTTCTTGATGGAGGGCGGATTCGGGCAGACGATGCCTCATACCAAACGTATCCTCGGGAGAGATGCTATGTCGCTTTCAGTCCTCGTCACCGCCGCCCTGCTGGGCCAGTCCGCTTTCGCTCTCGCCGTCGACAAGACCGCGCCCGACACCACCGACGTCGCCTATCAGGAACTCGCCGCAGGCCAGTCGCAGGAGGCGGTGCGCAAGCTCGAGGCCGGCGGCGCCGCGCAGTCCAACGATCCTGCGGCCCTCATCAACCTCGGCGCTGCCTACGCCCGTGCCGGAATGGCGGACAAGGCGCTTGCCGCCTATCGCGCCGCCGTCGCCAGCCCCGAGCGCTACGACCTAGAGCTGGCGGACGGCAGCTGGGTGGATTCGCGCGTCGCCGCGCGCATGGCGCTCAGGAGCATGCTGGCCACGAACACCGTCGCCTCGCGCTGACGGGCTCGCATGCATTGCGCGGCGGAGCCTGAGCCGCCGCGCAATGGCCGATCTCAAGCCTGCAACCTGAAGGTCACACTTCGTAATCGGCTTGACGGATTGGCCGTGCCATCGTCACACACCTGTCATCCGCAGGGCGCACTGGGCCCTCATACGGAGGGCATGGTGATTCGATACGTACAGATTCAGACCCGCGTTTTGCGCGGTTTCTTCTCGGCTCTGGGCGCGGCTTTCGCGCTGCTCGCGCCCGGAATGGCGCAGGCCCAGGCCGTCGCCAATGACCCCGCCGGTTCGGGCCCGATCGTCGCCGCGCTGGGCTGGCTGCAGGGCACGCTGCTCGGCAACGTCGCGACCGCGGTCGCGGTGATGGCGGTTGCCGCAGTCGGCTTCATGATGCTTACCGGCCGGATGAACTGGCGTTTCGGCGCGACCGTCATCATCGGCGTGTTCATCCTGTTCGGCGCCGGTGCGATCGTCACCGGCATCCAGTCGGCCGCGGTGGGCTGACCCGATGAGCCTCGCCCGCTATCCCGTGCATCGCGCGCTGACGCGTCCGCAGATGTTCGCGGGCGTGACTTACAGCTTCTTCATCATCAACGCGGCGGTGACGACGGAGATATTCCTCATCACCAAGAGCTTCTGGGCACTGCCCGCGGCTCTCGCGATCCACGGCACCGGATACCTTGCGTGCCTGCGCGAGCCCCGGGTCTTCGACCTGTGGATCGCCAAGGTCAGCAAATGCCCGCGCGTCGCCAACTGGCAGCGCTGGGGTTGCAACAGCTACGCGCCGTAAGGCATCATTCGGGCGCGGGGGAATTACAGAGATGGCCAAGAGCTTCAAATCGCCGCTGAAAGGCTGGGGGAACAAGGAAGTTCTCGCCGGTGACCGGCTTCCCTATGCCGCGCTGGTGGACGAGAACGTCGTGCGCCTGCGCGACGGCTCGGTCATGCTGTCGCTGATGGTCCCCGGCTTTGCCTTCGAGACTGCCGACACCGACGAACTCAACGCCCACGTCGCCACGCGCGAGGTGCTGCTGCGTTCCTCGCTCGACGCACGCTTCGTGCTCTACCATCACGTCATCCGCCGTCGCGTGGAGATCGAGATGGAAGGGCAGTTCGACGACCCGCTCGCCGCGCACATCGACGCGCGCTGGCGTTCGCGAACTTCGTCGGGCGCGCTGTTCGTCAACGACCAGTTCGTTACCCTCGTGCGCCGTCCGGCTCGCGGCAAGGCGGGCTGGGCCGACAAGCTTTCGCGCATGATGAAGTCCAAGGCGCAGTCGGTCGAAGCCGATCCCGGCGACGTCCGCGCGCTCAAGGCCGCCGCGTCGGCGATGGTGGCCTCGCTCGGTGCCTATGGTGCCCGCCTGCTGGGCGACTACGACGCCCCGGCCGGTCGCTGCTCGGAAGTCCTCGAACTGCTGAGCGCGCTCTACAACGGCGAGATGCGCCCCGTGCGCCGCCCGTCCGACGACACCGACATCGGCCATATGCTGCCCTATCGTCGCGCCAGCTTCGGCATGGACGCACTGGAACTGCGCGGCGCGACCGGCGGTGCCTTCGGATCGATCGTGTCGCTCAAGGACTATCCCGATTCGACCGCGCCCGGCCTGACGGACGCCCTGCTGCGCCTGCCTTGCGAACTGGTGCTGACCGAGACTTACGCGCCGTCCGACCGCCAGATCGCCCGTGAGCGGATCGACCTTGCCGTTCGCCGCCTGCGCAGCGCCGACGAGGAAGCCGTGGCCGAGCGTCGCGAGATGTCCGCCGCGCGCGATGCGCTGGGCACCGGTTCGGTCGGTTTCGGCGACCATCACCTCTCGGTCCTGGTACGCGCCGACACGCTCGACCAGCTCGACGAAGTGACCGCCGCCTGCGCCGCCGCGCTTGCCGATGCGGGCGCCGTGGCCGTGCGCGAGGACGTCAACCTCGAGCCCGCGTTCTGGGGCCAGCTTCCCGGCAACGAGAGCTTCATCGTCCGCCGCGCGCTGATTTCCAGCGCCAACATGGCATGCTTCGGATCGCTCCATGGCTTCGCGATGGGGCAGGCGAGCGGCAACCACTGGGGGGACGCCGTCACGCTGCTGGCGACGACCAGCTCGACGCCGTTCTTCTTCAACTTCCACCAGGGCGATCTCGGTAACTTCACCGTCATCGGTCCGTCGGGTTCCGGCAAGACGGTGGTCATGAACTTCCTTGCCGCGCAGGCGCAGAAGTTCGCACCCCGCACGATCCTGTTCGACAAGGATCGCGGCGCGGAAGTGTTCCTGCGCGGCATCGGCGGCACCTACAGCCGCGTCGCCGCCG
This sequence comes from Novosphingobium sp., assembly GCA_035511275.1. GTDB lineage: Bacteria > Pseudomonadota > Alphaproteobacteria > Sphingomonadales > Sphingomonadaceae > Novosphingobium. The sequence continues at coordinate 5,870 of DATKFS010000351.1, forward strand.
GCCATCCCACGGGCTTCAACCCGCTCTCGCTGCCCGACACCGCCGCCAACCGCGCCTTCCTGCGTGACTGGCTGGGCGTGCTGCTCGCCGCGAAGGGCCCCGAGGAACTCACGACGATCGCCAACGCGGTCGACGCTGCCTATCACAACGACCCTTCGCTGCGCCGCCTCTCGCACTTCCGTGAGCTGCTCGCCGGTGCGCGCCGTCCCGAGGCGGGCGATCTTGCCTCGCGCCTCGACGCCTGGCTGCAGGGGGGCGAGCATGGCTGGCTGTTCGACAACCAGCACGACCGTCTCGACCTGTCGCAGCGCGTGCTCGGCTTCGACATGACCGCGCTGCTGGAAAGCCCGCGCCTGCGCACGCCGGTCATGATGTACCTGTTCCACCGCATTGACGAGCGCCTCGACGGCGAGCCGACGATGATCCTGATCGACGAGGGCTGGAAGGCGCTCGACGACGAGGTCTTCGCCGCCCGCATCCGCGACTGGCTCAAGACGCTGCGCAAGCGCAACGCGCTGGTCGGCTTCGCCACCCAGTCCGCCCGCGACGCGCTCGACAGCAAGATCGCCACCGCGCTGGTCGAGCAGACCGCGACGATGGTGTTCATGCCCAACTCCCGCGCGCGGGCCGAAGATTACTGCGACGGCTTCGGTCTGTCGCACCACGAGCTCGATGTCATCCGCACACTGCCCGCCCATTCGCGCTGCTTCCTGATCCGCCAGTCGGACGCTTCCGTCGTGGTCCGCCTCGACCTTTCGGGAATGCCCGAGGTCCTCACTGTCCTGTCGGGCCGCGAGAGCACGGTGCGCAAGCTCGACCAGCTTCGCGAGCGTTATGGCGATGCGCCCGAGGCCTGGTATCCGGTGCTGACCGGGATGCAGTGGCCGGGCGAGATGGACGAGGATCCCCAGTGGATCGCGGCGGCGGAGTGACGTCATGAGCACGGCCTGCGAACAACTCA
>DATKFS010000352.1:0-14415 GCA_035511275.1 Novosphingobium sp.
TTGAGCAGAGGGCAAGGTACTGGCCGGGAGGGGCGGTTCTATGGGGGTTAACACGCAGATTGGAGCACGCGAGGGTAGGGATAAACCTGGGTATCTTCGGCGGTATTCCTCCCGCCGACCCGTCGCGACAGGGTGACGACCGCCCCCCGGCGCTTGACCCAGCCGCATCCCTGCGGCCAGATGCGGTCATGATCCCACGCGGCTTGCTGGCCCCTGCCCTTCTCCTGCTGTGCTGCGGATGCGCCGCGCCGACGACGGCGGGGGAGCCGCCGTTCGCCGAATCGACGAGGCAGGCGGCGGGCGAGGAGCTGCGCCTGCAGGGCCGCGTGAACGATGCCGCCGGGGTGCTGGACGAAGCGACCGAGCGCAGGCTGGCGGACCGGCTCCGGGCGCTGGAGGACAGGACCGGGCACCAGATGCTGATCGTGACCGCGCCTTCGCTCGGCGGCACCGAAATCTCGGAATACGCTTTCGATCTCGCGAACCGCTGGGGCGTCGGGCGCAAGGGCCATGACGACGGCGTGGTCGTGCTGGTGGCTCCCAGGGAACGCAAGGTCCGCATCGAGGTGGGCCGGGGGCTCGAGAAGACGCTCCCCTTTCCGGTCTGCTACGCCGTCATCCGGGACGATATGCTGCCCCGCTTCAAGTCCGGCGATTTTGCCGGAGGGCTGGACCATGGCGTCGACAGCCTCGTCGCGAAACTCATCTGACCGTTTTGCCGCGCGGCGTTTCGTGCCATGAGCGCGCCGTGAGCCTGCCCCGCCCCCGATCCCTGCTCGTCCCCGTGCTGCTGGCCTGCGCGACGATGGCCGCGCCCGCCCTCGCCCGCGAGAGCCTCGGCCTCTACGGCGGCTGGGGGGCGTTCCGCGATCCCCTGATCCCGCGCTGCTATGCCATCGCCATGGCCGAGCCGAGCGCGATGAGCCGCGACTACCAGCCCTATGCCGCGATCGGCACCTGGCCCCGGCGCGCCGCCCGCAACCAGGTCCACCTCAGGCTGTCGCGCCAGCTCGCGCCCGGCGCTCCCGTCACCCTGCGCATCGGCGGCCAGCGGATCGCGATGACGGCGGGCGGCGGCGATGCCTGGCCGCGCAGCGATGCCGACAACGCCGCGATCGTCGCCGCCATGCGCTCGGCCCCGTCGATGACCGTCAATGCCCGCGATGCCAGGGGCCGCCCCTTCGCCAACACCTGGACGCTCCCCGGCGCGGCCTCGGCGATGGACGCCGCGCTGATCGGCTGCGCGAAGCTGCGCTGAGCGATTTTCCTACACGCCCGGCGGCTGATAGGTTCGCGTCGGCTCTTTCCACCGTCCAGATCCCCGCCCCGCCGCGCCCCTTCAAGCACGCGCCGCCCGCATGTCCTTCATCAACTTGCACATCCTGCAACCGCCCAAACGGAAAGGGCGGGACCTTTCGGCCCCGCCCTCCCCCTCGCCATGAAGGCCGGGTCAGGTCAGAAACGCACGCCCACGCCGGCCATCACCTGGTGACGGTCGAGGTCGAGGTTGAAGCGGTCGCCATCCGGGAAGTCGCCGGTGTAGTCGAGTTCGCCCTTCTCGTAGTTCGAGTAGCGGTACTCGAGCTTGGCGAAGACGTTGTTGCTGATCGCCTGCTCGACGCCGGCGCCGATGCGCCAGCCGTCCGCGTCGATGTCCCGGTTGGTGGTCACCGTGCCGCTGGCGTTGCGCACGTCGAACTTGGCGTTGGTGTAGCCGCCCTTGGCGTAGATCATCGTCTTCGGAGTGACGACGTAACCGACGCGCGCACCGACGTAGAGGTCGCGGTTGGTCTTGACGTTGCCGATGCCGAAGCCTTCGAAGTCGCCGTCGTCGAACTTGGTCTTGGCGGTCGACCAGGTCACTTCGGCCTCGGGACCGACGACGAAGTTGTTGAAGCGGAAATCATAGCCCGCGCCGACGCCGTAGGCGAAGCCGTCGATCGACTGGTCGTTGTCCTCGTTAACGTCGTCGTCGATGCTGCTGCCCGCCTTGGACACGTCGTAACCGGCGAGCGCCTCGACGTGGAAGCCCGAGAACGGATCGACGGGGGCGACGTCCTGCGCCATGGCCGGGGCGGAAGCCATCGCGGTGCCTGCGGCGAGGGAGAAAAGGATCTTCTTCATAAGGGTACTCCGATCATTCCATGCGGCGGTTTTTCCGCCTTCCCAGCAAGCGGATGTGTCCGCCTTGGACTGGTCAAATGCGCACGCAGGCGCTGGAGTTTCCTGAACCTAACACAACGAAAATGCTGATGTTTTTGGGTAACACTACTGCGATGTGACGAAGGTTCGCAGAGCCGGACGGAGGGAACGAACGGCGCTCGCCACCGTTCGCGCAGGCCCATGCGGGCGCGCATCTTCCGTTTTGGCCCGGTATGCACTATATGCCCGCCGATCATGCCAGACACGACCATCTCGACCGCTGCGGTTTCCACCGCCGCCGGCCTTACGCCGATCCCGGGCAACGTCGACCCGATGACGATGCCGCGCCCGACCCTCGTCGACGGCGTGACGCCGCGCGAGGACGGCCGCACCGACCTGCTCGGCCTGCCCAAGAAGCGCATCGCCGAACTGTTCGAGAACGCCGGGCTCGACGTGAAGGCCGCCAAGCTGCGCGCCAAGCAGGTCTACCACTGGCTCTACCACCGCGGCGTCACCGACTTCGAGTCGATGACCGACATCGCCAAGACCATGCGTCCGTGGCTCGCGGAACGTTTCGTCGTCGGCCGCCCCGAGATCGTCGAGGCCCAGCACTCCAGCGACGGCACCCGCAAGTGGCTGCTGCGCACCGCCGACGCGCACGACTACGAGATGGTGTTCATCCCCGACGCCGACCGCGGCACGCTCTGCGTGTCCTCGCAGGTGGGCTGCACGCTCAACTGCCGCTTCTGCCACACCGGCACCATGCGACTGGTGCGGAACCTGACCGTGGGCGAGATCGTCGGCCAGGTGATGCTGGCGCGCGATGCACTCGGCGAATGGCCGAAAAGCGCCGAGGACAGCCGCCTCGCCACGATGGCCGGCCTCGACAACGACGAGGACGAGGGCGACTACAGCTCCGACGGCCGCCTGCTCACCAACATCGTGATGATGGGCATGGGCGAGCCGCTCTATAATTTCGACAACGTGCGCGACGCGCTCAAGCTGGTGATGGACGGCGACGGGCTCGCCCTGTCGAAGCGGCGCATCACGCTCTCCACCTCGGGCGTGATCCCGCAGATGGAACGCTGCGGCCAGGAGATCGGCGTCAACCTCGCGGTCTCGCTCCACGCGGTGACCAAGGACGTGCGCGACGAGATCGTGCCGATCAACAAGAAGTACGGGATCGAGGACCTGCTGCAGGCCTGTGCCGACTATCCCGGCGCCTCGAACGCCCGGCGCATCACGTTCGAATACGTGATGCTCAAGGACAAGAACGACAGCGACGAGGACGCACGCGAACTCGTTCGCCTGCTGCGCAAGTACGACCTGCCCGCCAAGGTGAACCTGATCCCGTTCAACCCCTGGCCCGGCGCGCCCTACGAATGCTCGACGCCCGAGCGGATCCGCACCTTCTCGAACATCGTGTTCCAGGGCGGCATTTCCGCTCCCGTCCGCACCCCGCGCGGTCGCGACATCGACGCCGCCTGCGGCCAGCTCAAGACCGCCGCCGAAAAGAAGAGCCGCGCCGAGATCGACCGCCTGCTCGCCGAAAAGGAAGCCGCACTGGGCTGAACTGGGATACCCTGAGCATCCTTGTCAGCCCAGTTTTTCGTCAGTTCCTCACCACAGGGCGCGCTCCTGATAGGCCCGGTTGCGCTCCCGCACGATCGCCTCGCGTTCCGCCGGAGTGACCTTGGCCACGTCCCTGGGCAGCGCCTTGGCGAGGTCCTTCACCTTCACCTTGGTCAGCGTCGGGATCGGCTGCGTGTCGCACCCGGTCCAGCGGCCCTGGATGATGCCGCGCGGATAGCCGGCAGTGTCGAGCCAGTTCCTGACGCCCGGGTCCTTCGCCGAGACGACAATGCGCAGCCTTCCGTCGCTGTCGGGTGCAGCCTGCGTCGCGTTCAGGCTCGAATGGTTGTTGGTCCAGTCCACCGTCTCGTAGAGCGCGTTGGTCAGGATGAGCGAGCGGTAGCGACAGTTGGCGGGCACTTCGGACTCGACGATCAGCGCCTCGTCGTCGGCAATGTCGAACACGCCGTCGTAGTAGAACTGCGAGGCCAGCGCGCCTTCGGGCGGCACCATGACCTTGAAGCGGTTGACGTACCCTTCGTCCGCCAGCTTCTGCACCGTCGCCACGAACATCGGCGCGATGGTGCCTATCGCGCGCGGCAGGCCCTTGAGCTTGGCGGTGAGTTCGGCCGCGGAAGGCCGCCGTCGACCGGTCGGTGCGCCGATGCGCTCGATGGTGACGGTGGGCTGCTCCTCGTGGCTCCAGTCCGAACTGACGATGCGCAGCATCAGGCGCCGGGTCTGGCCCTCCAGCTGCCAGAAGTCACCCTCGTACCCCTCGGGCTTCGACGGCGCGACGAGCACGGAGTAGCGCCCGTCGGCGTCGGTCTTCAGCGTGGCTAGGTCGAGGTGCGGGCGCGAATTGCTGCCGCCCAGCACTTGCGCGATTACCGCCAGCGTCACCGAGCCCTTGCGGCCCGAAATTCGATAGCCCTGCGTGGGATCGACCGCCGCCACCTTGTAGACGGTATCCGCATTCGGCTGGCCGACGTTGAGGACCTGCCCGATGGCGGGCAGGAACACAGGAGCGGTGGGATCGGAGCCGATCGCCTCGATCGACGAGCTTGCCACGGCTTCCAGCGCAATGCGCCCGATCTCGGCTCGGATCTGCGGGTCCTGCTGCATGGCCTCGGGCAGCTTCGCCAGCATCCGCGTGGGCAGATCGCGCAGCGAATCGACGAACTCGTCCCAGCCCTCGACCGGAGAGGCCGCCGAAGGCGCCGTCGTCTCCTGCGCTCGCGACGCCAACGGCAGGGCCGCCAGTGCGACCGCCGCCAGCCCCAGCAGTTTCAGCGAAGTCCTGGCCATCCGTCCTCTCCCATCTCTACTTTTAAAGTAGAGTGGTCGAGCACCGGATCGTCGTCAATCGGCGCGCGCTACGCCCCGGCGGTAAGCGCGGCGACGAGGTCCCTGACCTTCTTCTGCCGCCATTGCGGCAGCGGCGCGACCAGCCAATAGCCGCGCCGGCAAGGCACTGGCTCGCCGACGAGGTCGCTGCGGCCGCCATGACCGATCCCCGCCGCCAGCAGCGCGGGCACGTGGGCACGGCCCATGCCGGCAAGCGCGGCGGCGATGGCCTGCCCGGCGTCGCTCACGGTGATGGGGGGCTTTTCCTCGGCACTGCTGCCGTCCACCTCGGGCGTCGGGTCTCCCGGCCATCCGATCCAGTCGCCCGAACCGACTTCGACCCATTCGGCGCCGCCCAACGCGATGCCCTCGAGGTCGCCGGGTCCATCGGTCCAGCGCACCGCGAGGTCGAGGTTGGCTTCGGTGAAGTCGGTCATCTCGCCATCCACCAGCACGTAGTGGACCTGCGGGTTCTCGGCGCGGAACGCAGCGAGGCGCGGGGCGAGCCAGGCGGCGAAGAACTCGCGCGGGGCGGCGATGGTGTAGACGTGGCTGGACTGGCCCGCCTGCATCGCCTGCACCGCATCCTCGAAGTGGAGGAACCCGGTACGCAGCGCCGCGAGGCCGGTGCCTGCCTCCTCGGTCAGTTCCAGTCCCTTGCTGGTACGGCGGAACAGTACGACGCCGAGCAGGTCCTCCAGCGCGCGAATCTGCTGGCCGACGGCCGCCGGCGTCACCGCCAGCTCGTCCGCCGCGCGCGTGAAGGATAGGTGCCGCGCCGCAGCGTCGAAGACGCGCAGGGCATTGAGGGGTAGATGGGTGCGCTTCATGGCGCTTCCCTAAGCGCAGCGGCGCGGTGCGGCAAGTCAGCCTGCCGTGGCGGGCGCGGCGAGCGGGAAATAGGGGATCAGCGCCGTGAATTCGCGCCCGTCCTCGCGCACGAAAGTGTAGTGCCCCTCCATCGAGCCTTGCGGCGTGGAGAGCGGGCAGCCCGACACGTAGTCGTGGCTGCGGCCATGCGCGATCACCGGCTGCTCGCCCACCACGCCGTCACCCTCGATCATCTCGACCTTGCCCGTCGCATCGGTGATCCGCCAGTGGCGGGTCATCAACTGCAGCGTCTGGCCGGTCTCGTTCTCGATGCGGATGTGGTAGACCCAGAACCACTTGCCCGCCTCGATCCGCGATTGCTCGGGCAGGAAATTGACGGCGACACGCACGATGAGGCCGTCGGTGATGGCGGTATGCTGGAACAGTTCCTTCATGACCCGGCCAGCCTAACGACGATTCCGCGAGGCGACAACCGTGTTGCGCATCCTTCCGGGAGGGAGGATTCTACAGGCCAACTTTGCTCAACGCCTGGTCGAAATCCTCGATCAGGTCATCGGCATCCTCGAGCCCGATGTTGATGCGCAGCATGCCTTCGCCGATGCCCATCGCCTCGCGGCCTTCCGGCCCCATGTTGTGGTGCGTGGTCGATGCCGGGTGACACATCAGCGAGCGCGAGTCGCCGATATTGTTCGAGATATCGATCAGTTGCAGGGCGTCGAGCAGCGCGTGCGCCTGTTCGCGCCCACCGTCGAGCACGAAGCTGAAGATGGGGCCGCAGGCGTCCATCTGCCGCATCGCCAGCGCCTGCTGCGGGTGGCTTTCGAGCCAGGGATGCAGGATCTTGGGCACGCGCTTCTCGACGAACTGGCCCACCTTGAGCGCGTTCTCGCTCTGCTTCTTCGCGCGCAGGTCGAGCGTCTCCAGCCCCTTCAGCACCACCCAGGCGTTGAACGGCGAGAGGTTCGGCCCGGTATTGCGCTGGAAGGGCAGCAGCTTGTCGTTGATGAACTCCTCCGAACCGCAGACGGCCCCGGCGAGCACGCGGCCCTGTCCGTCCATCAGCTTGGTCGCGGAATAGGCGACGACGTCGATGCCGAACTCCATCGGCCGCTGCAGCGCGGGCGAACAGAAAGCATTGTCGACCACCGTGGTGATGCCGTGCGCCTTGGCGATCGCGGCGATGCCGGCAAGGTCGGCGATATCCATCGTCGGGTTGGCGGGGGTCTCGAAGAAGAACACCTTGGTGTTCGGGCGCACCGCCGCTTCCCACTGCATCAGGTCGCCCGCGTCGACCACGGTCACTTCCACGCCGAAGCGCGGCAGCAGGTGATCGCCGAGCCAGCGGCACGAGCCGAAGGCGGCGCGCGCGGTCACCATGTGGTCGCCGGCCGAGAGCTGGCAGAGCAGTGCCGCCGTCATCGCCGCCATGCCCGAGGCCTGGGTGCGGCAGGCGTCCGCGCCTTCGAGCAGCGCGATGCGCTCCTCCAGCATCGCCACGGTCGGATTCTGCAGGCGCGAGTAGGTCATGCCGTCCTCTTCGCCCGCAAAGCGCGCGGCGACAGTGGCGGCATCGTCATAGGAATAGCCCGAGGTGAGGAACAGCGCCTCGCTCGTCTCGCCCATTTCCGAACGCCAGGTGCCACCGCGAATCGCGCGGGTGGCGGGGCGCCAGTTGCGGGTCTGGGTGCGGTCCTGTCCGGTCGTGCGTTTCATGGGTTTCGCCTGTAAGAGCGCGCGGCGCAGAGCGCAAGCGGATGCGCCGGGGCCTTGGCGCGCAGGCGCTTGCCGAAAGCCGCGATCCCCCTTATCCCGCCGATCCGATGCCGATAGCCGCCCGACAAAATCGCGATCCTCTCGGCTGGTGCCTGCTGCTGGCGCTTGCCTTCGAGGCGCTGGTGCTGTGGCGGATCGGCGTGCCGACGCGCTACTACTTCGACGAGGTCCACTACGTTCCCGCCGCGCTCAAGCTGCTGGAACTGATCCCCGCCAATCGCGAGCATCCGCTGTTCGGCAAGGAAGTGATCGCCGGGCTGATCCACCTTCTCGGCGACCGTCCGCTGGCTTGGCGGCTCGGCCCGGCGCTGTTCGGGGGCCTCGGCCTCTTCGCCTTCTCGCGCCTCGCCTGGCACCTGACGCAGCGACGCCGCGCGACGCTGATCGCGACGGCGCTGCTGGCCACCAACTTCATGTGGTTCGTGCAGAGCCGCATCTCCATGCTCGACATGATCTCGGCGGGGCTCTGCATGGCCGGCCTGTGGCAGTTCGCCGCCGCGCTCAGGGCGCGCGGGACACGGCCTGCCCGCCTCCACCTCGTCGCCAGCGGGCTTGCGCTCGGCCTGTCCCTCGGCGCCAAGTGGAGCGGTGCGCCGGCGCTGATGATGCCGGGCCTCGCCTTCCTGGTGCTGCGCCTGCGCGAAACGGGCCCCTTGCGCATCGGTCGCCGGGGTGCGGGACCAATCAAGGGCGTCACGCTGACCGAGGCAACGCTCTGGCTCGGCCTGTTCCCGCTGGCGATCTACTGGGCGACCTACCTGCCGGCGATGTTCTATCCCCATCACGCAGTGTCGCCCTGGGGCGTGTTCGAGCAGCACGAACTGATGATCCGCCTGCAGGACAGCGTCAGGAAGCCCCACCCCTACCGCACCTTCTGGTACCAGTGGATGGTCGACTGGCGCGGCATCTGGTTCCTGTTCGAGAACGTCGACGGGGCGCAGCGCGGGATCGTCATGCTCGGCAACCCGGTGTCGATGATCGCCGGACTGTTCGCGCTCGTCTGGGGGCTGTGGGCGGCGGCATTCCGGCGCCGGTGGGACGCGCTGGCGTTCCTCGTCCTCTACGTCGCCTGCCTCGGCATATGGATCGTCAACGGCAAGCCGGTGCAGTTCTACTACCACTACCTGCTGCCGGGCGCCTTCCTCATGGCGCTGCTCGCCCTCGCCATCGACGCCCTGCTCGACAGGCGCGACCGATGGCGATGGCTGGGCTTGGGCACGCTGGCACTGTCGGTGGCGATGTTCGCGCTGTTCTACCCGATCATCTCCGCCTGGCCGCTGCCGTTCAAGAGCGCCTACAACTTCTGGATGTGGCTGCCGAGCTGGAGGTAGCCGGCGCCGTGGCCCGTCAGGCCGCGACGCGGTGCTTGTCGTCGCCGTGCACCAGCATCTGCTGCCAGGCGTCGAGCCGCATCGTCTCAAGATATTCCTGCTGCATGGTTTCGGTCAGCACCTCGACCATGCGGTTGCCCTCGATCCACAGCTCGATGACGCCGAACATGCCGCCGCGCTTGCGGTACTTCGCGGGCCAGCCCTCGCGCATGGCGATCGCGAAGATCTCCGCCTGAGAGCGGCGGGTGGCCATGGCGAAGTGGGTGGCGGAGAGCCCGCCCTCGCCCGGGACGCCCAGCACGTCGGCGTCGCCCGGCCCTTCGATAAGCTGCGTCCCGCGCGGATAGACTTCGACCATGGTGTTGCGATCGTCGCCCGCGTGGGCGAGCCAGCTGCCTTCGGCCACCGGCGGAAACGGCGTCGCCCGGCCTCCGAGCAATTCGGCAAGGACTTCGGCGACGTGGCGCGGATCGCGCGCGTCGATGGAAACGTGATAGATCATGGTGGTTCTCCCGCAAATTCGATCGCGGGCGAAAACACTAAGTCGGCGGTGCACTACAAAACGATTCCGACGAACGACTTGCGCGCGCCGACAAATGACAGAACTTTTACTTGAATCGCCGGAAACCCGACCCCTCGGCAACCCTCATGGCAAGTACCTCAGTACTTGCCCCATACCAGCTTCGAGGAAAGCGCGAAGTTCCAGACCGACGCCAGCACGATGCCGACGATCGCCGCCGGATAGGCATGGAAGCCGACGCGGACCAGCGCCGTCGATGCGCCGATGTTGGCGAGCATACCGAAGGCGCAGGTCAGCGCGAACTGTGCCCAGCCCCGCGCCACCGGCCCGAAGCCGCGCAGCCGCTTGTCGGCATAGGTCAGTTCGTTGTTGAGCGCGAAGTTGAAGGTCATCGCGATGATCGCCGCGATCGTCTGCCCGACGATGAAGGCGGTTTCCTTGGGATAGTGGCTCAGGGCGAACTGCGCACCGAACAGGTGCAGCACCAGCGCCAGCACGCTCATGTGCAGCACCGCGCCCAGGGCACCCACCGTGCCGAACAGCGCAAAGCGGGTCGGGATGATCCGGCCCAGCCACTTGTCGTAAAGGCCCACGAGGAATTCAAACACGACGGTCCGGTCCAGCTTGCTTTCGCCTTCCGCGCGGGCGGCGAAGTTGAGGGGAAATTCCTTGACCCGCAGCGGGGTATCCACCGTCGCCAGGATGTCGAGGAGAATCTTGAAGCCCACGCCCGAAAGGCGGTGCGCGTCGCTGCGCAGGATCTGCGTGGGCAGCATGAAGAAGCCGCTCATCGGGTCGGTCAGGTCGACGCCGGTGACCTTGTTGGCGATCCGGTTGGCGAGGCCCGAGACCTTGACGCGATCGGGACGGCCCCATGCCTCGGTGCTGGCGCCCTCGGCGAATCGCGAGGCGTAGGCCAGATCATACTCGCCCGAGTTGATCGCCCGCAGCATCCCGGGCAGCAGTGCCGGATCGTGCTGGTGGTCGGCGTCCATGACGGCCACCACGGGCGCTGCGGTGGAGCACATGCCCTCGATCGCCGCGCTGGCGAGGCCGCGCCGGCCGATGCGCTGGATGCAGCGCACCCGCGGGTCGACCAGCGACAGGCGACGCGCCTCGTCCGAGGTGCCGTCGGGGCTGTTGTCGTCGACGTAGATGGCTTCCCACGCGATCCCGGCGAGCGCCTTGTCGAGTCGCTCGATCATCGTCGCGATGTTCTTGCGCTCGTTGTAGGTCGGCAGGACCACTGCGAGTTCAAGCGGTTTCGCGTCAGGCGAAGCGGCTTGCACAGTGGCCTGCGCGAGATCGGAAGCGGTGATGTCCATGCGCCCTGTTTTTAACTGGTAAACGTCAAGAAACGATTATTGCGTGCCGGCGCAACTCTTACAGCCGCGCGACGACTGCGTCACCGATTTCCTTCGTGCCCGCGCTGCCGCCAAGGTCGCCGCCCTTGACGCCGTCCGCCAGAGCCGCGGCGACGGCGGCCTCGATGCGCGCGGCCTGCTCTTCCAGCCCGAACGAGTGGCGCAGCAGCATCGCGGCCGAAAGGATCGTCGCCATCGGGTTGGCCAGCCCCTTGCCGGCGATGTCGGGCGCGGAGCCGTGGATCGGCTCGTAGAGGCCGAACGTGCCCTCGGCGAGGCTGGCCGACGCCAGCAGGCCGATCGAGCCCACGCACATGCTCGCCTGGTCCGAGAGGATGTCGCCGAAGAGATTGCCGGTGACGATCACGTCGAAGGCGCCGGGGTTCTTGACCAGCTGCATGGCCGCGTTGTCGACGTACATGTGGGTCAGCTCGACGTCGGGATATTCGGCCGAAACCTCGATCACCACGTCGCGCCAGAGCTGCGAGGTCTCGAGGACGTTGGCCTTGTCGACCGAGCACAGCTTGCCCGAGCGGCCCTGCGCGGCCTTGAAGCCGGCATGGGCGATGCGGCGCACTTCGTCCTCTGCGTAGGACATCATGTCCCAGCCCTGACGGCGGCCGTCTTCCAGCGTGCGGGTGCCCTTCTCGCCGAAGTAGACGTCGCCGTTGAGTTCGCGCACGATCAGCAGGTCGATCTTGCCGGCGACCTCGGGACGCAGGGTGGACAGGTCCTCGAGCCCCTTGAACACCGTCGCGGGCCGCAGGTTGGCGAAGAGGCCGAGTTCCTTGCGCAGGCCGAGCACTGCCTGCTCGGGGCGCAGCGCACGCTCCAGATGGTCGAGCGAGAAGTCGCCCACCGCGCCGAACAGGATGGCGTCTGCCGAGCGCGCGATCTCCAGCGTTGCCGCGGGGAGCGGGTGGCCGTGCTTGCGGTAGGCCGCGCCGCCCACGTCGCCTTCGACCAGTTCGAGGCCCGGAAGCTCCAGCTTCTCCAGCACGCGCACGGCCTGCTCGGTGACCTCGGGGCCGATTCCGTCTCCTGCAAAAACCGCGATGCGCATGCGTTTTTCCCGCTTTCCAGCTAGCTTCCGATCCGCCCTAGCCGCTCGCGCAGCAGGGTGCGCGCCGCCATAACGTCTCTGCGGCGATCGGCAAGCGGGTAGCGGGCCAATTCGCGCCCGACGCGGTCGAATGCATCGAGAAGCGCGGGCCAGTCATCGTCCGCCGGTCGCCTGACCGATACGCCATATCCCAGCTCGCGCAGCAGCAGCACCTCGTAGCGCAGCAGTCCCAGCGCCCAGCCCCGGGCCGAAGGCGCGACGCAGACCGCCTCCAGCACGCCTTCCAGCGCATCGTAGAGCCCGAGGAAGGGCTGGCGTTCGGGCAGGACGGCGGCGGTAAGCGCGGTGACCCATGCGATGGCGGCGGCGGGCAGCGGCTCCGCCAGCCACGGCGCGCGGCTCTGGACGAGTTCGACACGCGCGAAGGGCAGCTGGCTTTCGGACTTGGAGCGGACTTCGGCGTCCACGGTATTGCCGGGGATCAGCACCGGGCGCAGCTGTCGCCCCCTGCCCCCCGCCACATAGGCCGCGACAAGCCCGTGCTCCGCCGTCAGCAGCCGGGCTATGACGGCATTCTCGCCATGCGCCAGACCGGCACAGACCAGGGCGGGCGCGCGGAAATGCATCGCCGCGCCAGGCCGGGATTACGAGGGGGTGTTCTGCTTAGCTTCGAGCGCGTCGATGCGGGCCTTGAGCGTTTCCACTTCGGCGCGGGCGGTGGCGGCGAGTTCCTTGACCGCGTCGAATTCCTCGCGGCTGACGAACTCCATGTCGCCCATGAACTCCTTGAACCGCTCGCGCGCACCGTCGCGCGCCTCGCGGCCGACGCCGGCCAGCGTACCGGCGGCGCTGTTCATCATCTTCACGAAATCGGCGACGAAGGGGTTTTCGCTTTGCATGGCGCCTAAATGGAACTCCGCGGCGCCGGACGCAAGGGGGATTGGAAGGGGTGCGCGCGGTGGCGCAAGAAGAAAAGGGGCGGATCACGCAGAGACGCGGGAGCGTCGAGCCAAGGACTGCGGCTCCGCGTGATTCCCGTCTCTCAGATCTCGAACCGCTCCACCGCGCCCGAACGCTGCACCCCGTCGAGGCCGGGGTTCTCGCGCAGGATCGCGAAATTGAGGTAGGTCGCGAAGGCCAGCCACACGAGGTAGGGCAAGAGCAGCGCTCCCGCCACCGGGCGCACCCGCCAGAACAGCACGGTCGTCGCGATCGCGGCGAGCAGCATGGCCACGATCACCACCAGCGCGACGGACATCAGGTGCGCTCCGAAGAACACCGGCGACCATGCGAGGTTGAGCAGGAACTGCCCGACGAAGAAGCCGACCGCAAAGCCCCGGCCGCGCGCACCGCGCGCCGCCAGCACCAGCGCAAGCGCCACCCCCAGCATGACGTAGAGCACCGTCCAGACGATCCCGAAGGTGGCCGGCGGCGGATAGCCCCAGGGCTTCGCGAGTTCGGCGAACCACGGATTTTCCGGTCCGCTCTGGGACAGGGTGCCGGACAGGAAGCCCAGCAGCACGACGAGCGGCACGCAAACGAGCAGCCACCGCATGAAACCGGCACGCAACTGGCCCGACGAGGCAAGCAGGGTCATGGGCGCGCAAATCTCCGAATCAGCAGCCGGACACCGGCCTTTCGCGGTTTGTGGAGCGGCTCAGGCGCAGGCGCAATCGTTCGCAGCGCCTCAGCCTTCGCGTTGTGCCGAAACGAGAAACTCGACGTTTCCTTCCGGCCCCTTGATCGGGCTCTCGACGATTCCCTGGATCGCCCAGCCCTCGCCCTCGAGCCATTCGCGCACTTCGCCGCAGACGCGTTCGTGGAGGACCGGGTCGCGCACGACGCCGCCCTTCCCCACTTCGCCGCGCCCCACCTCGAACTGCGGCTTGATGAGGGCGACGAGCCGGCAGCGCGGGGCGGCGAGGCGCAGCGGCACTTCGAGCACCTTGGCGAGCCCGATGAAACTGGCGTCGCAGACCACCCAGTCGCACGGCGTGTCGATCTGTGCCGGCGTCAGGATGCGGGCGCTGGTCTGCTCCAGCACCGTGACGCGCGGGTCGTTGCGCAGTTTCCAGGCAAGCTGGTTGGTGCCCGAATCGACCGCGAAGACCCGGACCGCCCCGTTCGTCAGCAGCACGTCGGTGAAGCCGCCGGTCGAGCTGCCGATGTCCATCGCCACCGCGCCTGCGGGGTCCAGCCCGAAATGCTCGATGGCGTGAGCCAGCTTGATGCCGCCGCGCGAGACCCAGGGATGGTCGCGCCCACGCACCTCCAGCGGCGCATCGCCCCTGAGGCTCTGCCCGGGCTTGGCGATCTTCGTCTCGCCCGAGAAGACGAGGCCCGCCAGCACCAGCGCCTGCGCGCGGGTGCGGCTCTCGGCCAGGCCGCGATCGACCAGCATCTGGTCCACCCTCGCCTTGGCGGGCTTCTTTTCGACGGAACGGGGCTCGGATGGGTCGGTCATGGGACAGT
>DATKFS010000353.1:0-7378 GCA_035511275.1 Novosphingobium sp.
AGGGCCTGGTCGATGCCGTGGTCGCGAATCATCGCGAACCCGAAGGTGCGGAAGCTCTCGCCGATGCGGGCGGGAAGGTCGGCCCGATCGGCGTCGAGGCTGAGGACGGGGATTTCGGCTAGGTCCATGGTAGTGCAGTCCGTGATGAATCGGTATGCCGCCCCTTTAGTGCCTTGCGGCCGGCATATGAAATGGAAAGGCGATCGATGGGCAAGAGCTACTGGCTGATGAAGTCCGAACCCGACGCCTACGGCTGGGACGATCTCTTGGCCGAGGGCGAGGGCACCTGGGATGGCGTGCGCAACCACCGTGCCGCGAACAACCTGCGGGCGATGCAGGTGGGCGACGAGGCGTTCTTCTACCACTCCAACATCGGCAAGGAGATCGTCGGGATCGCCACGATCAGCAAGTCGGGAATCGCCGACCCGAGCGATCCGGAAGGCAAGTGGGCGGCGGTGAAGCTGAAACCCGTGCGCAAGCTCAAGCGAGCCGTCACGCTCAAGGAGATCAAGGCGGATCCCAAGCTGGCGGACATGGAGCTGGTGAAATTCTCTCGCCTGTCGGTGGCCGTCGTAAGGCCCGAGGAATGGAAGTACATCCTGACGCTTGCCGAGCGCTGAGAGCGGGGAGGTACTGGTCGTTCGCCGGGCACGTCCTGGCGTCGCTACGCAACCTTACCGGGGCAGCGGGCGTTGATCTCCCTGTAAGCGGCGGATGGTTTCGCCGACCAATCAAGGAGATTTCGCCATGGGTAAGCTCACCGATACCGTAAAGGGCCTGGGCAACGAGATCGCCGGCAACGCCAAGCAGGTCGCCGGCGACGCGCGCAACGATCCGGCCCAGAAGGCCGAAGGCGTGGCGCAGGAGAAGAAGGGCGAGCTGCAGCAGGCCGCAGGCAAGGTCAAGGGCGCCCTCGGCGACCGCATCTGACCTTCCGGCAAGCAAAGCCGAAATGATCGAGGGCCACCTTCACGGTGGCCCTTTTTCTTTGGTTTTCCATCAGTTGTATAAGGATTGGAGGCGCGATCCGTCCCGTTTCGGGAAGCGGTGTTCACGCCCACTTTACGCGATAGTAAACAAATCGTTAAGACGTGCTCATGCGAAGAATGACACGTCGCGCACTCGTCCTCACGCAGGAGTCGGCCGGACACTGGTTCCGTCGCTCGCTGCCGCCCCACGTCTTCAACGACCCGCTTCCCGAGGATGTCGAGGATGCGGAAAACCGGGAGGCGGCACGTCGGTGGCGGCTTCGGGGCGGGAACTGGCAGGGGTTCCTGACCGCCTACTGCGCCAGCTTCGTGGCGATCAGCCTGTTCATCGCCTGACGCTGGAGCGACCGCGCCTCAGCCGGCCGCCGCGTCCTTTTCGGCACGGAACAGCAGATGGCCCAGCCACGCCGAGGCGAGGCAACTCAGAGAGACGACCAGCAGTTGCTGTGCCACCGCCACGCCCATGAAGGTCATGGCACCGGTCGCCAGCGAGCCGACCACCATCGCGCCGGAGTTGACGATGTTGTTGGCAGCGATCGTGCGCGCGGTCTGCGACTTCTCGACGAAGGTTGTCAGGAAGGCGTAGAGGGGCACCACGAACATGCCCCCGCACACGGCGATGCCGAGCAGGGTGAGCATCAGCGGGATCGCCAGCGGCTGGACCACGAACGTCGCCACGTCCATCATCGCATCCGGGCCGGTATGCGGCGGCCAGATGCGGCACACCTGCTGGAAGGCGACCAGGAAGGCGCCCATGCCGATCACCGAGATCGGCGACCAGCGGGCCGAGACGGTGCCCTTGAGCAGGGCGTTGATCGCCATGGACCCGATCGCCACGCCTACCGAGAAAATTACCAGGAACAGGCTCGCCACTTCCTTGCTGGCGCGCAGCATGTTCTTGGCCAGCGGCGGGAACTGGATGAACAGCACCGTGCCGATCGCCCAGAAGAAGCTGATCGCGCAGATCGCGAGGAACACCCGGCGGTCCTTCATCGTCGTGCGCACGAGATTTATCGAGGCACGGATGAAGTGGTAGTCGAGCGGCTCAGGCTCGCAGAGCGGGGGCGCCGGAGGGACCTGGCGGCCGGCGAAGAAGCCGATGCACGCGACGAGGATGACGCCGATCGCGGCATGTTCGACCTGGATCCAGCCGGCGACGATCGTGCCCGCAAGGACCGCGATGTAGGTCCCGGCTTCCACAAGGCCCGTGCCGGAGAGGACTTCGCCTTCGCGCAGGTGCTGGGGCAGGATGGCGTACTTGATCGGGCCGAAGAAGGTCGAGTGCACGCCCATCGCGAAGAGCGCGGCGAGCATCAGCGGAATCGCCAGCACTTCGATGTCGACGCCCTGCCATGCCAGCACGAGGCCCGTGCCGCCGACCAGCATGATCGCGATCTCGCAGGCCTTGATGACGCGGATCAGCTTCGCCTTGTCGCGCATGTCGGCCAACTGCCCGGCGAGCGCCGAAAGCAGGAAGAAGGGGATGATGAAGATCGCCGAGGCCAGCGCGCTGAAGCGGGCCTCTTGCGCCTCGGAGTGGTAGACCTCGTAGACCACGAAAAGGATCATGGCGTTCTTGAACAGGTTGTCGTTGAACGCGCCGAGGAGTTGGGTCACGAAGAGGGGAAGGAATCTCCGGGCCCGGATGAGTTTGGTCGTCGTGGTCATGATCGGTAAGGTGCCGCCGGCCTCGCTCTCTGGTCGCGGGGACACTTAAAGGCACGGGGCGGGGGCACAACCCCCGTTGAGCACTTTATTCCCGCCACACTTGCGCGCTATGGCATTGCATCATGCTCACCCTGCCGAACATCCTCACCCTCTCGCGCATCGTCACGCTGCCGCTGCTGGCCTTCCTGCTGTGGTGGCCCAGGTGGGAGTTCGGCTACGGCCTGGCCTTCGGCCTCTACTGCCTGATGGGCATCACCGACTATTTCGACGGCTACCTCGCCCGGTCGAGCGGCACCGTCTCCAAGCTCGGCGTATTCCTCGATCCCATCGCCGACAAGATCATGATCGCCACGGTGATCCTTGTACTGACCGCGCAGGGTATCCTGCGTGGGCCCTACGTCGGTGACGCGCATGTCATCGCGGGGCTGGTCATCCTCGTGCGCGAGATCGCGGTTTCGGGGCTGCGCGAGTTCCTCGGCGGGCTGCAGGTTTCGGTGCCGGTCAGCCGATTGGCCAAGTGGAAGACGACGTTCCAGTTGATCTCGCTCGGAGCGCTGATCCTGGGCGCGGCAATGCCGTGGTGGAACGTGTGGATCGGCGCGCTGGAGATCAACGTGCCGCATACCGTAGGCCTGACGACGCTCTGGGCGGCGGCCGCGCTCACGGTGGTGACCGGCTGGGACTACCTGCGCGTCGGTCTGAAGCACATGGATTGACGGGCGGGGCCGTGCCTGAGGCGGCTATCCTGCGCGCAGTTCGTCCGCCAGCATCCTGAATTCATCGGAACGCGGCGAGTTCTTGCGCCATACCAGCGCGATCTCGCGGTTGGCGTTGGGCGATAGAAGGGGCCGGGCGACGACGTTTGTGCCGTTGAGGATGCCTGCGTCGAGCGCCATTTCGGGCAGCATCGTCAGTCCCAGGCCGTTGTCCACCATCTGCACCAGCGTGTGCAGGCTGGTGCCGATCATCGTCGCGCTTGCCCGCAGTTCGGGGCGATTGCAGGCCGCGAGGGCGTGGTCCTTGAGGCAGTGGCCGTCCTCGAGCAGCAGCAGACGGTGCTCGTCGATGACGTCGGGGCTGATTTCCGCAGGAGGATTGCGTGGGTCGTCGGCGGGGAAGGCGACAAAGAAGGCGTCCAGCTCGATCGTTTCCTTGTCCACCTCGCCGGTGGCGTAGGGCAGGGCGAGCAGCACGCAGTCGGCGCGGCCGTGGTGCAGCGATTCGACCGCCGCCGCGCTGGGCTCCTCGCGCAGGAACAGCTTGAGGTTGGGACGCTCGCGCCGCAGCCGGGGGAGCATCCGGGGAAGCAGGAACGGGGCGATCGTCGGGATCACGCTCATCCGCAGTTCGCCGGAGAGCGGCTTCCCGCTCGACTGGACGAGGTCGGAAAGTTCCTCGGTCTCGCGCAGGATGCGATGAGCCTTGGCGACCACCGCGTTGCCCAGCGGCGTGAAACGCACGGCGCGCTTGGTGCGCTCGACCAGGGTCACCCCGAGGAGGGTCTCCAGGTCGCGCAGACCCGCCGACAGCGTCGATTGCGAGACGAAGCAGGCGTCGGCGGCGCGGCCGAAATGGCCATGCTCGTGAAGGGAGACGAGATACTGGAGCTGCTTGAGCGTGGGCTGGTATACGGTCACGACTGCCACCTATGCACACCGGCGCGGCATTCGCCAAGGCCCGCATCGAACCTTGGCCGTGCCCCGAGGACGCACCGAATGACAAGGTCGCCACGCGGGGCTTGTGGGAACGGTGGGCCTTGGCGGCGCCCGGATGCCCGGCTCATTCGGGCGGGGCGTCGCCTTCCACGCGGGTCATCTTGAGCTTGCCGTTCTCGACCGCGAAGGCGAGCTTGCCTTCGACGAGGTCGAGCGCGTCGCGGCCGAACACTTCGTAGCGCCAGCCTTCCAGCAAGGTGAGGTTCTTGCGCACGCCGGCGGCCAGCAGCTCCAGTTCCTCGCTGCGGGCCAGGAGGCGGGCGGCGGCGTCGATCTCGCGCGCACGAATCTTGAGCAGCAGCTTGAGAAGGTCGGCGACGAGCGCGCCTTCCTTGCCGAGCGGTGCACCGCGGGGGGCGCGGGGCGGCAGTTCATCGTCGGGCAGGGGTTCCGCCTTGGCCAGAACGCTCATCAGCCTGCGTCCGATCTCGTTGTCCTTCCAGCCTTGCGAAAGTCCGCGCACCTTGGCGAGGTCCGCCTGCTGCCGGGGAGGATGACTGGCGATGTCGGCCAGCGTTTCGTCACGGGCGATGCGGCCGCGCGGGATGTTCTTGCCCTGCGCTTCCAGCTCGCGCCACTCGGAAATCGCCTTGAGGCGGCCGAGGACCTGCGGGTTGCGGCCCGGCGCCTTGATGCGCTTCCAGGCCTGCGCCGGATCGTTGCGGTAGTTCTCGGGATCGGCCAGCTTCTCCATTTCCTGATCCAGCCACTCGCCGCGCCCGGTCTTTATCAGGCGCTTGAGCATCTTGGGGAAGATCTTGGAGAGGTGGGTGACGTCGCCGATGGCGTATTCGATCTGTCGGTCGGTCAGCGGGCGGCGCGACCAGTCGGTGAAGCGGGCGCCCTTGTCGATCGTCAGGCCCTGCCACGATTCGACGAGGTTGGAGTAGCCGATCTGCTCCGATTGGCTGATCGCCATCATCGCGATCTGGGTGTCGAAGATCGGATGCGGGGTGCGGCCCGTGAAGTTGAACACGATCTCGACGTCCTGGCCGCCGGCGTGGAAGACCTTGAGAACGTCCTCGTTGTCGGTCAGCAGGTCCCACAGCGGTTTCAGGTCGAGCCCGGGCGCCAGCGGGTCGATCGCCGCGGCTTCCTCGGTATTGGCGATCTGCACCAGGCAGAGTTCGGGCCAATACGTGTTCTCGCGCATGAACTCGGTATCGACGCGCACGAAATCGGATTTCGAGAGGCGCCCACACAAATCGGCGAGATCTTCGGATTTTGTTATCAGCGGGTGAATGTTCATTGAACGAGGGCGTTACGCCTAACGCGGCGGGGGATCAACGCCCCGTGTTGCGGTTTTGTCGTATGATCATTTCCGCCGCATGAGCCGCTGCAACAGCGACGGCTTCTGTTCGCCGGCCAGTTCGGCGATGCTTTCCGGAGTCACGAGACGGCGGCGAAGCTGCGAGCCGGTGGTGTGGATGCCGGGTGGGGGCAGGTGCCAAGCCTCAGCGTCGTCGCCCGGATCTGCTTCGGGTTCGGCGAGCTGGCGCAGTTCGAGCATGGCGCCGAACTTGTCGCCGGCCACGGGCGCTGGGGTGGCGTCGGGAACGGCGGGCGGTGCATCGGCCCATTGCGGGAACGCGGTCTCGGGAGTGGCCCGGTGCGAAGGGGAGTGCTCGAGAGTCTCGTCCAGCCTGTCATGTGCCAGCATCATTGTTTCCCGCTTGATTCTTGCGCGTCGACCCTTGCGCACCGGAATTAGGTCGCAATGGTTTACGCGGGGTTACCGGGAAGGGCCCAAGGCATGGGAAACACGTTAAAATCCTGAGATGCCCGATTAACCTGCATTCATCCTTCACCGTCGTCGGATGCGGGGCAGGGCGGGCGGCATCGGAAACACGGCGGGGAAAACCAAACCTTATCTGGAAATCGCGTCCCCACTCGACTAGGGGCCCGGGTTTATCGCATTTCGCCCCTTTGAAGAGCACGAGCCCGCCATGACCCATCCCTATCGCTCTCACACCTGCGGCGCCCTGGGCGCGGCCGAGGTCGGCCAGACCGTCCGTCTCTCGGGCTGGGTCCATCGCAAGCGCGACCATGGCGGCGTCCTCTTCGTCGACCTGCGCGATCACTACGGCATCACCCAGGTCGTGACCGACAGCGACAGCCCGGCGCTCGCCGTGCTCGATTCGCTGCGCGCCGAGAGCGTCGTGACGATCGAGGGCACCGTGAAGGCCCGCAGCGCCGGCACCGTGAACCCCAACCTCGCCACCGGCGAGATCGAGGTCTACGCCCGCGCCACCACGGTCATCTCGAAGGCCGAAGAACTGCCGATGCCGGTCGCCGGCGAGCAGGAGTATCCCGAGGATATCCGCCTCAAGTACCGCTTCCTCGACCTGCGCCGCGAGACGCTGCACGCCAACATCGTCAAGCGCACGAAGATCATCTCGGACATGCGCCGCAAGATGGAAGGCATCGGCTTTACCGAGTATTCGACGCCGATCCTCACCGCCTCCAGCCCCGAAGGCGCGCGCGACTTCCTGGTGCCGAGCCGCATCCACCCAGGCAAGTTCTATGCGCTGCCGCAGGCGCCGCAGCAGTACAAGCAGCTGCTGATGGTGGCGGGCTTCGACCGCTATTTCCAGATCGCCCCCTGCTTCCGCGACGAGGACCCGCGCGCCGATCGCCTGCCTGGCGAGTTCTACCAGCTCGACCTCGAAATGAGCTTCGTCACGCAGGAAGAGATCTGGGAAACCATGGAGCCCGTGCTCCAGAGCGTCTTCGCCGACTTCGCCGAGGGCAAGCCGGTCACGCCCGCTGGTGAGTTCCGCCGGATCCCGCACGCGCAGTCGATGCTGGACTACGGCTCGGACAAGCCGGACTTGCGCAACCCGCTGCTCATCAAGGACGTGACCGAGCACTTCGTCGAATCGGGCTTCGGCATCTTCGCGGGGATCGTCGGCAATGGCGGCGTGATCCGCGCGATCCCGGCTCCCGGCGCAGGGGCGGGCAGCCGCAAGTTCTTCGACGAGATGAACAACTGGGCGCGTGCCGAGG
>DATKFS010000354.1:0-37044 GCA_035511275.1 Novosphingobium sp.
TAGGCCAGCTGCACGGTCCACGCGTTCAGCGCAGACTTGGAGACGTTGTAGGCCGGCACCTTGAACGCGTAGATGCCCGAGGTCGGATCGCTGTGCAGCGTCAGCGAGCCGAGAATGCTCGACACGTTGACGATGCGCGCCTCTTCTTCGTCAACGCGCTGGCGAAGTACGACCACTACTGGGTCGATGCGGTCAGCAATGCCGTGGGATACAAGGAAAGCCTCGAAGGCAACGCCATCGGCGCGCAAGTGGAAGCAGGCTTCCGCTTCGGGTCCGCCACGTTCTTCGCCGAGCCGCTGGCCAGCCTCGCCTATGTCAGCACCACGCTGGACGACCTGGAGGCGCTGGGCCAGGTCGTGGACTACGAGCACATGGACGGCCTGCGCGGCAAGGCGGGCCTGCGGCTCGGCGGCACCAGCACGCTCGGCGGCGGCAACGTGCTGACGTTCTACGGCAGCGCGCTGGCGGTGAAGGAGTTCAAGGGCGAAGACGGCATCACCTTCGTGTCCGGCCCGCAGAGCTTCGACCTCGGCAACCGGCGCATCGGCACTTATGGACAGGGCACGCTGGGCATCAACATCACGACGCCGGGCGGCATCACCGGCTTCATCGAAGGCACCGCCGACGTGAGCAAGGACTACAGCGGCGCGGGCGGCCGCGCGGGCATCAAGATCCCGTTCTGACCAGGCTTCCCGTGGCTTTGCGCGGCGAAGCCACGGGCACGGTGGACAGAAGCTGAAATCCCGATAAGCAGGACCTATGGCAGAAACAGAACCCGGTGCCCCCGCAAGGCCGGCAACCGGACCGACCAGCATCTCGGTCTCGCGCGGCCTCGCCGAATGGCTCCTGCGCAACCGCACCAGCTTCGCCTTTACCTCGTACCAGACGGGCCAGCTTTTCCTTGCGGGCGTGCTCGCGAACGGGACGATTTCGTTCAACCAGCAGAACTTCACGCGCGCAATGGGCGTCTGCTACCAGCCGGGGCGGCTCTACCTGGGATCGCTGCATCAGGTCTGGCGGCTGGAGAACATGCTGAGGCCGGGCCAGATGGCCAACCAGCAGTTCGACATGGCGCTGGTGCCGCGCAATGCGCAGACCACGGGCGACGTGGACGTACACGAGGTGGGCACGGACAAGGCCGGGCGCGTCCTGTTCGTCAACACCAAGTACAGCTGCCTCGCGACGCTGGACCTCAACCACAGCTTCCGCCCGGTCTGGAAGCCGCCGTTCATCTCGAAACTGACGCCGGAGGACCGCTGCCACCTCAACGGCATGGCGATCCACGACGGCCGCGTCCGCTACGTCACCGCCGTCAGCCGCAGCGACATCGTCAACGGCTGGCGGGAGCGGCGGCACGAAGGCGGCGTGCTGGTCGACGTCGAGACCGACCGGATCGTCACGGACCAGCTTTCGATGCCCCACAGCCCGCGCGTCGATGGAAAGTCGGTGCTCGCGCTGGATTCGGGCCGGGGGCAGATCATCCGCATCGATCCCGAAACCGGCGCGAAGACCGACATCGCCTTCTGCCCCGGCTTCCTGCGCGGCATGGCCCTGCACAACGGCCACGCGCTGGTGACGGTCTCAAAGCCGCGCAACGGCACGTTCTCCGGCCTCGCGCTCGACGACGAGATGCGCGCGCGCGATGCCGAGCCCTGGTGCGGCGTGCTGGTGGTGGACCTCGCATCGGGCGGCATCGTCGAGTGGATCAAGCTGGAAGGCTTCATCACCGAACTTTTCGACATCGCGGTGATGCCCGGCGTGCGCTGCCCGATGTCGGTCGGCCCGGACACGCTGGAAATCCGCTCGACGATCACGTTCGACGATACCGTGCGCCCCCTGGAATAGACGCGCCGCGCCGCAGGGTCAGCGCTTCAGGCCGTGCGCGATCCAGCCGGTGTCTTCCTTGAAGAACGCATCGAGTCGCCACGCGTCGGCGCCTTTCGCATCGAGCCAGGTCGCCTGCGGTATCAGCGTCAGGCCCTCGGTCCCCGCCCCTCGCGGCGCATGGAGGGCGTAGCGGGTGGTCGGCAGCTTGTCGGTCTTGCCCGGCGTCCATTCGGTGAACGCCCCGGCGGCGAGCGGCACCTCCAGCCTCGGTTCGAGGAAAACGACCGAGGCATAGTCGCGCCACGGCCTGCCCAGCGAGACGTTGCGCGCGCCCGCGTCGGCAGTGAGTCGGCAGTCCTCGAACACGAAGGCGCTGTCCTCGTCTGGCGCATTGCGGCTCTGCGCGGTGTACATCACTGATTCGTGCGCTTCGCCGTGGAGATGGCAGCGGCGGAAGAAGGCCTTGGCGTTGCCGAAGATGAAATCGACGTGGCCCGCGATGTAGCAGTCCTCGAAGTAGGCGCGCGTGGTCCTGCCGCCCGGCCCGTCGTTGACGAAGAGCGTGTCCTGGTGCCCCAGCATCCGCACCCGGGAAACCACCGCGGCATCGCCCGTGAGCGAAAGCGCGACCGCCTGCGAGGGCGGATGCGCGGGATCGAGCCACCAGTCGTTCGCCACCGTCAGGTTGTGCAACGTGAAGCGCGCGCCGGTCACGCTGAGGGTTGCGGACTTGAAGGTGCCGCCCGCACTCATGGCGGAATCGCCGTAGACGAGGATCACGTCTCCCGGCTGCCTGCCCTCGCCGGCCAGCGTCACGTCGTCGGCCGCCACGGTGAGCTTCTCGCGGTAGCTGCCGGGCGCGATGAGCACCGTCCCGCCCTCTCCCGCAAGCGCGTCGATGGCGGACTGGACGGTGTGGAACGCGTGTTCCTTCGACGCGTCGACATGGACGGTGCGGGCGACTGCCCCCGTCCCGCAGAGCATGGCGCCCGCAAGCAGCGCGGCATGGACGAGCCGGTTCATCACGAAGTCCTCCCCTGCCCCGCCAGCCATTCGATGGCGTTGGCAAGGAACCGTCGTTGCAGCGGCGCGGCCATGTCCGGCATCCGGTGGAGCACCGCGCGCATCCCCGCATTCGTCGCGACCAGCGTGGCCGCGCCGTTGCGGCGGTCATGGTCGCGGCTGTAGCCCGCCACGATCTCCACGCCCGGCCCATCGACGAGCAGGCCGTTGGAAAGGCGCCCGTCTACCTGGTGGAAGATGCCTGCCGCGCGGTCGGCCGGGATGCCGGCGAACAGCGGGTGGGCGCGCAAGTAGTTCCAGTTGCCCATCCACGGGGCGCGGATGTCGCCCACGGTGCCGTCGAAGCGCAGCAGCCCAAGCGCCGCCAACTGGCGCGCGACGCCTTCCGAGAGCCCGTCTTCCGGCACCAGCGCCAGCAGCGGGAGCCCCGCGCGCACGGCCGCGAGGACCCCGCGCGACAGTTCGCCCGGCACCAGCTTCGGCTTGTCGCCTTTCGCCGGCTGCGCCTCCAGTCCGGTCTGCTCGCCCACCTGCCGCCGCGCGATCTCGGCGGCCTTCAGGCCCGAGGCGATGACGAGATCGTAGGAACGGCCGGGGCGGAAATCCTCCAGCACCAGCCCGGGCAGGGTCTCCAGCTGCGCCCGAAGGCTCCGCGCGATGCCGGATACCGCGATGCGCCTGCCCGCCGCCACCTTGGCCGGCAGCGCCGTCACCCACAGGCTGCGCGCGAAACTGGCATCGGGAGCGCCGGAGAACGCCAGCCGCACCTGCCACTCGCCCTCTCCCGCCAGCGCCGGGGTCGCGACATTCGCCGCGACGAGCTGGCTGAAGCGGTCGGGCGAGGCGGGGGCGACCGGATAGCGCCCCAGTTCCTGCGCCGCGCCCTGCGGATCCACCAGCGTCAGCACCAGGTCGCCCGCCACTGGCTTTGCGGTATCGTTGAACAGGTAGAGATCGAGCATCGCGTTCTCGCCCGCCACGTAGGCCAGTCGCCGCTGCTTGGCGACGGGGCGCACCGGCAGCAGGCTCGCCCGCACCAGCGCCGGATCGGACTTGAAGCCGCGCAAGTTGTCGACGATGCCGGAGTGGTTCTCGATCGCGGTGGTTTCCCATCCGCTGATCGCGGCGACGTCCACCTCGTCGCCGATGCGGATGTTCTCCATGTAGTTGGCCCAGGCGTCGTAGCACTTGCGCCCGATCGACAGGAACAGGTCCTGCGCGGTGGGGAATGCCTTGCGGAAGCCCCAGCGGTCGAGGAACGCCTCGGTGTTGGCGAGGATCTCGGCATGGTCGGCGAGGTCGTAGGACCGCCCGCCGCCCTTGCGGATGGTCTCGACCATGGCGGCATGGTCGTCGGCCACGGCGCAGCCCTCCATCTCGCCGAACTCGACGATGAAGGGCTTGCCGGTCTGGCGGTGGATGTAGTCTTCCGGGCCCTTGTAGAACGCGTCGTACCACTGGTCGCCCGCGCCCTGGTGGTTGTCCCACCAGCCGCCCCATGCGGTCTCGTCCGAGCGGTAGTATTTGTCGCCATAGGGCAGGTACATCGCCTGAGAGGCCCCCCGCGCCACGAAGCCGTCGTTGAGGATGACCGTCCGGCTCGGGTCGGCCCGGTGCATCGCCAGCAGCACCGCCTGCACGTCCGGGTTAGACAGGTCCGCGCCCAGTTCGTTCTGCAGCGAATACTGCACCAGCGAGGGGTGGGAACGGAACGCCCGGACCATCGCCACGCACTTTTCAACCTGATAGTCGCGCGCGAACCGGTCGGCTTGGGAGAGTTCGCCGTTCTTGCCGTAGCCCGCGATGGCGAAGCGGCCGCCGCCCGGCTCCATGACCCGCAGCAGCCCCATCTCGTCCTGCCGGTCGAGCACCTCGCGCTTGCCGACGTTGCGGTGGAAGTGCAGGCAGTTGAGGCCGAGCGCCTTCGCCGCCTTCACTTCCGCCACCGCGAGTTCCGGGCGCGGCCAGAGGCCGTTGAAGCCCCAGTAGCCCCACGAAATCGCCGAGTAGAGCTTGATCCGCCGCCCGTTGAGACGCAGCAGCGCGTCGCTGCCCAGTCCTTCCGGCGAAAACCAGCGGAAGCCGAAGCGCACTTCCCGCACGTCCTTGCCGCACGCGAAGCGCAGGGTGTGGAGCGCGGGGTCCGCCAGATCCCAGAGCTTGGCCGTCGGCGCCTCGACCCGGAAGCGGACATACGCGGTCGTACCATCGACCTGCGCGTCCTCTAGCGTCACCCTTGCCCGCACCCGCGCTCCCGCAGCGTCGAGCAGGACGACCTTGGCGCGCCTTCCCGCGCTCGCCGCCGTCGCCGCGTCCCGGCAGGCGATCTCCGCATGGCCGGTGACGACGCGCGGCTGGGGCGTGTTGAGCACCCAGGCATCGGCGAAATGCGCGTCGAGCGGATGGCTGGTGAGGTGGACGTCGCGGTCGATGCCTCCGAAACCGTGCGAGCGGAACAGCTTCACAGCGCCCCACGTCATCGTGGTCGAATCGCGCCAGTCGTAGCGGCCGCCGGGATTGGTGATGCGGATCGCGAGGCGGTTGCGCGCGCCCGGTCGCAGCGCCGTGGTAAGATCGCAGACGATCGGCAATTCCGCCATGATCGAGTAGCCGACCAGCGCCTCGTTCAGGAAGACTTCCGCCCGCAGGCGCGCGCCGCGAAGGTGCAGCAGGACGCGGCGACCCACGAAGGAAGCGGGCGCGTCGAAGTCCCGCACCCACCACGAAACGCCCCGGTAGGCACCGTTGCGCGGCACCGGGTCGTCGTTGGCGTAGCGGTACTCGTCATCGGTGTAGGGCCGCTCGCCCAGCTTGCCCCAGAGGTGCTCCTCGACGGTGGTCGGCAGGGTGACGGTTGCGGTAGGTGCGGTGTCGAGCACGCTCCAGCCGCCCGTCGGCGGATTGACCGGCAGCGCCGCGAGGTCGACCTGCGAGGGCAGGACGATGCGATCGTCCTCGAACCGGGCCTCGCGGTCGAGCCAGAGCCGCCAGCCTTCGTCCGGCAGCGAGAGCCGGTTACCGACGGTTGCGGCGGACACCGGCATCGGCAGCAAAGCCAGCGCGCCCGTAGCGCCCGACACGCCCAGGAAACCCCTGCGATCCAGCGCCGTCACGAATGCTGCTCCGCCATGCCATGCGCGCAATGCTGCTGCTTCATCGCCATCCTGCCCCATTTTCGACGCCCGCTTGCCCGCGGTCGTCCGAATTTGAGATAGCGCTATCATCGATTCGCGCGAAGCTCAACGGGCCTTGGAGATTTTGCGGCTGCGGCCTAACTGGCGGGGGGCGCGTCGGATTCCCGGCGGACGAGTTCGAACGTCATCTGCGTGTGCCGGGGCGCGAAGCGGCGGCCTTCGCGGCGCACGCGGATGTCCTCGACCAGTTGCAGCAGGGCCGCGCGCGACATGTCGGCGATGGGCTGGCGGATGGTGGTCAGTTCGGGCCAGGTCGTCGTCGCCTGCGGAGCATCGTCGAAACCGACGACCGTCAGGTCGCGCGGCACGTCGAGCCCCATGCGATGCGCGACCGAGACCACCGCCGCGGCCATGTCGTCGTTGCTGGCGAAGATCGCCGTCGGCCGCTCGGCACGTTCCAGCAGTTCGCGCGCGGCTTCGAGGCCCGAGCGGTAGGTGAACAGCCCCTGCACCACCAGCGCCGGGTCCGACACGAGCCCGCCCTCGCCCAGCGCGTCGAGATAGCCGTAAAGGCGCAGCGCGGCGGCGGTCTGGTCCGGATTGCCGGCGATGAAGCCGATCCGCCGGTGGCCGAGCGCGATGAGATGGCGGGTCATCGCCGCAGCCGCCGCCCGATCGTCGATGTTGACGG
This sequence comes from Novosphingobium sp., assembly GCA_035511275.1. Lineage (GTDB taxonomy): Bacteria > Pseudomonadota > Alphaproteobacteria > Sphingomonadales > Sphingomonadaceae > Novosphingobium. The sequence goes on from DATKFS010000354.1 coordinate 6,676, forward strand.
AAGACAGGAAGATCGCCGGACGACCCGAGGCCACCGCCACGCCGGGGACTTCGGCCTTCTGCAGCAGGCGGTGGATGTCGTCCGCGTCGCACAGCGGCGGCGGCAGGATCACGCCGTCGATCCCGCTGTCGATCAGCCGCTCCAGAATCTGACGCCGCTCCTCCTCCTTCTCGCAGAGCTGGACGACGAGTTGCACGTTTGAGCGGCTCGCCTGGTCTAGACTGCCGACAAGGAATTCGTTGAGGTATCCCGCGCTGGGGTTGCTGTAGAGCAGGCCGATGCGGATCTCGCTGGCGGCGGCCAAGTTGCGGGCCGCCGCACTGGGCGAATAGTTGAGCGCCTCGATCGCGAGGTTCACCCGGTCCCGCGTTTCCTCGCGGACGTTGGCCTTGCCGTTCATCACCCGCGAGACGGTCATCAGCGAAACCCCCGCCTCGCGCGCCACGTCCGAGATCGTGGCGCCCGCACGGGTCCTGCGCGAGGACCGTGCCGCAGGCCGGGAGCGCGGGGCGGATCCGTCGGTGTCGTCGTCAGCCATGCCGGGGTGGTGCCACTTGCGATATTCTCCTGCCCTGTCTTGCGCTGCTACTCCGCCCGCAAGCCGCTTGCAATGTGGCCCTCCGATTGATAGCGCTATCAACAATAACAGGGGAGAGCATCGTGATTCATCGACTCGGGCTGCTGCTGTGCGCGGCGTCTACCTTGCAACCGACAGTCGCACAGGCGCGAGACGAGGCCGCAGCGCCCGCCCCCGCATCACCGGAAAGCCGCGCCGCCGCCCTCGTCGCCGACATGACGCTCGAGGAGAAGGCCGCGCAGCTCAAGGCGGAGGCGCCGGCGATCCCGCGTCTCGGCATTCCCGCCTACGACTGGTGGAGCGAAGGGCTGCACGGGGTCGCCCGCGCCGGGGAGGCGACCGTCTTCCCGCAGGCGGTGGCGATGGCGGCGACGTTCGACGCGCCGCTGATCCACCAGGCCGCCGACACCATCGCCACCGAATTTCGCGCCAAGTACCGCCAGACAATCGGCCCCGACGGCAGTTCCAAGCGCTATCGCGGGCTCACGGTGTGGTCGCCCAACATCAACATCTTCCGCGATCCGCGCTGGGGACGCGGGCAGGAAACCTTCGGCGAGGACCCCTACCTCACCGGCCGCATGGGCGTGGCCTTCGTGCGCGGGCTGCAGGGCGACGACCCGGTGTTCTACAAGACGGCGGCGGTCGCCAAGCATTTCGCGGTCCACAGCGGACCCGAAGGCAACCGCCACCGCGAGGATGTCCGCCCCTCGCCCTACGACCTCGAGGACACCTACCTCCCCGCCTTCCGCGCCACGGTGACGGAAGCGAAGCCCAGCGGCATCATGTGCGCCTATAACGCCATCGACGGCGTGCCCGCCTGCGCCACCCCGCTGCTGGCAGGGCGCCTGCGCGGCGACTGGGGCTTTGCCGGGCATGTCGTGACCGACTGCGCCGCCATGGTCGACTTCTTCAACCCCGACGCCCACGCCTACAGCCGCGATCCGATACACGCGGTGGCCAGCGCGGTGCGCGCGGGAACCGATCTCATCTGCGTGGAATTCGGGCGCGACAAGTCATCCGATCCGGCGATCATCGTCGATGCCGTGCGCCAGCGCCTGCTGCCCGAGGATCTGCTCGACCGCGCGGTGACGCGCACCCTCGCCGACCGCCTGCGCATCGGCCTGCCGGGCGAGACGACGCCCTATTCCGACATCGCGACTTCGCGCAACGACACGCCGGAGAACGCGGAGCTCAATCGCCGCGTCGCGCGCGAATCGATGGTCCTGCTCAAGAACGACGGGCTGCTTCCGCTGGCGGCGGCGCCCAGGTCGATCCTGGTGGTGGGGCCGAACGCGGACAGCGTCGAGGCGCTGGTCGGCAACTACAACGGCACCCCGTCGCGCCCCGTCACCGTACTGGAGGGGCTGCGCCAGCGCTTCCCCGAGGCGCGGATCAGCTTCGTGCAGGGCACCGGCCACGTCGGCCCGCCGCTCAAGCCGGTGCCGGGCGCGGTGCTCTGCCTCGATGCCCGATGCGACGCGCGGGGCGTGACCGTGGAGGAGTTCGCCGGGGTCGCCGCCGGCGGCAAGGCCCTGCGCCGCGAGACGCGGGCCGACGTCCGCTTCGACTGGGGCCGGCCGACCCGCGCGCAGCGGTCCACGGCGATGCGCTGGAGCGGCTGGATCCGGCCGGAGACCACCAGCGAATACCACTTCCGCATGAACGTGGACGACGGCTACCGCATCATGATCGACGGCCGCGAGATCGCCGATGCCTGGGACCCGGGCGACCCGCCCTCGATCCACAACGACGGCGTGACACTGCAGGCGGGCAAGGCCTATGCGATCACCGTGGAGGCGCGGCAGGAGGGCGATCGCGGCGACCAGTCGCTGCTGTGGACCGACCTGCGCGAGCAGGAGGGCGCGGCCGTCGCCGCCGCGCGCGATGCGGACCTCGTGGTCTTCGCCGCCGGGCTCAACTCGCGGCTGGAAGGCGAGGAGATGCGGGTGAACGCCCCCGGCTTCGCGAACGGCGACCGCACCAGCCTCGACCTGCCCGCGCCGCAGGAGCAGTTGCTCCGGCAACTCCACGCCGCCGGCAAGCCGGTCGTCCTGGTGCTGATGAGCGGCAGCGCGATGAGCGTGAACTGGGCGCAGGACAACCTGCCCGCCATCGTCGAGGCGTGGTATCCGGGCGGCGTCGGCGGCCGCGCGGTGGCTGACCTCATCGCCGGGGATTTCAGCCCGGCGGGCCGCCTGCCGGTCACCTTCTATGCCTCGGCCGACCAGTTGCCGGCCTTCGGGGACTACGCGATGAAGGGGCGGACCTACCGCTACTTCGCGGGCAAGCCGCTCTATCCCTTCGGGTTCGGCCTCAGCTACACGCGCTTCGCCTATGCCACCCCGAAGGCGGCGGGCCGCGTCGCCACGGGCGGTTCGCTGGAGGTCGCGACGAGAGTGACCAACGCCGGCAAGCGCGCGGGCGACGAGGTCGTCCAGCTCTACCTGCGGCATGATGCCGCTCCCGGCACCACAGGCCCGCGCCACGCGCTCCAGGGCTTCACCCGCGTCCATCTCCAGCCGGGCGAGAGCCGCGAGGTGCGCTTCACGCTCGACGCGCGGGCCCTCAGCAGCGTCGATGCCGGGGGCGGCCGCGCGGTGCAACCGGGCGAGGTCTCGGTGTGGGTCGGCGGCGGCCAGCCGGATACCGGCGCGCCGGGCGGCTGGGCGAAGGTGCGCGTCACCGGCAAGGCACTGGCGCTGCCCAAATGACACGACAACGGGGAGAGAATACGATGCGCAGCCTCAAGACCCTTCTCGCCCTTGCCGCCACGCTGGCCTCCGGGGCGGCGCAGGCGGGCACGATCGGGACCATGCAACCCGCCGAGCCGGTGACGGCGGCGCGGATCGACACGCTGCCCGCCGCGCAGCAGCCCGCCTGGGATCGCTACCTCGCCCGTTCGCAGCGCCTGATGGCGGCGGACCAGGCCGCGCTCGCCGCCGAGCGGCGGAGCCACCCCGCGAGCAGCCCGCCAACCGGCCCTTCCGGCGGCGGCGGAATGCCGCTCGACCGTCCGGCTACATGGTATGCGAGCGCCGAGGCGCGCAAGGTCGCCGCCGCCATCGTCAGCTTCCAGACCCCGGCGGGCGGCTGGGGCAAGAACATGGACCGCACCGGCCCGGCGCGCGTGCCCGGCGAAAGCTGGGTCCCGTACGAGAACCTCCCCGCCAACGCGCGGGAGGACATCGTCAGCCCCTCCCCCGAATGGCGCTATGTCGGCACCATCGACAACAACGCCACGCTCGACGAGATGCGCTTCCTCGCCCGGGTGCAGGCGCAGTGGCCGGGCAAGGGAGGCGAGCCCGCGCGCGGGGCGTTCCTGAAGGGCCTCGGCTACCTGCTCGAAGCGCAGTTTCCCAATGGCGGCTGGCCGCAGGTCTATCCGCTGCAGGGCGGCTACCACGATGCACTGACCTACAACGACGACGCGATGGCGCAGGTCCTCTCGCTGCTCGGCGAGGTGGCGGGCCGCAAGGGCGACTTCGCCTTCGTTCCCCCGGCGCAGGCGGCGAAGGCCAAGGCGGCATACGACAGCGGCATCGCCGTCATCCTCGCCACGCAGGTCCGCATCGGCGGGCGGGCGACCGGCTGGTCGCAGCAGCACGACGCGCTGACGCTGGCGCCGGTAGGCGCGCGCAACTTCGAGCCCGCCGCCCTTTCCAGCAACGAAAGCGCGCGGCTGCTCGTGCTGCTGATGCAGCAGCCTTCGCCCTCGCCGAAAGCGGTCGCGGCGGTGCATGACGGCATCGCCTGGCTCCGCTCGGCAGGAATGCGCGACAAGGCGTGGACCGCCGCGCCCGACGGCAGCGGCATCTCCGGCAAGCACCTGGTCGACAAGCCCGGCGCCGGGCCGATCTGGGCGCGGTTCTACGACATGAAGACGCTGCGGCCGATCTTCGGCGACCGCGACCGATCGATCCACGACGCCGTGAACGAGATCAGCCTCGAACGGCGCAACGGCTACAGCTGGTTCGGCAGCGGCCCGGGCGGGGCGATCGCCATGTACGAAAGCTGGGCGCAGGCACATCCCGTGGCGGAGTGAGTCGATCCTTCACTCCAGCGCGATGCCCTCGGTCTCGAAGAACGCGCGCACTTCCGCCATCCCCGCCTCGTGCGTGCGCCAGCGGGCGATGCCCTCGGCATTGAGGCTGCGGCGCACTTGCGCGGCGCTGGGGGTGGCGACGGCGGCGCGGTTCTCGTGAAAGGCGAGGCAGGCCGGGTCCCAGTCCAGCCCGCAATGGTCGAGCAGCCGCCGCGTCTCGCCCTCCTGGTCGGCCACCAGCGCCTCGTAGCCCAGCGACAGCACGCGGCCCGGGAAAAGCCGCTCCCACAGCGCCATCAGCCGGTCGAACCGCGCATAGTAGCGCGCGGTGTCGAGCAGGTCGTAGGAATAGGCGTAGTAGGGGGACTGGGTGGCGAAGAGGTTGCGGAAGTTGCTCCAGACCGTATCCATCGCGCCGCGCCGCAGGCACACGATCCGCGCGTTCGGCAGGGCCCGTGCGATGTGCCCGACGTTGAGGAAATTGGCGGGCAACTTGTCCACGAAGCGCGGGCGCCCGGCGGGGCGATGGTGCGCCGCGCGGGCGAGGTAGAGGCGGCCGATCTCCCCGGGCGAGGCATCCATCGCGGCCATGACGGTGTCGCAGTCTATGACGGTGCGCGAGGGGGTGCGCGCGGCCTGCTTGATCGCCAGCGGCATCGCCTGCAACTCGCCCGCCGAGCCGACCTGCGGGTGCGAGGAGAGGATGCGATCGACCAGCGTGGTGCCGGTGCGCGGCATCCCGACGACGAAGATTGGCGCGCCTTCGGGATCGCCGGGCAACGATGCCCCGGCCGATGCCGAACCCGCCGCGAACGCCGCCTCGATGGCATCGAAGATCGCCTCGTCCTGCGCGAAGTCGTAGCCCGAGCGGCGCTTGTGCGCGGCATTGGCGGCAGCGAGCGCGGCGAAGGCGCGGCCGGGCTCGCCGATGTCCTCCAGTTCCTTGGCGAGGGCATGGCGCAGGCGCAGCAGGTCCAGCGGTTCGCGCGCGCGCACAACGGCGGCTTCCAGCCGCGTGACGTGGTTCCGTGCCCGCGTCTGGCGCGACAGGATCGAAAGCGCATAGTGGCTGCGCGCCTCGCCCGGATCGGCCGCGAGGATCGCCTCGTAGTGGTCCCGCGCCTCTTCCACCCGCCCGGTGAAACCGCAGGCAGCGGCAAGGTTGTAGCGGTAGTCGAGATTGCCGGGCTCGCGCGCGACGGCCTCTCCGAAAGGTGCGACGGAGCCTTCGTGGTCGCCCAGCCGCGCCAGCACGCAGCCGATGGTGTCCATGGCCCGCGCATCGCCGCCCGGCGCGGCCAGCGCGGAGCGGGCGGCCTCGGCGGCCTCCCCGTCGCGGCGCAGCAGGATCAGCAGGCGCGCGTATTGGGCAAGGTATTCGGCGCGGTCCGGATCGTGGGCGAGCGCCTGCCCGACCAGCGCCGCCGCCTGCGCCACCTGCCCGCCCTCGGCGGCGGTCACGCCCATGAGGAACAGGCCCTCGCCCTCGCTGCCCGGGGATGCGGCAAGGGCCCTCGCCGCCTCCATCGCGCGGGGAAGGTCGCCCCGGGCGAGCGCCTCGCGGGCGGCGTTCACGCGATGCCCAGGCTGAAGCCGGCGACGCGTTCGATGGCCCAGAAGCAGCCGACGATGCCGGCCCCGTAGAGCGCGGCGCGGCGCAGCGGCTCCTGCCGGTCGAACACCCCGGCGATGGCCATCACGCCCAGCACCGCGCCGACGAACAGCAACTGGCCCAGTTCCACCCCGGCGTTGAAGAACAGCAGCCCGCTCGCCCGCTCGCCGGGCGCGACGCCGAGTTCGCGCAGCACCGTCGCGAAGCCGAGGCCGTGGAGCAGGCCGAACCCCGCGACGACCGCCAGCTGGCGACGCCGCACTTGCGGTCCCGGCTCGGCGCCGCGCTTGTGGGCGAGGATCGCCTCGCGCGCCATGAAGGCGATCGACAGCGCGATCACCGCCTCGACCGGCGGCACCGGCACGTGGATCACGTCGAAGAAGGCAAGCGCGAGGCTCAGCGAGTGGCCCAGCGTGAACGTCGTCACCAGCGCCAGCAGGAACCGCCCGCGCGCCAGCAGGCACAGGCACAGGACGAAGCACAGGTGGTCCCACCCTCCGAGGATGTGGAGCACGCCCTGCCAGGTGTAGTAGCTTGCCACTTGCGGCAGCGGGCGCGCCTGCGGCGCCCGGTCGGCCAGCGGCAGGACCAGCGCGTCGCCGTCCGACTGGAGCGGCATCCGCACCATCGCGCCCGAGAGCGAGGACGTGAACGTGCCGCCGTCCACCGCCCACGGCGTGACGATCCGCGCTTCTCCCGGCAGGCCGCCCGCGCAGGCGAAGCGGATGGCATAGCGTACCACCACCGCCTCGACGAACCGCTCTCGCCCGGTCTCGGCGCATCCTTCCGGGAGGCCGAGCGGATCGTTGCTCGCCAGCACGTTGGGTACGGCGGCGGTCAGCTCGTAGTCGCCGGGGGCATCGCCGCGTTCCAGCACGTATTCGCCCACCCGGAACACGTCGGCCTGCGCGCAGGCGGGAAACAGCGCGAGCGCGAAGGCGAGGAGCAGGCGGGCGAGGCGCACCCTAGGACTCCACATGGATCGCATAGTCCTGCCGCAGCCGCGCGATTTCCCGGTTCACCGCGCTGCCGGTCTGGTCGGCCTGGTAGTCCTGCATCACCTGCTCGCGCGCCTGGGTATAGGGGAGCAGCTGGTCCTTGCCGCGCGCTGTCACCAGCACGTAATGCCACCCGCGCGAGGAGCGCAGCGGCCCGGCCCAGATCCCCTCGGGCTGGCGCGAGACGGTTTCCAGGAACGCCTCGCCGAACATGCCGCGCAGCATCGAGATGCCGTATTTCGACAGGTCGTGCCCCATCCAGAACTCGTCGCCCGCCACCTTGCCGCCATCGGAAAGCTTGCCCAGCACGGCACCCCCATCGCCCGGCTGCTTCTCGAAGAAGACGTGGCGCAGCGAGATCCACGGCTCGGCGCGGTAGAGATCCTGGTGCGCGGCGTACCAGGCGATCAACTGGTCCTCGCTCGGCTCGGGCGGGGCGCCGCTTATCATGAAGCGCACGCGGTCGATCAGGCGCTGCTTGGTGGCCTTGTCGGTCATGTGCATCCCGCGCTCCACCGCCTCGCGGAAGAGCAGTTCGTTGCCGACGTAGTCGTCCACCAGCTTGGCCCTGGCCGCCGCGTCCGGCTGGTGGCCGGTCATCAGCGAATAGTCGTCGTCGAGGCTGCGCTGCACCGAAAGCGGCACCTCGATCACTTCCTTGCGCCCGGCGATGGCCCAGTAGAGCGCGAAGATCGCCCCCGCCGCGAGGAGGAAGACGACGAAGGGATCGCGCAGTGCCGATCGGATGACGGCCCTCGGGCCGCTGGCGGCGATCATGTGCTCCATCGGCTGCGAAACCCTTACCTGCCCGAAACGGGCCGACCCTTCGCACCGCAAGCTACGACAGCACCCGCCGATGCCCTGCTACGTCAAATGACGCATAGGCAGGCGAGCGCGGGCACGCACGGCGAGGATGTCAGCCGGCGGCGGCGAGCCGGGCGCGCAGCGCTTCCTCGGTGACGATGGCGATCGGGCGGCCCGCCGCGCGCAGTTCGGACGCCTTGCGGTGCGGCGGGCTGGCATCGACCCAGCGTCCGTAGGGCTGCTTCGTCGCGACCACGAGCATCGTCGTGGTCATGCCCACCGCATTGACCACGCGGCCGCCCGCCTGGGCGACGAACCGGGCCAGCGGGCCATCCCGCGGCTCGCCCAGCAGCGCCACGCGCTCACCGACGAGAGGGCCGGTCGGCGCGGGCAGGGGCGCCTTCGCGGAGGCACGGGAAGGCTTCGCCATCCACGATTGCAGGTCGATGCCGGTGTGCTCGATGGCCCTGACGATCACCATGCCCGCGGCGCGCGCATCGCTGAGCGCGTCGTGGTGGCGGTGCTCGATCCCGAGGAACCGCGCCAGCACGTTGAGCCGGTGGCTGGGGAGCTGCGGCCAGGCCTGCTTGGCGACGCGGACGCTGTCCAGCCACTGCGTCTCGATCATCGGGCGCTCGCTCACGCGGCAGGCTGCGGCCAGCGCGCCCTTGTCGAACCACGAGTGGGCGACCGTGATGCGCCCGGAGAGATGCCCGTCGATGGCGGCGTGGAGGTCCCCGAACGAGGGCTGTCCGGCGACATGGCCGGGCGTGATCCCGTGGATGCCGATGTTGAAGGGCGAGAACTCGTCCCGGGGATCGACCAGCGTCTCGTAGGCGAAGGTTTCGCGCCCCTGCCGGAAGCCGACGATGCCGACCTGGCAGATGCTGCTGACCCGCGAGCAGGCGGTCTCCACGTCGATCACGACGAAGTCGGGCGCATCGTCCGGGGCGGCGGGAGATGTCGGGGCAGGCGCTTGCGTATCGTGGGGGAAGCTCATCGCTGAGCGCATACCAAGACCATGGCCCCGCCGCCAGACCGCGCGCGGCGCGTCAGTCGCGCCCGTCGGCCGGGCACCCCGACGCGCCGCCGGCCGGCAGAGCCCAGCGCAGTTCGTAGGTCACCAGGAACCCGTCGTGGTCGGACAGCGTCGGACTATCGGGCCGACCGTCGAACATCGCCTCGACGCGGATGGGCCGAAGCTGCACGGCATCGCCGCTCCAGAAGAACTGCAGGTCCTGCGTGTCCATCCACGGCTCGTCGCCGTCCCAGGACATGCGTACGTCGCAGGCCGAGACCGGCTGCGCACAGATGCGGTGCACGAGATCGAGCGACTGGTACTGCGAGAAATTCTCCCAGCGCTCCTCCGAATGGCGCATGTTGAAGTCGCCGCCGAAGATGAGCGGCGCCGCATCGTCGTGGGTCCGCTCGATGAACTCGGACGCCTCCAGCGCCTGCCGGTCGTGCGCGGCAAGGTTGCGGTCGGCCGATGCGCCTGATGCGCCGCGCGAGTTCATGTGCGTATCGTAGATGTCGATCCGCGCCGGCACGCCCGGAATCTCCACGCGCGCCAGCATGATGCCCTTGTTGGACAGGCAGTCGAACCCGGCGCAGGACTTGCGCCCGTATGCGCGGCGGTCGGTCTCGACGATGGCGTAGCGCGAGGCGATGGCGAGGCCGCTGCCGAAGACGTGGATGCCCACTTCGCCGCGTTTCACGCTGGAGCGGCCGGGCAGCCGGTCCGTCGTCGATCCGCGCTGGCGGGTGGTGCGGCGCGGGCCGGACTCGATCGCCGGGTAGCCGCTGGCCGCGACCGCGCGCTTGGCCGGGTCGCCGAACATCTCCTGGAACAGCACGATGTCGGGCGCGGTGCCCGCCGCGCGCATCGCCGCGAGGTGGGCGCCGATCTTCGCGAGGAAAGGCCCGCGCCCGCTCCGCGCGGGCCACGGCAGCCCCTCGATATTGTAGGTGAGCACGGATAGCGTGGCGGTGGCGCTGCGCCCGTCGGCGGACCGGGCGACACGCGGCGGCGCGGCCTCTGTGCAGGCGATCCGGGCGACGGGCGGTGGCAGGCTGGAGCATCCGGCTATCGGCAGCGCCAGCAGGGGCCAGAGGCGGCGCAGGCGGGGAAGACATCGAACCTTCATGCGATCTGCCGGATTCCCGCGCGAATGAACCGCGCGGATCGCCCCGCGCATCGCGCCAGACTACGGGTTTGGCGCCCGCGTGTCCAATCGGCCGCCCGGCGGCGCGTGGGCAAGCCGGGAGATGCCGGAAACGGTGCGGGCGGTCCACGCCTGCGCCGAAAGCCCGCCCTCCCCTACGCATCCCTCGACGAATTCCACCACGCCCGCATTGAGCGCATCGACGGCCGCGTCGCGCATTCCATCGCCGGGCGAGAGGCGGCCGAAGGCGCCGCGAAAGTAGTGGTCCATCCCGTCGACTATCATCGCGAAGGCGCGGGGCGCGGCGTCGAATGCGGCGAGGTGGAGGCGCCAGTCGTCGACGAAGCCGGGCATCGTGTCCGCCGTTCCGGTCACGCACAGCATCGGCGCGGCGCGGCGGCGGGGAGATCGCGACGACGCAGAGCGGCTCGGGCAGCGGCGGCATGTCGGCGACGCCCGCTTCCGGCGAGAGCATCGCCCCGCCCGCCACTTGCGCGACCAGCGCGCCGTAGCTGTGCCCCGCCGCGACGTAGCGCGATGCCGGTGGCGGCCCGGCCCCTCCTTCGCGCAGCAAATCCACCGCCAGCGCGAAGTCCTCCAGCCGCGTGCGCCGCACCGCCACGGGATCATCGACGATGCGGCGCGGATGCTCCTCGGAATCGCCGTGGAGCGGCGCGCAGACCACGAACCCCGCGCGCGCCCAGGCAGTGACGAGCGCGCCGTAGCGCGATGGCGCCGCGTTGGCGCCGTGGGAAAACACAATGCCGATCGCGTCGTCGGCAGGGGCGAGCGGCGCGCAGACCGTCATGTCCACCGCGCGCCCACCCGCCGCGCCCAGCCGGACGGCGCGGGTGCCGATCATTCGGCGATGGACGGCGCCAGCACCTCGCCATCGGCGAAGCGGCGCGCGACCCGGCCCGAGAGCCCGCCCTTCTCCAGCGGCAGCATGTGGCCCGCGCCCTCGATCACCACGAACTGCTTCTGCGCCGCGCCCACCGCCTCGAAGGCGGCGACGCCGTGCTCGACCGGCAGGGTGCGGTTGTGCCGCGACCACATGACCAGCGTGGGCATCGCAATCGCGTTCAGCAACCGGGCGCGCTCGGCCTCGCCGAACAGCGCCGCCTGCGCGTAGCTGGATCTGATCGAGCCGGTCGGATCCTCGCGGTCCATAAGGTCGCCGAAGCGCGAGACCATATCCTCGGTGACGAGGGCGGGGTCGGCAAAGTTCGCCAGCAGCAGGGCGCGCATCATCTCGGTGGAGGACAGCGGCGCGGGCGCGGGCGTCTTCGGCTCGGAGGCATTGGTGATGCGCCCGTGGCCGAGCGGAAAGTTGATGAGCACCAGCCGGGACACCCGGTCGGGCCGATGCGCGGCGTAGGCGGCCGCGGTCATCCCCCCGCTCGACGATCCGGCAAGCACGAAGCTGCCGAGGCCGAGATGATCGACCAGCGCGGCGAGCAGCGCCTCCTCGTCGTCGTAGTCGATGGTCGGCCCGTCGCCCTGCCCGGTCAGGCCCCAGCGCAGCCGGTCGTAGCGCACCACGCGGTAGTCCGGGAAGGCCGCCAGCCACGGTTCGTAGGACGTGAGGTCGAGGAACGAGCCGTGGACCAGCACCAGCACCGGGGTGCCGGGCGCGCGCGGGCCCTCGTCGGTGTAGTGGACGGGAACGCCGCCCAGCGTGGCGAACCGGGACCCGGCGGTCGAATAGCGTTCCCGCAAGCCATCCAGCGTATTCACGGCGTCTCCCTTCCGAACTGCGCCGTCGTCGCTAGCACGGTGCGCGCCGGGCGGGCCGGGCAAAGCGGGCGCGCGACCATCATGCGGGCCGGAAGGCGCCGCCGTCGCGGCGGACGCGCAGGCTGCCAGGGCCGCGAAAATGAGCGGGGAAAAGCTCGATGCCTTCCTCTGCGGCGCGTTCGAGCATGGCGATGCGGGTGGCGATGGCAAGCTGGGGATCTCCGCAGAAGGCGCTGGTCCATTCGGGCACGCGCAGTTGGATGGGGGAGTGGATGGCATCGCCGCAGAACAGCGCAGCCCCTTGGGCGCGCGCGACGTGGAGGCCGAAATGCTCGACCGTATGGCCGGGCAGCGCCTCGACGGTGACGCCCTCGGCAAGCGCGTCGCCCGCCGCGACGTAGAGCGCGAGGCCATGGTCGACGACCGGCAGGATGCTGTCGGCGAAGGCGCCGTGATTGACCGGCCCGGCGCTGGTCAGCGCCAGCGCGCGCCAGTCCTCCACTTCCCGCCGCGACATCGCGTAGCGGGCGCGCGGGAAAGTCGGCACCCAGCGCCCGTCCACCAGCCGCGTGTTCCAGCCGACGTGGTCGGCGTGGAGGTGAGTGCACAGGACGACGTCGATGTCCTCCGGCGCCAGCCCCGCCGCGGCGATCTCGCGCAGCAGGCGGTCGCTCTCGCGCCGGTGCCAGGCGGCATGGCGCGGGCGCTCCTTGTGCTGGCCGATGCAGGTGTCGACCAGGATCGTGCGCCCGCCGGCGCGCACCAGCCATGACTTCATGCCGAGGCGCACGTTCTCCATCGGCGGATCGAGGTGGAAGGGGCAGAGCCAGTGCTCCTCCTCCACGAGGCGGCGCGCGTCCGCCATCGGGAAGATGTGCGTCAGGCCGATCTCGAAGCAGTCCTCGTCGATGAGGGGGCGGATGTCGATGTCCCGGTTCATGCCCCGAGGGGTCGCACCGCCGCAGCCACCGCGCCAATCGCACGCGGCGCAATGTTCGCGCTGCGGACGAATCGGAAAAAGGGAATCGGTAATGCGCGCGCAGTTTGTTCAACTGGCGTCCGCAAAGGGTGCGCAATGGACCACCCGAACCACAGGTTGCGCGATAGCCGGAACACATGTCAGTATTCTTTCGGTGATCGCGGTTCGGGAAAAAGACCGGTTCCAGAAAACAAGGCGACCCTTCGCGGGGAGGCGGACTGACAGCGCTAGTTTGAATTGCCGGGGGTGTGGTTCGATGGCGAATGTGGAATCGGTTATGCGCGGGCTCGAAATCCTGCGCCTTTTGAACATGAGGACCGGGCAGAGCCTGAGCGAGCTGGCCGAGGGATCGGGCCTGCCGCGCGGCACCGCCTACCGGATGCTGTTCACGCTCGAGAACTCGGGCCTCGTGGAGCGCATCCAGAACCGCTACTGGATCACCCAGAAGGTGCGGACGCTGAGCCATGGCTTCGATGACGACTGGGCCTGCGACGTGGCCCGCCCGATCGTGCGCGAACTGGGGCGCAGCGTGCACTGGCCGGTGACGCTGAGCGAACAGGCGGGCAGCTTCGCCATGGTGCGCGAGACGACCGACGCGGAAAGCACGCTGGTGTTCTCGGAAACCAAGCCGGGCTACCGGATGCCGATGCTGGACACGGCGTCGGGCCGCATCCTCCTCGCCTATGCGCCGCAGCGCAAGCAGCGCACCATCCTCGACTATCTCAAGTGCCAGAGCGACACCGCCAGCACCTTCAGCCGCACGTGCAACCAGGAGTTCGACACGATCGGCGGCATGATCCGCTCGCGCGGGTACGATGCGCTGCCGATGCCGCGCGGCAACCAGTCGGCCATCGCCGTGCCGGTGGTCGATGCCTCGGGCCATGCCGTCGCCGCGCTGGCGTTGCGGTACTTCAGCTCGGCGATGCACCATAGCGACGCGGTGGAGCGCTTCCTCGGCCCGCTGACCGCCAGTGCCGCCCGGATCAGCGAACGCCTGTGCCGCCGCCAGGGAGCAGCGCATTGACCGAGGCGACCCGCTACCACGTCCGCGCGCTCGACCGGTCGCTGGCGATCCTGCGCACGCTGAACCAGCACAACGGGCTGCAGGCGACCGAACTGAGCCGCCTCGTCTTCCTGCCGCGCCCCACGGTGCTGCGGCTGCTCAACACGCTGGGCGACGCGGGCTACGTGGCGCGCTCGGAATCCGACGGCCGCTACCGCGCGACGCTGCGCCTGCGCGACCTGAGCTGCGGCTACGAGGAGGAGACCTGGCTGCGCAGCGTGGTGCGCCCGTTCCTCGCCGAGCTGGAGGCGGAGCTGATCTGGCCGCTGGCGGTGATCCGCCTGCAGGACCACACGCTGACGGTCGAGGCGCTGACCGACCACAATTCCCAGATGCTCGAGCGGCGCGACTGCGCGGGCACCGAAGTGGCGCCGCTGGTCAGCACCTCCGGCTATCTGCACATGGCGCTGCTGCCCGAACCACAGGGGCGGCGCTATCTCGACCATGCGCTCGCCACCGACGGCGCGACGATGAAGCGCCTCGGCAAGAGCGCGCGCGACGTGGTCGACAAGGTGGAGGAGACCGGCGCCAACGGATATGCGCACCTCCACCTCGAATCGCACAGCGCCATCGCTGTGCCGGTCTGGTGCAACGGGCTGATCTACTGCGCGCTCAACATGCGGATGCACGGCACGCTCGACGCGCGGCGGCAGATCATGGACGGCTACGTCGACCAGTTGCGCGAGGCCGCGCAAGTGCTCGCCGGGCGGATCATGCAGGCGGGCGCGGCGGTGTTCGACGTTCCCGCCGCGCGCGCCGCGCGTCAGTAGGACAGGCCGAAGCCGCGCGGGAACAGCGGCGCGGCGGAGTCCGACGGCATGTCGGGCAGTTGCGCCGCCACCGCCGCGTCGGACGAGGGCAGCTCCACCGGCAGCCGCCCTTCCGGCCGCGCCCGGCCGAGCACGACGTCGAGCACGGCATTGTCGCTCGACCCGAAGTCCGCCAGCACCGCCGAGGCCTGCGCCAAGACCGGGGCAAGGATCGCCGGGCGGTCGAGGTAGACGCTCACGATCACCGGCTTGCCCGCCGCCGCCGCGCGGCACAGGGCGGCAAGCCCCGCGTCGTCCGCCGGGAAGGACAGCGGCCCTTCGTGCATCGACTGGCCGAAGAAGTACCGCGCATGGCTGGTATAGGGCGCGTGGAGGCGCAGGATCGCGACATCGGCGGCGGCGGGATCGGTTACCGGCTCCAGCCCGTGCGCGCGCGCGGCCGGTTCGGAGACGTTCCACAGCCAGGCCTTGCGCGCCGGCGCGGGGGCAAGCGGGAGAGTGCGGTGCTCATTGCGCAGCAGCACCAGCGAGCGGCGTTGCACCTCCTGCGCCAGCGCGATCGCGTCCGGCGCGCCGAGCGTCGCGGAGGCTTTGGCAGGATCGACATAGGCGTTCTCGAACAGACCGAGCCGGAACGCCAGCTCCAGCATCCGCCCCGCCGAGCGGTCGAGCCGCGCTGCCGACAGCCGGCCCTGCCGCACCAGGCCGACGATCAGGTCCACGTCCTCCGCCCCGCCGACCTGGTCGACCCCGGCGTCGAAGGCCATGGCATAGCGGTCAGCCTTGGCGAGATGCTCGACGCCCCAGGGCATTCCCAGAAGCGGGACCTTCATGGTCCCGGCCTGGCACTCTGCGGCGCAATCGTCGGTGATCTTGAAGTCGCTGACGACGACGCCGTCGAAGCCCTGCCTGCGCCGCAGCAGCCCGTCGATCAGCTCGCGGCTGAACCCGGCGCCGACCGAGGCGACCGGCATGCCGTCGATCACGAGGCCGACCGGGCGGCTGTAGGTGGGCATGATCCCGGCGGCGCGCGCCGCGAAGACACCGTCGAAGGCGCGGACGAAGTGGTCGAAGCCGCCGCCCGGGAACGTCATCGCCTGCCCGTAGGGATTGTGCGAATCCAGCCCCTCGGGCTGCGCGCCGTAGCCGACCCAGTGCTTGGCGACCGCCGCCACGCTCTGCGGGCCGACGCCCTCGCGGCCGCCCTGCAGCCCCTCGACCGCCGCGCCCGACAGGCGCGAGACGAGCGCGGGATCGTCGCCGAACGTGCCGTTGCCACGCCCCCAGCGGGGTTCGGTGAAGAGGTCCGCCTGCGGGGACAGCGCCATGCGGATACCCACCGCGCGCATCTCGCGCGAGGAGATCGCGGCGAGGCGGCGTACCACGTCCGCGCTCCCCAAGGCGCCGAGGCCCAGCGATTCCGGCCAGCGGGTGAACTGTCCGGCGGGCACGGCGATGCCGAACTGCGCGCGGTAGGTGTTGCGCGGGTCCGAACTCAGCACCAGCGGGATGCCGAGGCGGGTGCCCTCGGCGATGGCCTGCGCGCCGTTGGCGGCCTCGGCCAGCTTCGCCCCCTCGCCGCCCATGCGGTGGATGAAGTAGCGGATGTGGCCGGTCTCGATGGCGGGGCGCAGGCCCGGCAGGTCCCAGTCGCCCATGACCGCGCCGCCGACGTTGGGCGGCGTACCCTGCACCAGCAGGCCCGCCTTCTCCTCCACCGTCATGCGCGACAGCAGGTCCGCCGTGCGGCGCAGCGCGGGCAGGCGCCAATCCTCGTAGGGCTCCAGCTTGCCGTTGCCGTTGAGGTCGTGGAAGCGCTTGCCCGCCACGGTGACGACAGGCTTGGCGCGCGCGCCGATCTCGGGCTGCTCGGCGGCGAGCGGCGCCGCGAGCGCGACGGCGCTGGCGCCGATGAGGATGGTGCATTTCATGCGATCGGCTCCGGAGTTCCCTGGGCGACGAAAAGGAGGCAGTCGTCGATGGCGGTGACGCCCGGCCAGCGCGCGCCCGCCTCGGCGGAGGCGAAACCGCCCTCCGCTCCGCCGACCACGGTGCCGCCGACATCCAGCCTGCCGCCGAGGACGAACAGCTGCATGGCTACGTCGATCTGGCCGCCCGGCGTGCTCCACCCGGCGGGAAGCGTGACGAAGGCCGATGCGCCGAGGCCCCGCCAGCGCGCCATCACGCCCAGCAGCGGCGCATCGACGGGCATGAGCGTGGACAGCGGGTCGGCCAGCGCCATGGCCTCGCATCGGGGCGTGAAGCCGGGTGCGGTGTACATCGTGTCGCTCGTCGGCTCGGGCACCAGGATCGCCTTGTGCCCCGGCCCCACGCGCGACAGGAACACGCTGTCGGCGACGACCTGGCTGGCGAAGCCGTGGACGGTGCCGCTGGGGTGCAGGACATAGCTTGCCCGCCCCAACCACGTGCGGGAATCGAACGTGAAGCGCCCCCCGAGCCCGACGATCTCCTCGTAGGTCTCGTGATAGTGGGCGACCGATGGCGCGACGTAGCCCTCCTCGGGCACCATGCGGATCAGCGCGGTGCGCGCGCCGGTGGCCGGATCGACGTGGAGCGAGCGCGAATGGAGGCCCGCGACGATCGGTCGCCACGGCACGGCGGCGATGTCGGGGACGATGGTGAGGCCGGGCGCAGTCGCTTCAGGCAAGGACCGGCTCCTCCTCGGGCCGCAGCGCGGCGAGGCGGCGGTCGTCGAGCCGGTAGAACAGCATCAGCACCGCGCTCGCCGCGACGAGAGCGGCGGGGACCAGCGAGGCTCCGGCATAGAGCGCGGCGATGGCGCTGTCGGGCTGCTGCACCAGCTTGCCCTGAAGCGTCGGCACGAAGCCGGCGGCGGTGAGCAGCACCCCGATCAGCCCGGCGCCGAGCGCGAAGGCCAGCTTCTCGACGATGGTATAGGCGCTGGAGAAGATGCCCTCGCGGCGCAGGGCGGTGCGCAGGCGGTCGTATTCCATGACGTCGGGCAGCATTGAGATGCTCATCAGCACCGTGCCCGCCGCCGCCACGCCGTTGAGCGCGCCGCGCAGCCAGACCTCGCCCATGCCGAGGCCCGGCACCGCCAGATACCAGCTCGCGTAGACGAGCATCAGCAGCACGCTCGCGGCAAGGTAGGAGGCGCGCTTGCCGATGCGCCGGGCGAGCGCCACCCACAGCGGGACGGAGATGGCGGAGACGACGTTCTGCACCAGCGTGAGCTGCGCCATGCCCGCGTAGCCGAGCTTGAGCACGTTGAGCAGGAACAGCAGCTTGGTCGTGGTGATGACCGCGATCGCCATGTATTGCCCGATCTTGATGGCCATCAGCAGCAGGAACGGATTGTTGGTCGCCAGCGCGCGGATCGCGGCGCCCCTCGGCAGCGGCGGGGTGACCGGCCGCTCGACCTGGCGCGCCTTCGCGGTGGCGGCGAAGCAGGCGATCATGCTGGCGCTCAGCACCACGGCGGAGACCGCGCCCATCCAGGCATAGCCGGTGGAGCCGCCGCCGAACCAGCCGACCAGCGCCGCCGTCCCCGCCGCCGAGAACGTCTGGCCCAGGCTCACGAAGACGGCACGGAACGAAAGCAGGCGGGTGCGCTCGTGGTAGCCGTCGGTCATCTCGCCCGACATGGCGATGTAGGGCACGGTGAACAGCGCGTAGCCGGTGGAATAGACGACGAGCGCGAACATCATCCACAGGGCGAGCGCGGTGCCGTCCAGCGCGGGCGGGGCGAACATCAGCACGAAGCTGATCCCGGCGACGAGCGCGCCCGCCAGCATGAACGGGCGGCGGCGGCCCCAGCGGCTGCGGACGCGGTCGCTCGCCATGCCGATGACGACGTCGGCGACGACGTCGTAGAGCTTGGATGCGGTGAGCAGCATTCCCGCCAGCGCGGCGGACTGGCCGAGCACGGTGGTCATCAGCACCGGGAAGTAGATCGTGACGGTGTTGAGCAGGATCGCGATGCCCAGCGATCCCACCCCGAAGCCGAGGCACAGGCCGAAGGGCAGTTTCCCCTCTCCCGCCGCGTCCTGAACTGCGCGCATGTCTGGCCTTCCGTCACGTCATGGGAAAACGGGTCCGCTCCCGCCGTCGCGCATGGCGACGGCGGGAGCGGCGGATGCGTGGCTCAGAAGCTCTTGCGCACCTGGATGCCCACTTCGCGCCGGTCGTTCGGCGTCAGGAAGGCGCCCTGCCCGGCGGTGGCGAAGTTGAGCGGGATGTTCGACAGGTCGGTGTAGCGGCGTCCGGTGAGCCAGGCCTTCTTGTCGAACAGGTTGGAGGCGTAGAGCTTGATCGAGAGATCGTCCGAGAAGAACTCGACGCTGGCGTTCACCGTGGCGAAGGCCTTGAGCGTGGTCAGGTTGATCTCGTCGGTGTACTGCTTGCCCTGGTAGATCACGTCGCCGCGCAGGCGGTAGCTCCAGTCCGCGGAGACGCCGTCCTCCCATGCCGCCGAGGCCGTGCCGGTCCAGGTGGGCGTGCGCGGCAGGTGATTGCCGTCGGCCTTGTAGGTCAGCGTGGTCGGGATGCCGACGAAGTAGCTGTTGTACGACCGGTTGGTGTAGTCGGTGTACTTCGCGTCGATGTAGCCCAGCGTGCCCTTGAGCGTCAGCTGCTGCACCGGCGAGATGCCGCCTTCGAACTCGAAGCCCTTGATCGTCGCCTTGCCGGGCACCTGCACGCTGTAGACCGGGTTGGCGAGCGTCGGCACGATGATCGCGCTGGACGTCTTCACGTTGTCCCACTTCATCTTGAAGGCGGCCAGCGTGAAATAGGCCTTCATCGCGCTGAAGCTCTTTTTCAGGCCGATTTCGTAGTTGGTCAGCTTTTCAGGGTCGAGCTGGATCTGGAAGTCCGGGAAGGCCGCCAGGATCGCCGCCTGGTTGGCGGCCGTCTGCGCCAGGAACGACGAGTTGATGACGCCGGGCAGGTAGGCATAGGAATAGCTGCCGTAGATCGTCGCGTCGGGCATCGGGTGGAAGCTGGCGATCACGCGCGGGGTGAAGCGCTTGGTGGTCAGCTTGCTCGACACCAGGTTGTTGCCCGCGTTGGAGCCGCCGAAGGTGGTGTAGTCGTCCGTCTGGTAGCGGCCCTCGGCGGTCAGCGTGAACCACTCCACCGGGGTGATGTCGGCGCCGAAGAACAGGCCGAGCGTGCGGATCTTGTCGTTCTGGTTGGTGGTCGAGCTGGTCACGCCGCGAATGGTGGTCGTGCCCGAGACGGTCTGGTTGTTGACCGAGACGCCGGTGTCGGTGCTCGCCTGGATGTTCTGGAGGAAGTAGTTGGCGCCGACCGTGGCGTTGATCCAGCTGTCGTTGGTGTAGCGCAGGCGCGCTTCGAAGCCGGCGTCCTCGAAGTCCATCGGGATCGCCTGGTAGCCCGCCGGGCTGGCGGTGCCGTCGGTGTCCTGGATCGCGGCGATGCGCTGCTTGGCGTAGCTGGCATTGCCGCTGAACGAGAGGCCGTCGGCAATGTCGTACTCGACGTTGCCCGCCACGCGCCAGGTGATCGAGTGGAGGCCGAAGTGGTCGAGGCTCGGCGCGTCGGCCAGCAGCGGGTCGTTGAGGGAATTGCGCACGAACACGTCGCCGAGGTTCACGGCGGGCAGGTTGCCCACCGCCGGGATCGTGATGAGCGCGGTGTTCTTGTCGATCACCGCGGAGTTGAACGGGATGTTGCCGCACTGGAACTTGCGGTTCAGCGTCACGTCGCGCGGGCCGCCGGTGGTCTGCACCGTGGTGGGCGTGCCGATCGGGCAGTTGCCGTAGGCGTTGTAGCTGTAGAAGATGCTGTCGGACGGGCCGTCCTCGTTCTCGATGTACGAGCCGCGCACCTTGATCTTGAGGCTGGAGGAGGGGCGGAACACCAGCGTCAGGTTCGCCGACGTGGTCTTCTCCTCGCCCAGCTTGCCGCCGTCGGACGCGGTGTACTGCGCGCCCTTGAGCTTGCTCGATCCGCTGAGGCGCGCGGTCAGCACGTCGCCCGCGAGCGGCCCCTCGATGCTGCCGGCGATCTGGTAGGAATCGTAGCTCGGGCTATAGTCGAACATCGCGTCGGCGCGGAACGTGTCGGACGGGTCGCGGGTGACGAAGTTGACCGCGCCCGCGAAAGTCGAGCGGCCGAAGTAGGCGGCCTGCGGGCCCTTGATGACCTCCACCTGCGCGATGTCCACGAAGTCGAGCGACTGGCCGCCGCTGAGCACGTAGTTGCCGTCGACGAAGACCGAGCCGGACTGGTTGGTCGGCGTCGGATTGGAGGTGGAAAGGCCGCGGAAGCGCACTTCCGAGATGGTGCGGGCGCCCTGACCCTGCGCGCTGTTCACGAAGAACATGCCGGGGGTGAACTTCGACAGTTCCTGCAGGTCGCGCACGCCGGTCTGGCGGATGTCCTCGGCAGTGAAGGCCTGGATCGAGAGCGGCGCCTCCACCAGCGTTTCCGACTGCTTGCGCGCGGTGACGGTGATGGTGCCTTCGTTGACCGGCTCTTCCGCCGGAGCATTCTGGGCAATTGCGGAAGCGGGAACAAGACCGGCGACAGTTGCCAGAAGTATTGCCCGATAATCGACACGCATATTCGCGAAGTTCATGGAGACCCCCATCGTTGAGATTTATCGCCCTGTCATCCGCTCTTGTTGGAACTGATTTTCAATTCCGAGCGTTTGTCTGCCCCTTGCTTAGGGCTATTACTTTCAACCGTCATATGCGGGCCGCCGCCCTGCTCATCATGCGGACGCCGGAGCCGAGGCACTCCCGGCCGGAGCGGGCGAATCCGGCACGGCGACCGGGCCCGAGACCGGAATCGCCGACTGGTCGATCGCCGCCTGCGCGTAGCGTTCCTCCAGCTGTGCATTGATGAGGCGCTGCTTCTCGGCCGAGATGTCCATGCGGCCGACCACATAGGTCACGCCGGACACGGCGAAGGCGATGACGATGCACGAGAAGATCGCCAGCTTGTCCGAGGTCAGGGTGGAGACCTGCGCCACCGGCAGCCCGATCGGGAAGTCGATCAGGTCGAGGAACACGCCCGCCGCGATGTTCACCACCGCGCTCGCCGCGAACATCGTGAAGAAGGTGAAGCTGGACAGCAGTGCCTGCCGGGGCTCGCCGCTGTTGAGTTCCAGTTCGTCCGCGACGTCGCCCGCCACGGTGGCGGACGTGGTGAGGAAGGCGCCGTAGAACACGCCGGCCAGGAACTTGAAGCCCATCAGCAACGGTGCCTGCAGCGGCGTGCCGGGCTGCGGGAAGAACGGGGTGAGCGGTCCGCCGATCGGCACCAGCACGACGAGGCCGTAGGCGACGATGCAGAACAGCATCAGGCGCTTCTTCTCGAAATAGGGCACGTAGAAGCGGGCCAGCAGCGCGGCGAGCAGGCCGCCCGGCGGCAGCGCGGCGCTGACGTTGCGGATCTCGTCCGGGCTGAGGCGCCAGTAGTAGGTGCAAAGATGCAGGGTATAGACATTGAGCACGCCCAGGCTGATGAACATGAACACGCCCAGCAGCACTTGCCAGCGCACGTTGCGGGTGGAGCGGAAGGCGTGGGCGATCTGCCGGAACGTCACCATCAGCGAGGGCATCCGCCGCACCTGCCCGGTCCGCGCGACACGGCGCTCGATCTCCTTGCTGCGCGCGTTGGTGCCCCAGATGCACCACACCATCAGCACCAGCGAGACCAGCGAGATGGCCAGCGCGAAGCGCGGATAGGCGGCGCGGTTGAGCTGTCCGTTGGTGTACTGGGGGCTCGCCGCGAAGAAGAAGGTGAAGGCGACGATCGGCATCACCATGCGCCCGAGCGACGTGCCGACCGAGCGGAACGCGGTGAGGATCGGGCGCTCGTAGCGGTTGCGGCTCAGTTCCACGCCCAGCGCGTAGTAGGGGATCGTGAATAGCGAGATCGACACCCGCGCGATCACCGAGAAGCTCACCAGCCACACGAAGGTCGCGACCTTGCCGAAGCTCTCGGGCGCCCAGAACAGCAGGGTGAACGAGACGCAGAACGGCACCGCCGCGATCGCCATGAGCATCTGGCGCCGCCCCAGCCGGGTCACCGGCATCGCGTCGGAATAGCTGCCGATCGAAGGGTCGACGAGCGCGTTGACGGTCAGCGCGATGGCGATCGCCACGCCCGCCAGCGAGCCGGGCAGTTCCAGCACCTGCGTGAAGTAGAACAGGATGAACATGTCCCAGACCGAGTTCTTCAGGGTCTCGGGAATGCCACCGGCGCCGAACGCGAAGCGCGTCCTGTGATTCAACCTGTCGTCAAGCATAGCCGTGTGCGTCCTCAATCCGCGGTGCAGCAACCGAGATCGCAGTCGAGACCATACCGCAGCGCAGCGCAATGCGGCGCGCGCGGTTCGACCACTATGAGGACAGAGCGAAAAAAATCGGGCGCTCCTGTTCATCTAATGGACGCCGCCGCCGACCGCGCGCGCAGGCCGGCGGGCAAAGGCGCATGGACCGTGCACGCCCCGGCGACAGGGGCAGCAAGTCAAAGGAGTGCGCAATGTTCATGGTCCGCCGACGCCACATCGAGAACGTCCGCAGTGTCACCGAAGGGCTCGACAAGGCCCACGAGGATCACATCGCGCAGTTCAGCCGCACCATCGCCTCGGGCAACCTGATCGATGAGGACGGCAAGATGGCCGGCGTGCTGGCGATCTCGGGCCACGAGACCTGGGAAGCGATCCGCCACTACGTCTACGAGGACCCCTTCACCAAGGCGGGCGCCTATGCCGAGATCGAGATCAAGGAGCTGAACCTCTACCTCCTCGATGCCGCCTATGCCCGCGCGCCGGACTGGCTGCTGGAACGCAACCCCGACCTCGCCCCCCGCTTCACGCCGGTCGAGCGCGTCGGCGGGCGCTGAGGACGGCGCCGCCCCGCTCCGTCTGGGCGGATGCGCGGCGAACTGACGAGTTTTCGGGGGCAATCCTTTCCATGTCGATCCTGCTGCGGCCGCTCAGGCAGCGCACTTTCGCGCTCCTGTGGGGCGCGACCCTGCTTTCCAACCTGGGTTTCTGGATCCAGGACCTGACGATGGGCTGGCTGATCGCCGGGCTCACCAGTTCCCCCTCGCTGGTGGCGCTGGTGCCCGCCGCGGGGATGCTGCCGACCTTCCTGTTCTCCCTCCCCGCCGGCGCGTTCGGCGACGCGGTGGACCGGCGGCGCTTCCTGATCGCGGTGCAGGCGCTGTTCGTGGCGCTGCTGGTCGCCTTCGCGGTGCTGGTCGGGCTGCAGCGGGTGGACGTGTGGGGGGTGATCGGCTTCGCCTTCGTCCACGGCACGCTGGCGGCGATCTCCTCGCCCACGCGGCAGGCGATCCTGCCCTCCATCGTCGATGCCGACAACGTGCGCGGCGCGGTCATGCTGAGCGCGGTCGGGTACAACGGCAGCCGCGCGATCGGGCCGATGCTGGGCGGGTTCATGCTCGCCTACTTCGGCCCGGTGGCGGCGATCGCGAGCTACGCGGTGTCGTGCCTGGCGGTGGGCGTGGTGCTGTTCGCGTGGCGCCACAAGCCCGAGGCGACCGGGCGGCTGCGGCTCTACGACCAGTCGGTCGCGGGGATGCGCTACGTCTGGACCCACGCGGCGATGCGCGGGCCGCTGCTGCTGACGGCGGTCTACTTCCTCGCGATCTCGCCGCTCTGGGCCTTCGCGCCGCTGATCGGCAAGCAGTTCGCGCAAGGCAACACGCGCATCTTCGGGCTGTTCCTGATGGCGCTGGGCCTGGGCGCGACGATCGGCGGGTTCAGCCGCCACCTGACCGCGCACGCCCGCTTCGGGGTGGTGCTGGGCACCGGAGCGCTGCTCTCCGCGCTCGCGCTCGGTATCATCGGGCTGTCGCATTCGATGCCGCTGACGCTGTGCGGCTTCTTCGTCGCCGGGCTGGGCTGGATCGGGGTCTCGGCCGGGATCAACAGCCACATGCTGCTGGAGGCGCGGGCCGACTACCGCTCGCGCGTGATCTCGATGGTGATGATCGTGTTCTCGGGCGGGCTCGGCCTCGGCAGCTTCGGATGGGGACAGGTGGCGCAGCGCATCGGCGTGCCGGCGAGCTTCCTGCTCGGCGCGCTCGCGCTCGTGGTGCTGGGCGCCGCCGCCGTCCTGCGCGAGCGGCGCGCCGCGCCCGCATGACGGACTCGCCGCCCCGCCCGCTTTGAACGCGGCCGAGCGGCGCCCTACCCTGCCGGCCATGAGCATATCCATCACGATCAACGGCAAGGCCCACGCGCTCGACGTGCCGGGCGACATGCCGCTGCTCTGGGCCATCCGCGAGGTGGCGGGGCTGACCGGCACCAAGTACGGCTGCGGCATCGGCGTCTGCGGCGCCTGCACCGTGCAGGTGGAAGGCGTGGCCGAACGCTCGTGCCTGCTCCCCGTGGGCGAGGTCGGCACCCGGCCCGTCACCACGATCGAGGGCGTGGGCGGTTCCACCGGCCTCCACCCCGTGCAGCAGGCCTGGGTGGAAGCGGGCATCCCGCAGTGCGGCTACTGCCAGCCGGGCTTCGTCATGCAGGTGGCGGACCTGCTCGCCAGCAATGCCGCGCTCGGCGACGAGGAGATCCTTGCCGCCATCGTCAACGTCTGCCGCTGCGGCACCTATCCCCGGATGCGCCGCGCCATCGCCAGGGCCCGCGCGGCGATGGCCGCCGCAAGCGGAGCGGGCGCGTGATCGGGCAACCGCGCGTCTCGCGCCGCGCCGCCCTTGCCGGGGCGCTGGCCGGAGCCTTCACGCTGGCGATCCCGCGCGCGCTGGCCGAGGCGCTCGCTCCCGCAGACGCGGCGGCAGTGGACCTCCAGCCGCTCATCGCGATCCTGCCCGACGGACGCGTGCGCATCGTCTCGCTGATGGCCGAGATGGGCCAGGGCGTCTCCACCTCGCTGCCGCTGGTGCTTGCCGACGAACTCGACGCCGACTGGGATCGGGTGGAGATCGTGCCGCTCGATTCGACCAAGCGCGTGCCGATCGACAAGCCGGTCATGCTCGTCACGTCGGACAGCAGTTCCACGCGCGGCTACTTCACGCGCCTTCGCGAAGTGGCCGCGCGCGGGCGGATGCAGCTGACCGCCGCCGCCGCCGCGCGCTGGGACGTCGCCCCCGCAGACTGCCGCACCGACAGGGGAAGGGTCGTCCACCCCGACGGCAAGACCGCGCTCGACTACGGCGCGCTTGCCGCCGAGGCCGCGAAAATGCCCGCGCCCGACAAGCCCGAACTCAAGCCCGCCGAGCGCTTCACCCTGATCGGCAAGCCCGCCCCGCGCCGCGACGTGCCCGGCAAGGTCACCGGCGCGGCGGTCTACGCCTCGGACGTGAAGCTGCCGGGGATGCTCCACGCCTCGGTGGCGCACGGGCCCTATGGCGCCGCCGCGCTGGCATCGCACGACCGCGACGCCGCGCTGGCCGATCCGCGCGTGAAGGACCTGTTCGTGATCGACGGCACCACGCTCGTCGCCGTCGCGCTCGACACCTGGAGCGCGATGAAGGCGCTGGAGGCCGCCGCGCCGGTATGGGACACCGGCTCCGCGCCCGCGCCGTCGAGCGCCGCCTACAAGGCCGCGCTCACAGAGGCGCTGGGACAGGAGGGTCGTCCTTTCGCGGTGCAGGGCGAAGCGCCCGCCGCGCCTGCCGCGACGGTGCAGGCGGACTACATGGTCAGCTTCCTCGCCCACGCGACGATGGAGCCGATGAGCTGCGCGGCGTGGTTCCACGAAGGACGGCTGGAGGTCTGGGCGCCGACGCAGGCGGTGTTCCGCGCGCTGGCGGCGGCCGCCGCCGCCTCGGGCCTGCCGGCGGAGGCGGTGACGATCCACCAGACCCTGCTCGGCGGCGGTTTCGGGCGCCGCTCGGAAAGCGATTTCGTGGCCCAGGCCGCGCGCATCGCGATGAAGGTCGGCGCGCCCGTGCGCCTGCAATGGTCGCGGGCCGAGGACATGAAGCGCGATCCCTACCGCTCGGCCTACGCCATGCGCTGCAAGGGCGCGGTCGATGCGTCGGGCGCGATCGTGGACTACGGCGTGACCATCTCCGGCCCCTCGATCCTGCGCACCCGCGTGCCGCTGTTCGACAGCCCCGCCGCCCCGATCGACCCGACGGTGATGAACGGGCTGGTCCCGAAGTTCTACCGCCTGCCGCGCACCCATGCGGCGTGGGTGGAAGTGCGCCCGCCGGTGCCGGTGGGTTACTGGCGCTCGGTCGCGCAGTCGCAGAACCTCTTCGCCGCCGAGAGCTTCGTCGACGAACTGGCGCACGCGGCGAAGAAGGACCCGTTCGACTTCCGCCAGTCGCACCTTACCGACCCGCGCATGGCCGCGGTGATGGAAAAGCTGCGCGCGCTGTCCGAATGGGACCGCCGCCCGCCCAAAGGCCATGCGCGCGGAGTGGCGGTGGTGAACTGCTACGAAAGCTGGTTCGGGCAGGTGATCGAGCTGTCGCTCGGCGATGGCGAGATCCGCATCCACCGCGCCACCAGCGTGATCGACTGCGGCCTTGCCGTGCAGCCCGACAACGTCGTCGCGCAAGTGGAGGGCGGCACGGTGTTCGGCCTCTCCGCCGCGCTCTACGGCGACATCACCATCGAGGACGGGGTGGTGCAGCAGTCCAGCTTCTCGGACTACCGCGTGCTGCTGCTGGGCGAGACGCCCGACATGCGCACCCACGTCATGCCCTCCACCGCCGCGCCCGGCGGCGTGGGCGAAACCGGTACCCCCTGCGCCATGCCCGCCACCGCCAACGCCCTCTTCGCCCTCACCGGCAAGCGCCTGCGCACGCTCCCGCTGCACACCGCGCTGTTCGGGTAACCGTCATCCCGGACCCGATCCGGGACGACGTCGCCATTTTCCTACACGCCGATCCGCCGCTATCCTCCCGCCCGCTCTTTGCACCGTCGGCCCCCTGCCCCGCCATGCGCTCCCCACGCGCATGCACTTCATCAACTTGCGTTTTCTCCAACACCCCGTCCGCACCATGAACGACCTCCCAGCGAGAGGCTGCAAGCCCGCTTCCGCCGCGCCACAAGCGTGGCATAGAAGAACCGCTTGGAGTCTACCCGAATGCTGATCCTCTCCCAGGAAGCCTGGTCCGCCGGTGATCCCGCCCGTCTCGGCCAGATCGTCGGCGCCGCCGTCATCGAGGCCCGCCGCAAGGGCGACGGCAGCGACGACTGGACGCTGCTGCTGCTTCCCCATTCGGGCGTCGTCTGGCCCGAGGCGGAGGCTTTCGCCGCGCTCGGTGCGCTCGCCGCGCGCCATGCGATCCACCTCGCCGGCTCGCTGGCGCTGGAGCCCGCGACCGGCGGCGCCGTCGCCACCGTGGGCTTCATCTTCGGCCCCGGCGGCGAGCTGTTGCTGCGCACCGGCAAGATCGCGCCCGACCTCATCGAAGGCTTCGGCGAAACCCAGGCCCTCCCCGCCGCCGAGGCCGATTTCCCGGTCGCCAGGCTGCCCTTCGCGCAGGTCGGCATGTTGCTCGGCGAGGACATCCTGTTCAGCCACTACGCCCGCGCGCTGGTGTTCAACGGCGCCGAAGTGATCCTCAACCCCACCGCCGAGGCCGCCGACGCGCTCACCCCCGCCCGCCGCATGTCGCGCTGGGGCCGCGCCACGGATTCGGCCGGTTACGTCGCCTCGGCCAGCCCGACCACGGTCGAGATCGACGGCATCGCGCTCAAGGTCCCGACTTCCACCGCGCTCTACAACTGGGAGCGCGAGGTCGTCTCGGCGATCGGCGACGAGAGCTTCGTCTTCGTCGAGCTGGACGTCGAGATGATGCGCCGCAAGCGCGCCACCCCGCAGGGCTCGATGCCCGCGATCGTGCGCGCCGACGTCTACGCGCGCGGCTACCGCCAGTGGGCCGCCGAGGCGGGCGAACTGCCCCGTCCCGACAGCCGCGCCGCATGGCTCGCCGAAGCGCAGCGCCGCATGGCCGCCGAGGCCGAACGCTGCGGCCCCAAGCGTGAAAGCTATGAAGAACAGTACGACATCTGCGTGATCCAGTCGGTCCCCCGCCTGATCCCGCTCGGCGTCAACAACGCGCGCGAGATCATCATGCGCAACCTGTCCGAATCGCTGGGCCTCGCCGAATCGCGCGCCAACATTCCCTCGGTGCGGCTGGTGGTGTTCCCCGAGTTCTGGCTGACCGGTCCCGGCGGCATCGGCGGCATCCAGCGCACCGTGCAGGACATGGAGAAGATGGCGATCAGCCACGGCGACGAGGTCTTCGCCGAGATCGGCGCCTTCGCCAAGCGCAACAAGGTCTACGTCGCCTTCCAGAACTTCGAGGTCCACGAGAAGCTGCCCGGCCGCGTGTTCAACTCCGCCTTCCTCGTCGACGACGCGGGCGAACTGGTCCACACCTACCGCAAGAACCAGTGCGCCGACGTCTGGGGCTTCCTGCCGGACACCACCCCCGGTTCGATCCTGGACGAGTTCGTCGAGATCTTCGGCTACGATTCGCTGTTCCCGGTGGCCGACACGCCCATCGGCAAGATCGCCAACATGATCTGCTTCGACAACATGAGCCCCGAAGTCGCCTTCGCGCTGCGCCACTTCGGCGCCGAGGTGATCTGCCACTCCTCGTCCGAGCCGCACGGCGCGGAAGGCCGCTCGCCCTGGGACAACGCCCGCCGCCTGCGTGCCTTCGAAAATACCGCCTACATGATATCGGCGATCGACGGCGGCGAGCATGTCGCCGAGGATTCCGACCTGCTGACCTTCTTCCGCCGCGGCCACACCCGGGTCATCAACTACGACGGCACCGTGCAGGGCGTCGTCGACGGACCGGGCCCGGTCGTGCTGCGCGCCCACGTGGACCTCACCGGACTGCGCCGCGCCCGCGCCAATCCGCGCGTCAACTTCAAGCTGTGGAGCGATTTCGCGGCTTACGCCGGGGCCTACTCGGGCGAGATCGGCTTCCCAAGCAATCTCTGGGCCAGCGAGCCTTACGTCAATCCCTACCTCGGCGCCAGGGAACTGCGGCGCGTGATTTCGGAGTACATGGATCGCGGGATCTATGTAGAACCGGCAAGTGAAATCGGCGCAGACCGCTACCGCACATCGGACCAGGTATAAGACCCATGAAGATCCTGCTCACCATCGGGGCCACGGCCCTCCTTGCCGCCATTGCCGTGCCGGCGGTCGTCGGCGCACAGGCGGCGCCCGTCAGCGCCGCCGCGACGCCCGACGCCGCCAAGGGCAAGGCGCAGTTCGCGCGCTGCATGGCCTGCCACTCGGTCGATTCCGCCAAGCCGCGCGGGATCGGCCCGAACCTTGCGGGCGTGGTCGGGCGACCGGCGGGCAGCCAGCCCGGATTCAAGTACACGCCCGGACTTGCGGGGGGCAAGTTCAAGTGGACGCCCGAGAAGCTCGACGCCTTCATCGCCAAGCCGCGCGGCGTGGTGCCGGGCACCAACATGGTCTTCGCCGGCATCGCCGACCCCGCCGCGCGCCAGGCGCTGGTGGCGTATCTGGCGACGACCAAAAAATAGGCCCCGTCGTCCCCGCGAAAGCGGGGACCGCTGGCAAGGCCCCGCCTCAGGTGAGGCTGGGCGCTTGGTGACGGGGGCTGTCGCAGAGGTTTTGCCTCAAGAGTACGCAGCGGTCCCCGCTTTCGCTGGGATGACGACTGTTGG
>DATKFS010000355.1:0-24279 GCA_035511275.1 Novosphingobium sp.
CTCGAAGCGGAACCGCGGCTGACCTCGGTCGAGGTGCCCGAGCTGGAGGCGACCAACTTCAGCGCCGGCGCACGCCGGCTGGACGGGCCCACGCGCCACTCCGCCCGCACCGGCGACGGCAGCAACGACGCGCTCGACGAAAGCGCCCACGTGGCGGCGGTGACGGGCTGGCTCAACCAGCAGGTCCTGGCCCGCGGCATCGAGCAGCTTGTCGTCGTCGCCGACCCGCGCTCTTTGGGCGAAATGCGCCGCCACTACCACAAGCAGTTGAAGGAGGCGCTGGTGGCGGAAGTGCCCAAGAATCTCTCCGGCCGGACCGCGCAGGAGATCATCCGGGTGCTCCATAGCTGACCTGCCATGTTGCCCATGACCGCGCCGCGCTGTAACGGCGCGGTCATGACCGAGCTTTCACCACGTCTCGCCCGCCTCAAGTTCCGCGCCTGGCATCGCGGCACGCGCGAGGCCGACTACATGATCGGCTGCTTCTTCGATCGCTTCCACGCCGAGTGGTCGGAAGACGAGATCGCGCTGTTCGAGCGGATGATCGACGAGGAAGATGTCGACATCATGGGCTGGGCACTCGGCACCCTCAGCATCCCCGAGGAATACCGCGGACCGCTGGTGGAGCGCATGATGAAGCTGGACTACGTGGTGATCCCGAGGGACTGAGTTCTCGGCGCCTCTCCGTCGGACGCTCGATCCGGGGCGCTGGCGGCAGGCCGCGATCGGCACGGATCAAGAACATCATTGTATTTCCGCGTGCCGTCTCATATCTCGCTTCCTCCCCGACATGCCTGATTTTTCCCGCATCCTCTCCGCCACGACGCCGCTGACGCTGGCATCGGTGACGCGCGGCAGCCAGCCGCTGGTCATGGCCGACCTCGCCCGTGCGATCGCGCCGCAAGGCCGTGCCGTCTTCGTGGCCGACAATGAAGCGGCGATGACCGCCATTGCCGGCGCCGCGCAGTTCTTCGCGCCCGAACTGGACGTGATCGAGTTCCCGGCCTGGGACTGCCTTCCCTACGACCGTGCGAGCCCGGCGCTTTCTGTCAGCGCCCGCCGCCTTGCCGCGCTCCACGCGCTGCAGTTGAAGCGGTCCGGCCCGCAACTACTGGTTACCACGACCAACGCCCTGCTCCAGCGCGTGCTCACCCCGTTCCGCATCCGCGAATCGGTGCGACTGCTGAAGCCCGGCATGGAAGTCGGTCATGAAAGCCTGATCGCGCTGCTGCGCCGGCAGGGATACCAGCGAACCGACACCGCGATCGACGCGGGCGAGTTCGCGGTGCGCGGCTCGATCTTTGACATCGTGCCCTCCGGGCTCGACGGCGGCCTCCGGCTCGATTTCTTCGGAGACGAGCTGGAAACGCTGCGCCTGTTCGACACCGGCACGCAGCGCTCGACAGGCACCGTACCCGATCACCTGCTGCTCCCGGCAAGCGAGGCGCTGGTCGACGACGACACCGTCAAGCGCTTCCGCACCCGCTACCGCGAGATGTTCGGCGCCAATGCCACGGCCGACCCGCTGTACCAGGCCGTCAGCGACGGACGGCGACTGGCGGGGATGGAGCACTGGCTTCCGCTGTTCGAAGACCGGCTCGTCACCCTGTTCGACCACCTCGGCCCGGACGACCTCATCGTCATCGACAGCCCCGCACTCGGCGCCGTCGACGAGCGCGTGACCGACATTGCCGATTACCACAAGGCGCGCCTCGAAACCTCGGGCCAGAAGGCCGGCTCCTACCGCCCCCTCCCGATCGACGCCCTGTATCTGGGCAAGGACGAGTTCGAAGGCCTCGTCGCCGCCCACCCCGTCCACCGTGCCGATCCCTTCGCGCAGCCCGAAACCGCCAGAGTCATCGACTTCGGCTTCGGCAACGCGCGAGACTTCGCGGCGGAGCGCGCCCGGGGCGACAATGCCTATGAGGCGGCGGCCAAGCACTTGCAGGCGGTGTCCAAGTCGGGCCGCAAGGCGATCCTCGCCGCCTATTCCACCGGCAGTCGCGCCCGCCTCGCCTCGATCCTTGGCGAAGCGCAGGGACCCGAGCCCCGCCTTGCCGACACATGGCAGGAAGCGCTGGGCCTTGCGGTGCAGGGTCGCTCCGCCGCGCTGGTGCTGCCGCTCGAAACCGGCTTCTCGAATGACTCCGTCGAAGTCATCACCGAGCAGGACATCCTGGGCGACCGCCTTGTCCGCCGAAAGAAAAAGAAGAAGGATTCCGACGCCTTCCTCGCCGAACTGGCGGCGCTGACGCCGGGCGACCTCATCGTCCACATGGACCACGGCATCGGTCGCTACGAGGGACTTCAGTCGATCCCGGTGGGCAAGAGCCCGCACGACTGCGTGATGCTGACCTATTCGGGCGGCGACAAGCTCTACATCCCGGTCGAGAACCTCGACGTCCTCTCGCGCTATGGCAGCGAGAGCGAAGGCGCCGTGCTCGACAAGCTGGGCGGCGAGGCATGGCAGAAGCGCCGCGCCAAGCTCAAGGAACGCATCCGCGAGATCGCCAACGAGCTCATGAAGACCGCCGCCGAGCGTGCCTTGCGGCAGGCCCCGGCGCTCCTCGCCGAGGAATCGAGCTTCAATCAGTTCGTCGACCGCTTCCCCTGGGCCGAGACCGACGACCAGGAAGCCGCCATCGCCGACACGCTGGAGGACCTCGCTTCCGGCAAGCCGATGGACCGCCTCGTCTGCGGCGACGTCGGCTTCGGCAAGACCGAGGTGGCCCTGCGCGCCGCCTTCGTCGCGGCCATGGCCGGCCAGCAGGTCGCCGTCGTCGCCCCCACCACCCTGCTCGCGCGCCAGCACTATGCGGGGTTCGCCGAGCGCTTCGCCGGCTTCCCGCTCAAGGTCGGCCGCCTCTCGCGCCTCGTCCCCGAAAAGGAAGCCAAGGCCACCCGCGAGGGCCTTGCCGACGGTACCGTGGACGTCGTCTGCGGCACCCACGCGATCCTTTCCAAGACGGTCAGCTTCAAGAACCTGGGCCTCGTCATCGTCGACGAGGAGCAGCGCTTCGGCGTCACCCACAAGGAAAAGCTGAAGCAACTGCGCGCCGACGTCCACGTCCTGACGCTCACCGCCACGCCGATCCCGCGCACGCTGCAGATGGCGATGTCGGGCCTGCGCGAACTGTCCACCATCCAGACCCCGCCGGTCGACCGCCTCGCGGTGCGCACCTACGTGATGGAATGGGACGACATGGTGATGCGCGAGGCCCTGCTGCGCGAACACCATCGCGGCGGCCAGAGCTTCATCGTCGTGCCCCGCATTTCGGACATGCCCGAGATGGAGGACTGGCTGCGCAAGCACGTCCCCGAAGTGAAGGTCATCGCCGCGCACGGCCAGATGTCGGCGGGCGAAGTGGAGGAGCGCATGAGCGCCTTCTACGAGGGCAAGTATGAGGTCCTGCTCTCCACCACGATCGTGGAATCGGGCATCGACATCCCGCGCGCCAACACCATCATCATCCACCGCGCCGACCGCTTCGGCCTTGCCCAGCTCTACCAGCTGCGCGGGCGTGTGGGCCGTTCCAAGCTACGCGCTTACGCCTACCTGACAACGCCGCCGAACCAGGCGCTCAGCGAAGTCTCGGAAAAACGCCTCAAGGTGCTGGGCGATCTCGATTCGCTGGGCGCGGGCTTCCAACTCGCCAGCCACGACCTCGACATCCGCGGCGCCGGCAACCTGCTCGGCGACGAGCAGTCGGGCCATATCCGCGAGGTCGGCTTCGAACTCTACCAGTCGATGCTCGAGGACGCGATCTTGGCCGCACGCGCGGGCGGCGTGGGGCTGGAGAAGGACACCTCTGGCCTTTCTCCGCAGATCACGGTGGAAGCGCCGATCATGATCCCTGAGGAATACGTACCGGACCTCGCGGTGCGC
Source organism: Novosphingobium sp. (assembly GCA_035511275.1). Classification (GTDB taxonomy): domain Bacteria; phylum Pseudomonadota; class Alphaproteobacteria; order Sphingomonadales; family Sphingomonadaceae; genus Novosphingobium. The sequence continues at coordinate 3,887 of DATKFS010000355.1, forward strand.
ATGGCGCTCTACCGCCGCCTCAACGATGCCGAGAGCAAGGACGAGATTGAATCGCTCTCCGCCGAGATGATCGACCGGTTCGGCGAACTGCCCCAGCCGACGGCCAACCTCGTCCAACTCATCCAGATCAAGCGGCAGGCGATCGAGGCGCACATCGCCAAGATCGACGTCGGCCCGCGCGGCACGCTCGTCAGCTTCCACAACGACAGCTTCCCCAACCCCGCCGGCCTCATCGCCTATGCCGAGCGCCTGAACGGCGCGATCAAGCTGCGGCCGGACAACAAGCTGGTGCTGCAGCGCGCATGGGGCGATCCCAAGAGCCGCCTCAACGGCCTCCTGCAACTGACCAAGGGCTTGAGCGCCGTCGCCCGCAAGGGGTGAGTAGGCGGTTCAACTCTGCCCGTCGCTTGGCTTTGGGATCAGGGCGGTAGGACTGCCGAAGCGTCGAGACGAAACGCCGACTTTCCGGACAGCCCCATTGCGGACGTAAACTGAAGAGCTAAAATGCCTTCATAGCAAAGGCTTGGTGAGCTTGCGTCGCGTCGTCACATTTCGGAACTTTACTATAGCTGTCGGGCTTTGCTTGACCGCCTCAGCTAGCATGGCGCTTGCCCTCTCGTCGATCCGCAAGTGCCGCTCTTTCCGTTCATCGCAGCAAATTGGGTGCTTTGGATGATCGTAGCGGGCGTCTTTCGCCGCCCAAAGGCAGAATGGATCACGCATGCGGAGAGCGTTTGGTGGCATAGGCTCACAGTGCTTGCGCTGGTTTCGTTCACGCTAGCAGGCTTTTTCGCGATGTATCAGGCAGATACTCTCATTCCCGCTGGAGACCTAGCTCAGTTGCGTTGAAGCGACAGCGTTCGAGTAGCGCAATGACCGCCTTCCACCCCTTTCGGCCCCTCAGGACGCCAAGGGCCGCGCTCGATAGTCGTCCGTCCGTTAACCGCCACCCAAGGAAGAAAAGCAGCCTGACCGGAGACGCCCCTTGTAGGTCATTCAGTGTCAGATGAGTCCGCTCTGAAAGCGGTCGCGGCGGCGGCTTCGCGTCTTGGTTTGCGCCGAATCCGGCCGAGTTCGTCTATTACCCTCACTCTCTTCAAGGGGAGCCCCATATAGTCGGTGGTGGAACTATGGCCGTTCTGATCTGTGACAGTGAGGAATACCCGAGGTTCAACAGCCTTTGCATCAAACACCGCTGATAGGCTTTCAAAGTCTGCGACTTGCGCTCCATTCTGCTGGCAGAATTTTGGCAACACTTCCGCAAATCGAGCCGCTGCCGCTTTCAGATTTTCCGAAGCCTCGCCTCGGACGATACAGCCGCGAAGGAAATCCACCTCGATCATGCCGTCGGATGACAAGGCGGCTTCACTGAAAACGTCCATCGGGTGATAGCCGATCACAAAGCCTAAGCCACTGGCCATTGAGTCAGCGAGGTTATGCCCAATGGCACAGAGGCGATAATGTTTCATGCCAAGATAGTGTCAGGTTTACTGTCCGCTTACTACATGGTTACGCACCAAAGCTGACCGTCTCGGAACCACCCAAACCAGCCCCCTGCCCGGCTCAGCCGGAGCTTGTTGAAGGCCCAGAGGCTAAGCGCTGTGGTTGCTGTATGCTTCGAGAGGCTCAGCACGAGCGGTCCCGGATATACGCAATGCCGCACACACCGCGCCCCGGTATGAACGAGGCGAGGCCATAGTCCTCAGGCCGCCCAGCCTTCCTCGCCTTCCGCTCGTGCCAGCTTGGCGAACATCGCCGCGCTCATCGGCTGGGCGCGCAGGAAGCCCTGGAAGTAGGCGCAACCCTCGCGCGCGGCGACCTCGCGCTGGGCCTCGTCCTCGATGCCCTCGGCAATGACCTGCAGGTCCAGCGCACGAGCCATGGCGACGATCGCGCGCAGCACGGCCACGTCGCGGCGGTCGGTGGTGATGCCGTCAATCATCGAGCGATCCAGCTTGAGGTAGTGGATCGGCAGGACCTTGAGGTAGCGGAAGTTACAGAACCCCGCCCCGAAGTCGTCCAGCGCGATGCGGATCCCCTGCGCGGAAAAGTCCGCCATGGTTTGCGCGGCCAAGGTGATGTCGCCGATGAGAGTCTGCTCGGTGACCTCGAGTGTCAACCGGCGCGGCGGAAAACCGCTCTCGCGCACGAGGTCGAGCATCTGGCGGGTGTAACTGCCGAAGGCGAGGTCGGCGGCGGTGACATTGATGGAAAGCCGCAGCGCGCCAGGCCATGCCTTCGCCGCCTGCATGGCCTTGTGCGCGATATGGCGCGAGAGCGGGCCAACGTGATCCGCCCGCTCGGCAATGGCGAACAGCGCGCCTGCGCCAATGCGGCCGAGTTCCGGGTGATTCCACCGTGCGAGTGCCTCGGCCCCGATCAGGCGATCGTCGCCAAGGTCGAACTGGGGCTGGAACAGCACCTCGATCTCGTCGCGGTCGATGGCCACGAGGAGATCCGCCTCCAGTTGCTGCGCCGAACGGCCCGGCACGGTGCCCTCCCCGTCCGCCCATGCCAGTCGCGTGCCCTGCTGGTCGAGCGCCTCACCCAGCGCATGACCGAGCCGGTCGAGCATCGATTCCACCGCTTCGCCCGTCAGCGCCCGTATCAGCGCGATGCGGGGGGAGAGGCGCAGAATACCCGACGGCACCGGGATGGGCCGCGCAATCATGTCCGCGAGTTGGTCCGCCACCAGTTGCCAGCGCTCGCGGCTGCACGCCTCGTTGGCGACGAGAAGAAAGCTGCCCCCGCCCGCCCGCGCGAGCAGCCAGGGCCCGTCGAGTTCCTCTTCCGCGAAGTGGGAGATGCGGGCGGCGACTTCCTCCAGCGCTCCGTCGCCGGCGGCTTCGCCATAGGCCATGTTGATCGCATCGAGCCGGCGCAGGCTGAGCAGCATCGCGTGGACATGCGCCATGTGGGGCATGAGGACGGGGTCCTCGCGCCAGGCGGCGATGCGATCGAACACCGCCTCGATCCCGGGGATTCCGGTCAGCCGATCGGCGATGCCCTTGGCGGCTTTCCCCTTGGAATGGCCGTGAACCTTGTCGTCTCGTTTCGCCCGCATCGGCCTGCCATAGCCCAAAGCCCTTGCAAATCCCTTCAAAATTCTACAGCCCCGGTCCCGGAACAGGACGAAGACGGCCCCAGGAATGACGAGCATGGAAGCGAAACTGGCGCTGATCGTGTCGGACAGCGCCAAGGCGCAGGACGGCGCTGTGGCGCTGCGCGACTCGCATTCCTGGGTCAGCCCGCAGGAAGCGGACGTGCTCGTCGTGCTGGGTGGTGACGGGTTCCTGCTCCACGTGCTGCACGAGATGCTCGATGGCCATCCGATCAAGCCGGTCTACGGCATGAACCTGGGCACGGTCGGCTTCCTGATGAACGGCCCGCATGACCATGTGCCGATCGCACGCCGCGTCGCCGATGCGCACCGGGTTCCCGTGCGGCCTTTGCGCATGCACGCCACCGCGCGCGATGGGCGCGAGTACAGCTACTACGCGATCAACGAGGTCTCGCTGCTGCGCGAGACCCGCCAGACCGCAAAAGTGGAAATCCGCATCAACGGACGCGTGCGGATGGACGAACTGGCAGGGGATGGCATCCTCGTGGCGACGCCGGTGGGCTCAACCGCCTACAACCTGTCGGCCAACGGCCCGATCCTGCCGCTCGGCAGCCGTATGCTGGCGATGACCCCGCTCAGCCCGTTTCGCCCGCGCCGCTGGAAAGGCGCGATCCTGCCCGAAAGCGCCGAAGTGGAATTCCACATCCGCGAACCCGGCAAACGCCCGGTCGCCGCCGTGGCCGATCAGAAGGAAGTGCGCGACGTCGCCTCGGTGCGCATCATCGCCTCGGCCGAAAAGGAACTCACCCTGCTGTTCGACCCCGGCTTCACGCTGGAGGAGCGCATTTTCGCGGAGCAGTTCCAAGTCTGACCCCGCAGGTTTCCGCAGGTCGCGGAAAGCCCATCCAATTTTATCGCGCTATGGACCAAATTTCTGCCCCGACGGGGTTGCCAATCTCTCAGGCGCTGTTATAGGCGCACCCCTGCCCGGCGGTGGTAACACTGACGGGCTGCTCCCCGATAGCTCAGCGGTAGAGCATTCGACTGTTAATCGAATGGCCGTAGGTTCGAATCCTACTCGGGGAGCCAACATTTTCCAGCCCAGACGCGGTGCTCCCGCCGAGAACCGCAAGAACTGCCTTTCACGGCTGCAGGCACTTTGCGTTCAGCAACATCTCCGGCACATTCGCTTGGCGCTCTTCAGGCACGGCTCGTTCCTTGCGTTGATCCGACCAACGCTTTTACCGCTGCCGCATGAGCGTAAGAGCGGCGCGGGATTGCCAGCAGTTTGTCAGGATGCGCGGCGCTACCGGTCCTCCTTGACCCGGCGCCATTGGCCGCGTCGCACGCGGCAGACAGATGCGCCGCAATCGCGACAGGAACCCGAATAAGTAACGCCATCCCACCGAGCACTGCGCCTGCGGGGCCGGTGCCTGTCCAGGCGACACACGATAGCGCGTCGCAACATCGAAATCATAATACCTTGTCCTCTGCATCGGCGCGACCCGAAGGACAGTATTACCCTCTATTTATTCCGTAGGACTTTCTTGTCCATGGCTGTGTCCGGCAGTCACAAATAATTGAGTCCCAATAAAGGACGCGCGGCATCTGAAAACAGACCTTCGCGCCTCTATTTCCTCTCGATCACCGGAGGGTCATTTCAAGACGTCGGCTTCGTGCCAGACCACGGCCTGCGCTGCCTTCATGCAGTTTTCCGCCGTGTCCCACGCCAGCGTCGGCGAGCCGTAGAGACGCCAGCCCTGCGCCAGGGCTTCGGACACCCGCTCGCAGAAGGCGCGGTCGTCCGCTCCGGTGAGCAGGCGATAAACGGGACGGTCATCGGGAGTGTTAAACATGCCAGGCGATCTTTCTCAAGTCAGGATCAGATGCCTAGCCACTCCAGTCCTGCTGGCAAGTCCCGCGAGGCGTAATCCACCTGCAGCACGCGGCGCCGCCGGCCAGGCCGTGCCGCATTCGAGGCATGCAGGATGGGCGTGCAATGGGCCCAGACCCCGCCCCGCACCGCGAGGCAGGCGTGAATGGGGCGACTTGTCGCCACAGCTTCCGCACCCGCCGAAGAAACCTTGCCAAACGACGCGATCCCAGCACGATAAGCAAGCGCGCATTGTCCTCGTCCACCGCATCGAGATGGATGTGGGCCGTGAGCATGTCCCGGATGACCGCGAAGGGTGGTTCGACGTGGGCGATGCCCTGTTTCACGGTCCGCAGACCGAATCCGGGCGCCTCCGCGAATGCGCGCATGGCAATCGTCCGATCCCGATACCAGCCCAGCGCCCAGTCCGCCGTGTCGCTCTTGTCGACAGGACGGCCCTTCCCGGACGCGCGCCAGCGCCGAGGACGTCGCACGCCTCGCAGGTCCGGTCCCAGCAGGCGGGCAAGTCCAAGAGCGCCTGCGATACGCACACCGGCGCGGTCGTCCGGGCACGCGGCGAGCACGTCTTCCAGAACAGCGAGGATCGGCGTGGCCAGCGAAGAGCGGAGCCGGGCACCATCGCGCCCGAGATCGAGATCTGCGCCCAAACCGGTCAGTGCCCGCAACGCCGCGCCGCGCCCTTGCTCACCCCGGGTAGCGTTCAAACTCGTGGAGAGTGGCGATGTCCTTCATCCAGCCGACCCGTTCCGCGACCTGGATCTGGGCCTGCGGAGGAAGCGCATCCGGATCGTCGAGCGTGCCGACCTGGATATCGACGAGGCCCGGCAGGACCTCTTCGTTGACGTAGTACATGCCGGAGCCGCAGGTGGGGCAGAAGTGGCGCATCGCCGCGCCGCTTGAGTTATAGACAGTGGGCGAACCCGCGGTCAGCGTGAATTCCGGGCTTGCGAAGGCCGCCCAGGCGACCATGGGCGCGCCGGACGACTTGCGGCAATCGGCGCAATGACAGAGCGCCACGTGCGCGGGATCGCCTTCTACCCTGTAGCGCACCGCGCCGCACTGGCATCCACCTTCAAGACTCATGACGATTCTCCTTCGCGGCGAAGGGTAGTCGATTCATGAGAACATTCAATGAACGAAAAGCGCCGCCCCCATTACTGCGGGGGCGGCGCCGGGGTCAGAGGATGTACTTCGAGAGATCGGTATCGCGCGCGAGGCCTTCCAGCTTGGTGCGCACATAGGCCTCGTCGATCGTCACCGTCTCGCCCTTGCGGTCCTCGGCCTCGAAGCTCAGTTCCTCGAGCAGCTTTTCCATGACCGTCTGCAGGCGGCGGGCGCCGATGTTCTCGACGCTCTCGTTCACCTGCGCGGCGATGCGGGCGACTTCGCGGATGGCCTCGGGCGTGACCTCGACGGTCACCTGCTCGGTGCCCAGCAGCGCCTTGTACTGGGCGATGAGGTTGGCGCGCGTCTCCGAGAGGATGCGCACGAAGTCCTCCTCGGTCAGCGCCTTCAGCTCGACGCGGATCGGCAGGCGGCCCTGGAGTTCGGGGAGCATGTCGCTCGGCTTGGAGACGTGGAAGGCGCCGCTGGCGATGAAGAGGACGTGGTCGGTCTTCATCGGGCCGTACTTCGTGGCCACCGTCGTGCCCTCGATCAGCGGCAGCAGGTCGCGCTGCACGCCTTCGCGGGAGACCGAGCCGCCGCGCACGTCGGAGACCGCGATCTTGTCGATCTCGTCGAGGAAGACGATGCCGTTCGATTCCGCATTGGCCAGCGCGACGCGGGCGACGTCGTCCTGGTCCATGCGCTTCTCCGACTCCTCGTCGACCAGCTTGTCCCAGGCATCGGGCACCTTCATCTTGCGCCGCTTCATGCGCTGCCCGCCGAGCTTGCCCATGATGTCACCGAGGTTGATCATGCCGACCGAGCCGCCCATGCCGGGGATCTCCATCGGCCCTGCGGGGCTATCCTCGACCTCAAGCTCGACCTCGGTGTCGTTCATGGCGTTTTCGGTGATGCGCTGGTGGAAGGCCGCGCGCGTCGCTTCCGAGGCGCCCTCGCCCACCAGGGCGTTGAGCAGGCGGTCCATCGCCGCCTTGCTGGCCGCCTCGCGCACCGATTCGCGGCGGCGCTCCTTCTCGAGCCGGATCGCTTCCTCGACGAGGTCGCGGGCGATCTGCTCGACGTCGCGGCCGACGTAGCCGACCTCGGTGAACTTGGTGGCCTCCACCTTCACGAAAGGCGCGTCGGCGAGCCTTGCGAGGCGACGGCTGATCTCGGTCTTGCCGCAGCCGGTCGGGCCGATCATCAGGATGTTCTTGGGCGTCACCTCGTCGCGCAGGTCCGCGTCGAGGTGCTGGCGCCGCCAGCGGTTGCGCAGCGCGACGGCGACGGCCTTCTTGGCGTCGGTCTGGCCGACAATGTGCGCGTCGAGCGCGGCGACGATCGCCTTGGGCGTGAGATTGTCGTTCATTTCGGGTTCCGTCAGACGGTCTCGACCGTCACGCGGTCATTGGTGAAGACGCAGATGTCGGCGGCGACCTGCATGGCCTTGCGGGCAATGGTCTCCGCGTCGTCCTCGTAGGCGTCGATCGCGCGGGCGGCGGCGAGCGCGTAGTTGCCGCCCGATCCGATCGCGGTGATCCCGCCCTCGGGTTCGAGCACGTCGCCATTGCCGGTGAGCACCAGCAGCGTCTCGGTATCGGCGACGATCATCAGCGCTTCCAGGTTGCGCAGGTACTTGTCGGTGCGCCAGTCCTTGGCCAGTTCGACGGCCGCACGCATGAGTTGGCCGCGATGCTGTTCCAGCTTGCGTTCAAGGCGTTCGAAAAGGGTGAAGGCGTCGGCGGTGGCGCCTGCGAAGCCGGCAATCACACTGCCCCCTTCGCCGATGCGCCGCACCTTGCGGGCGTTCGGCTTCATCACCGTATTGCCCATGGAAACCTGACCGTCACCGGCGATGACGGTCTTGCCGCCCTTCTTCACGCCGATGATGGTCGTCCCGTGCCACTCGATAAGGCCGTGGCTCGCCCCGTTGCTGTTCATGGGCGCGGATATATGCCGACGCCGTCGAGGTTCAAGACTCCGCGCAGGCCCGCCCCCGAGATCGGCGAGCCGATCAGCTTCCGTTCGGGCCCGGGCCCTGCGGCGCGCCGCTGCCGCCCATGCCGGCGGCGCCGACCGCGCCGATGTTGCCGAACAGGTCTTCGAGCAGGCTGCGGTGACGGCCGAGGGTCGGCGTGGTGCGGCCGTCCGGGTCGATCCGGGCAACCTGCTCGGCGCCGCGCTTGTCCACCGCGACGACGTTGCCGGCGGGATCGAAGCGCACGCGCAGCAGCGTCTGGTCGGACGTGCGGGCACGGCGGAACGGCGGGGTCTTCACGTTCTGAGAGAGATAGTACCAGTCCTTCTCGCCGAACTGGCTTTCGAAGGTCGGGCGGCCCAGCGTCTTTTCCACGGAAAGGCGGTTGTCGATGCCGGGCTGGACCGAATCGATGAGCGACTGGTCGACCAGGTAGCCACGGTGGTCGCGGATCGAGGTGCAGCCACCTGCGAGTGCGACCAGCGCCAGCGCCGCGCCCGCGGTGACGATCTTCGCTGTCCCGGCCTTCAGACCCACCTTGCGCATTTCAACACTCCAAAACCACAGGGCCTGCGGATGCACCGGCCATCGCCGGCGGCCACCGGGCCGATATATCGCCACTGGCCTTAAGGCCCCGGACGCGCCCGCGCAATGGCGGTTGTGCGCGAGCACAACGGCGGTTGGAGCCGACCGCTTGAATTGCCGCTGAACAAGTGCTTGAGCATATCCTCCGAACGAAAGGCTCCTGTTCTCCGTGTCCCTGATCTCCCGCCTGCTGGGCAAGCGCCCCGACACCCGCGAAGCGGTCCGCCCGCTGTGGCACCGCGTGGTCGAGGTCGCCCGTGAAAAGGCCTGGTACGCCAGCGGCGGCGTGGCCGACACGGTGCCCGGCCGGTTCGATGCCGTGACACTGGTCATGGCCCTCGTCATGCTGCGGATGGAGCGCGACAAGGCCAGCGACGACGCGCTGATCGGGCCCTCGGTGCGGCTGACCGAGCTGTTCGTGGACGACATGGACGGCCAGTTGCGCCAGTCGGGCGTCGGCGATCTCGGCGTCGGCAAGCGGATGGGCCGGCTGATGAGCGTGCTGGGCGGGCGTATCGGCGCGTTGCGCGATGCGCTGGGGCAGGATGACGCCGCGCTCGTCGCCGTGCTGGAACGCAACGTCACGCTGGTCGAAGGCGCGGACACGGGCTGGCTCGCGGCGCAGGTACGGCAATTGCACGTGCAGCTCGACGGCGTTTCCGACGAAGACCTCATGGCGGCAAGGATCACGCGATGAATGCCATTCCCCGTCCCGAATTCTCCCTCTCGCTCGACGTGCGGCAGGCCGAGGGCAATGCGCCCCATCTGGAAGCCGGCGAAGTCGAGCGCGCCGCCATCGCCGCACGCTTCGGGCTGGTACGGATCGACCGCTTGGTGGCGGACCTCGAACTCCATCGGCAGGACCGCGTGGTCGAGGCGCGCGGGCGGTTGCAGGCAGACTTCGTGCAGCCCTGCGCCGTCTCGGCGGAGGACATGGACGTCTCGATCGACGAGCCCCTGTTCTTCCGCTTCGTGCCCGAGGCCACCGTCTATGCGCCGGACGAGGAAGTCGAACTCTCCGCCGAGGAATGGGATGAGATCGAATACTCCGGCTCGCACATCGACCTCGGCGAAGCGGTGACGCAGAGCCTCGGCCTCGCGATCGACCCGTTCCTCACCGGACCCGATGCCGAGGCCGCGCGCAAGGCGGCGGGGATCGGCACGCCCGACGACCAGAGCCCGTTTGCGGCGCTCAAGGGCCTCAACCTCGACAAGCGCTGACGCCGAACGTTAAGGAAACTGCCACGGGACTTTCACGGCTCCGCAACGGCAGTTTCACACGCGCCCCCTAGAGGCCGCCGCAGCGACACTGCTGCTGCGAAAGTTCGGGGGGACAAATCGCGTGAAGCGCCTGACCAGGATGTCCATCGCGGCCATGGCGGCCGTCATCGTGCTCAACCTCTCGCGGCCGTCGCCGGCGGCCGCGCCCGAGTGGCCCGTGCTGGCGCCCCGGCCCGACGACGGGACGCTCTCGGTGATGACCTACAATGTGAAGGGCCTGCCCTTCCCGCTCGCCCAGGGCCGCCCGGAAGCGCTGGCGCGTATTGCCGAGGGCCTGCGCAGGCTCCGCCGCGAGGGGCGCCAGCCGGACGTGATCCTGCTGCAGGAAGCCTTCATTCCCGAAGCCAAGGCGATCGCCCGGCGCGCAGGCTACGCCCATGTCTCGATCGGCCCCGGAACCGACCACGCGGTCGCCGCCCCGGACGAGCGCGACACGTTCCTGCAGCAAGCCGCATGGATGCACGGCGAGGCGCTGGGCCGTTGGCTCGACAGCGGCCTGGTGATCCTCTCGGACCACCCGATCGTCCGCACCCGCCGCATGGCGTTCTCCGACGCCATGTGCGCCGGGTTCGACTGCCTCGCCGCCAAGGGGGTGGTGATCGCGTGGGTCGCGGTGCCCGGCCGCAGCCGCCCCGTCGCCATTGCCGACACCCACCTCAACGCCCGCAAGGCGGCGGGAGTGGACATCGCGCGCGCCAATGCCGCGTTCGCACGGCAGGCCCGCGCCGCCCGCGACTTCATCGCCGCGAACGTGGACGCGGATGACGACCTGATCTTCGGAGGGGATTTCAACATCGGCAGCGACAAGGCGCGCATCGCCGCCACGCGTGACCTCGTCTCCGGTGGCGCCGAAGCAAGCGCGGAGGCGGACTGCTCTGCCTGCGCCGCCGACCTTCGGGCCGACGTCGCCGCCATCCGCAAGCGCGGCAAGGACAAGCAGTTCTATCGCGGCGCGATGCGCCTCAGCCGCCTGGACGTGCCATTCGGCGCGGCCAAGGGCGGCGAGGCGCTATCGGATCACCTGGGCTACGTCGCGCACTACGCCCTGCAGTAGGGCCCACGGAGCGCCGACCAGACGCCGATCAGAACGGGATGTCGTCGTCCAGGTCGTCGCCGAAGCCGCCGCCGGCCGACGAGCCGCCGGTGCGACCCCAGTCGCTGCCGCCGCTGGAACTGCCGCCCGAGGAACCGCCGGAACGGCCCCAGTCGTCACCGCCCGAGGAACCGCCGCTGCGTCCGCCGCCCGACGAGGAACCCTCGCCCCAGCCGCCACCGCCGCCGCTGCGTTGACCACCGCCACCGCCGCCGCCCTGCGCACCGTCGAGCATGGTCAGCACGCCGCCGATGCCGCCGACCGAGACTTCGGTGGTGTAGCGGTCGTTGCCGTTCTGGTCCTGCCACTTGCGGGTGCGCAGTTGGCCCTCGATGTAGACCTTCGAGCCCTTGCGCAGGAAGCGCTCGGCAACGCCGACGAGACCGTCGGACTGGAGCACGACCGAGTGCCACTCGGTGCGTTCCTTGCGCTCGCCGGTGGCGCGGTCCTTCCAGCTTTCGGACGTGGCGATGCGCAGGTTGGCGATGCGGCCGCCGTTCTGGAACGACTTCACCTCGGGATCGGCCCCGAGGTTGCCGACGATGATGACCTTGTTGACGCTGCCTGCCATGCGGGAATCGCTTTCGTATCTGAATTTGGCCGATGGGGTAGCGCATCCAGGGCCGCCGATGCCAGTCGGCGCCGAGGTTTTTCGACAACCGCAACAGGGATCACGCGGAGGCGCGAAGACGCGGAGGCGCAGAGAGGTCCCAATTGGGGCAAAGCCCCCCTGCTCCCGCAAGGCTGCGAATGGCGCTCGCAATCTTGAGCGATCAGGCCTGCGGCGCGGCGCAACCCCGCCGCGCCTCTGCGCCTCCGCGTGCCCGACCGTCTTTATTCTTGGCCTTACAGACCTGCCGCCACCGCGATCCAGTATGTGACCCCCGCCGCGATGTAGGCGAGGCCGAACAGGTAGGCGAGCATGAAGGTCGGCCACTTCCATCCGTTGGTCTCGCGCCGGGTGACGGCGATGGTCGACATGCACTGCGGCGCGAACACGAACCAGGCGAGGAAGGCCAGCGCCATCGGCAGGGTCCAGCGCGCCTTGATCTGGTCTCCGAGTTCGACGGCCTGCTCCTCCTCGTCGTCGCCCGCGTCCACCGCATAAGTCTGCGCCAGCGAGGAGACGGCGACCTCGCGCGCGGCCATGGCCGGAATCAGCGCCAGCGCCATGTCGCGGTCGAAGCCGATGGGCTTGACCACGTAGGCAAGCCCGTTGGCGACCTTGCCCGCGATCGAGGCGTCGACCTGGCTCTCGCCCGGCGCGGCCTTGGGGAAGTTGAGCATGACCCACAGCACCACGGTCACCATGAAGATGATCGTGCCCGCGCGGCGCAGGAAGATCCACGCACGCTGCCACAGGCCGATCGCCATGTCCTTGAGGCGCGGCATCTGGTACTTGGGAAGCTCCATGATGAAGCCCGACGCGGCGCCCTTGGTCATCGACCGTCGCAGCACCAGCGCCACCGCCATCGCACCGATCACGCCCGCGACGTAGAGCGCGAGGAGCACGAGCCCCTGCAGGCCGACGCCGCCGCCGACATTGGTATTGGGAATGAAGGCGGCGATGATGACGGCATAGACCGGAAGGCGCGCCGAGCAGGTCATCATCGGCGCGATCAGGATCGTCGTCAGCCGGTCCTTGGGATCGGAGATCGAGCGCGTCGCCATGATGCCGGGAATCGCGCAGGCGAAGCTGGAGAGCAGCGGGATGAAGCTGCGGCCGGACAGGCCGACGTGCGCCATCATGCGGTCCATCAGGAATGCCGCGCGTGCCATGTATCCGGACGCCTCGAGCGCGAGGATGAAGGCGAAGAGGATGACGATCTGCGGCAGGAACACCACGACCGAGCCAACCCCGGTGATGATGCCGTCCGTCAGCAGGTCGCGCAGCAGGCTTTCGGGCAATGCCGCCTTCACGCCATCGTGCAGCGCGCCGACGGCGGCGTCCAGGCCGTCCGCGAACGGCGTAGCCCAGGCGAAGACCGCCTGGAACACCACGAAAAGGACGCCCAGCAGGATCAGCGGGCCGAGCCAGGGATTGAGCAGCACCCGGTCGAGCTTGGCGTGGAGCCGATGCCGCTTCGATTCCGACAGCACCGCCGCATCGGCCATCGCATGCGCGGCGACGCGGCGCTCGGTCGGGCCGAGGTCGGTGAGGCCGGGTCCGGCGTGGCGCTCCCCGGCGGCGGCGATCGCCTCGCCCAGTTCGCCGAGGCCGCGGCGGCGCACGGCGACGGTGGGGATCACCGGAACGCCCAGCTCCTCCGCAAGAACCGCCGCGTCGAGCACCAGCCCGTCGCGTTCGGCGAGGTCGACCATGTTGAGCGCGACGACGCTCGGCTTGCCCAGCGCCAGCACTTCCTGCGCGAAGACGAGATGCTGCTCGAGGTTCGACGCGTCGAGCACGATCACCAGCACGTCGGGGATCGCCTCGCCCTCGAAGGCGCCGCGAATGACCTTGGAGGTCACTTCCTCGTCCGGGCTGGTCGGGTCGAGACCGTAGGCGCCCGGAAGGTCGGTCATCTCCACCGGCTCGCCGGTCGGCAGCACGAAGCGGCCCGACTTGCGCTCCACGGTGACGCCGGGATAGTTGGCGATCTTCTGGCGCGCTCCGGTCAGCGCGTTGAACAGGGCGCTCTTGCCCGCGTTCGGATTGCCGACGAGCGCGACTTTGCGTTGGCGGCTCACAGCGCTTCCACTTCCATCGCGGCGGCATGGACGCGGCGCACGGCCACCGTCATGCGGCCGACGGTGATCGCGATGGGATCGCGCGAGCCGAGGATGCCGCGATGCGCCACTGCCACCCGGGCGCCCTCTTCCAGCCCGAGCGCGCGAAGGCGCCGGGCCTCTTCCTGGACGAGTGCGGACCAGTCCACGGCGACTATGCGTGCGCCTTGGCCGATGGGAAGCAGGTCTAAGGTCATGCGGTCCCGCTGCCAGATAAAGCGGTTAGATGCAACTGGATCGCAATAGCTGAACCGAAACTTTGCCGCGCCGCAAGCCACGGGCAACGAAACGTGTGCGGCGCCGCCTGTGCAAAGTGCCAGAAGCGCGGCGTCGAGACCCGCCGTAGCCTTGCCCGGACAACCGAGAGAGGATCACGTACATGCGCATCATAGTGGCCGGCTGGCTTCGTTTCGCCGGCGACGAGAAGACCTGCGCCGAGATCATCATGGGCGGGGCGGAGCACATCGCCGGCAGCCGTGCGGAAGACGGCTGCGTCGCCTACAACTGGGCGGTCGATCCGCTCGATCCCGGGCTGATGCACGTCTACGAGGAGTGGGAGAGCGAGGAAGCCCTGCTCCGGCACTTCGCACACGCGTCCTATGCGGCGATGCGCGCGCACCTCGGGACCTATGAGCTGACCGGCTTCGGCGTGCAGATCTACTCCGCGGCGGGCGTGGAGCCGGTCTACGACGCCGACGGCTGGCCCCGCCGCGAAATCTTCGGGATAAGCCTGGAGGGTGTCTGAAAGCACCGTCGTCCCGCGAGGACGACGTCAGCTTTCCGGCGGGATCAGGAAGTCCATCGTGTAGCGCCGTGCCTTCCACCCGGCACCGGTCCGCACGACGTCGAAGTAGTACCGTCCGTGGACGGTGATCCCGCCCCCCGCCTTGTACTTCCCCATGCCGATCACATAGGCGCGGATCGACGCCGTATCCCCGTCATAGCCTGTGATCGCGAAGTTGGTGAGGTAGTGCGCGTGGGCCGACATCGCGGCGAAAGTATCCGCGAAGAACCCGCGTATCTCGCCATGGCCGTTGAGGCTGGGGAAACCGATCCCCGAAAGATCGAACACCGCGTCCTCCACGAAGACATCGCAGATGCCGTCGAGGTCGTGGAGGCTGTCCACCGCATGGGCATAGGCGACGAGCAGGTCCTGGATCGCGAGGCGGTCCTCGATAGGGCAGGCGGTCATCGGTGAAATCCTCTCGAGGTCATTTCGGTTATGCGGGAAAGCCGGGCCTGATGGGATCGGTGACGCCGTCCCACCCTTGCGCGGCATCGGCGATGCGCGCGAAGAAGTCGCTCTGCAGGGGGTTTTCCTCGATCAGCTCGATCATGCAGCCGATCGCGGCACTGGTATCGATGTAACTGAAGCGGAAGCCACCGAAGCTGCCGTCCACCGCCGCGACGTAGCCGTTCTCGACGTAGCCCCGGTGAGCGGCGTCGTAGTCGCCCGTGTAGATCGCCAGATGGTGAAAGCCGGCCTGCCCGTTCGCGATCGTATCCCGGTAGGCGGAGGGGTTGTCGCAATGCTGCTGGACCAGTTCGATCTGCACCCCGCCCGACTGTGCGATGGCCACGGAGAAATCGAGCCCGGACCGTGCCTCGCCCCGATAGCCGTACTCCTCGAGCACGACGTGGGGCACGTGCAGGAACGGCCCGATCCCGGTGGTCCCTATCCAGTTCATGCAGGCGCTCTCGATATCATCCACCATGAGAGCGACCTGCATGACATGGCGTCCTGGCACGCCCGGTGCGGGGAGCATGGTCAGACCGCTCCGGCACCCTTCACGTAGTCGTCGAGCAATTCGTGGAAGCGCTGGATGCGCTTCTCCTGTCCGGGCAGCACGCAGCCCTTGAAGCCGCGCGAGTTGAGGCCCTGCTGCTGGCTGGTGCCGATCGAGAGGTCCTGGTCGGCGACGTAGCCCACCGAGACCCCGTCACCGTAGACCGAGTGGCGCGCCACCGCGTCATGCTCCAGCGGCAATATGCCGAGCGGGGTCATCACTTCCTTCATGCCCTCCACCGGCGGGTAGAGGCACCAGTGCTGGAACACGCACTTCTCCGGGTCGGTCGGATGCGGCTCGGTGCGCAGGACCTGCAACTGCTCGGGGCTCATGGTGAGCGTGAGGTTGGGGAACAGCGTGCAGTGGAAGTAGTCCACCAGCTGCTGATCGCTCATGTCGTTGTAGTTGGTGAAGCCGCGCCCCGGGCCGAGGCGGCGCTTGGCCTCGATCACCGCTTCGCGAAGGTCTCCGGTGCGGCCGTTGTAGTCTGCCGGGTCGATATCCCAGGCCCGCGCCACGTCATCCAGCGGGGCCGGGACTTCGGTGGTATGATAGTCGACGCGGGTGGTGGCCTGATGGCCCTTCATCCACATCGAGTTGTGGCCCGAGGGGTACATCTCGAACAGCGTATCGGGCAGCCCGTCGTTGATGAAGGTCGCCAGTTCCGGGTGGATGGTCGGGAGGTGATAGCTCTCGTTGAAGTTGTCGCGGATGATCTTCCAGTTGAACTCGCAGTCAGCCGAGACCTTGAGCACGCGCACCCAGTTCTCGATGCCGTAGCCCTTGAGCCGCTCCGGGAACGGGTCGAGCCATTCGTGCAGCGGCGCCACGTCGTCGTCCATGCACCAGAACACGAACGGGCCCCAGGTCTCGCAGCGCAGTTCGGAGAGGTGGACCTTGCCGCAGGGCGTGCCGCCCTCGAAATCGTCGGGGTCCTGTACTTTCACCAGCGTGCCATCGAGGTCGTAGGTCCAGCTGTGGTAGGCGCAGGTGATGCGCGGCACGCTGGCGCTTTCGCCAAGGATCAGCCGGTTCCCCCGGTGCGGGCAGGAATTGTAGAACGCCTTGATGGATTCGTCTTCCTGCTTCACCAGGATAACGGACTCCTTGGCGAAGTTGTGGCGCACGATGTCGCCCGGCTCCTCCAGCTCGGCGAGCAGCCCGCCCAGGTGCCAGACCTTGGGCCAGAGGTTCTTCATCTCGCCGTCCATCCACTCCTTGGAGATGTAGCGGTCGGCGGTGATCGGGTCGCCGCGCACCGGCATGTCGAAATCTGGCGAGTAGCGCGATGCCTTGGTCTGGACGTTCATGGCTTGTCCGGCTCCTGTATATCGTTGTTCTTGGCGTCAGTTGGTGGCGGGCTGCTGGCTGGGGTCGTCGCCCCGACGCCCGCCGCGCGGTGCTCCGGGATTTGTGGCGAAGAAGTCGAGCGAGCCCGGGTCTTCCTTGACCCAGTCGGTCACGAGGACGCGGCGCACGATCCGCCAGTCCCCATCGCGGCAGGCATATTCGTCAAGGTAGCGGCCGGCGATGAACAGGTCGCGCGGTTCGCCCTCGCCGCCGCGCGCGGAGTGCCACGCCTGGAAGTACCATTCGCCGCTCGCCGCCTCACCCTCGATGCTGACGCGCGACTGGCCGAGCAGGTGGTGCGTCGCGCCCATTTCGGCGAGGAACCCTTGCGCGAAGTCGACGAACTCGTCCGCCGTCCCCTTCATCAACCCGCAGTCGACCACCGCGTCGTCGTGGAAGGCGCTGCGCTGGAGCACCGGGTCGAGCCGATCGAGCCCGCGCATGTAGCGCGCCGCCGCATCCGCGATGTCGCGCCTTGCGGCGAGGTCGCGGATCTGGGACTCGATGTCGAAACGCGCAATCGTGGCGGTCATGCCTGGTCACTCTCCCGTGTCGGACCGGGCGCGTCTGTGCTTGCGCGCCCTTGCCCTTTCGCAGTCGACTAGGGGAATAAACCGACTCAACTGCCGGTTTTTTATGCTATGGCTTGGGGCAAGCGCTCACCTGCGACTTTGGCTAGGTGTGGCGGCGTCAGCGGTTGCGAGACAACCGGCGCAAACGGGGGAGAGACAATGAAAGTGCAATCCCTGCAGGACCGGATGCTCGCCGCGCTATCGCCCGAGATGCACGCCGAGCCGCCCGAAAAATGGCAGCAGCGCAAAAGCGCCCTCATGCGCGAACGGCTGGTTTCGGCGGCGATCGACTGCCTGGTACACGGCGGCTATCCCGGCCTCACCACCGCCGCCGTTGCCAGCGCCTGCGAGGTGTCGCGCGGGGCGATGCACCATCATTTCCAGACGCGCATGGAACTGGTCTCGGCCGTCGTCGACCATGTCGTCTACCACCGGATGCGCACGTTCCTCGCGGACTATTTCTCGGCCGTCGCGGGGCGCCGGGCCGACGAGCCGATGATCGAACTGGCCTGCGACGCGCACTGGCGCTCGGTCCAGACGCGCGACTATGCCGCATGGATCGAACTCGCCGTCGCCGCCCGCACCGACGAAGAACTCGCCGCCATCTTCGAGCCCGCCGCCCGCCGCTACGACGCGGTCTGGACCAGCGAGATGATCGAGGCCTTTCCGCAATGGCGCGAGGACTGGGACAACCTCAAGCTGGCGCACGACTTCACCAGCGCCATCCACATGGGGATGCTGCTCCACGCGCCGGTCTTCGGACCGGGCGAACGCCTGGAACGCCTCCGCCGCTTCGCCGCCCGCACCATGCAGCGGCTGAGCGAGGAAGGGTAGAACCGCAAGCACCGGCAAAACCGGGGATTCCCGCCCGTGACTTCTCTCCTAAGTCACAGGTGCCCCTGCCCTGCCGGTCTTCCACATTCCTGCGCGAACACCGAATCCCGGACGACGCGGGCATCGACGGAAAGGACACCTATGGCGAACGTGGCAATCACCGGAGCAGGACGGGGCATCGGCCTTGTGCTTGCCAAGCAGCACCTCGAACGCGGGGACCGGGTCTTCGCGCTGGTGCGCAACCCGGAGGGCGCGACCGAGCTGGGCGAACTGGCGGACGCATCGCAGGGCAGGCTCACCGTCCACCAGATGGACGTGGCGGACAATGCCTCGGTCGCGGCAGGCGCGGCCGAAACCGGTGATGCGGCGGTGGACGTGCTCTACAACGTCGCGGGCGTTTCGGGCAGGGTCGAGCCGGAGCTGGGCACGATCGACTGGGACGATTTCGACGAAGCGATCGAGATCATGCTCAAGGGCCCGCTTCGCGTCCTCAGCGCCTTCCTCCCGCGCCTCGGCGAAGGGTCCAAGGTCATCAACTTCTCGAGCCAGCTGGGCGCATCGACCTGGCCCTATGGCGGGTACTATCCCTATGTCGCGACCAAGGCGGGCCTCAACCGGCTGATGCGGTCGGTCGCGATCGATCTCAAGGACCGGGGCATCGTCGTCGGCCTGATCCACCCCGGCTGGGTGCAGACCGACATGGGCGGCTCCGGCGCCGACATCACGCCCGAGGACAGCGCCGCCGCCATCATCCGCCTGACCGACGACTGGAAGATCGAGGACACCGGCGAATTCTACAAGTGGAACGGCGAAAAGCACCCCTGGTAAGGAGGCGCAGGAATGGCATTCACCGGCCCGCTGGAGGACCGCGTCCTCATCCGCGAACTGCTCGACACCTACGCCCACGCCGTGATGACGCGCGACGCCGAGGCCTGGGCGGCGACATGGGCCGAGGATGCCTACTGGGCCCTGCCCGAGTTCCCCGACCTCGGCGGATTCTCCGGCAAGGCGGAGATCGTCGCCGGGTGGGTCGAATCGATGAAGCACTACGGACTCGGCGGAAGTGCCGCGCGGCCGATGGTCTATGTCGCCCACCCCGGCGAGATCCGCGTCGACGGCGACCGGGCCTCGGCGATCTCCTATACCTCGGAGATCTTCGAGGACCCGGCCACCGGCAAGGCCAGGCGCCTGCGCGGCCGCTACGTCGATGAACTGGCGAAACTGGGCGGCGAGTGGCTGTTCACCCGCCGCGAGTACACGACCTTCGACGCCCGCGACGACTGACGCGGCGCCTCACATCTCCAGCTGGTCGAACATCTTCGTCGAGAGCGCGGAGAGGTTGCCGATGAACTGGCCGTGGGTGCCATCCGCCTCGGCGGTGCGGAAGCCCTTCACGCGTTCGACCAGCACTTCTTCCGGGGTCGGGTCCTGCGCGAAGAGGGCGATCACCTCGTCCGCGAACTCGTCGAGCGGCTGGTAGCCTTCGCGGGTGCGCTGGCCCGGCGTCAGGTCGGTCTGCACGGCGGGAGGGGCCAGCTCGATCACCTCGACGCGGCCCCGCAGCATCTCGCGCAGCGACTGCGTGTAGCTATGCATCGCCGCCTTGGTCGCGCTGTAGGTGGCGGTGCCGGGCAGCGGCACGAAGGCGAGCCCGGACGTGACGTTGACGATCGCCCCGTCGCCCCGCGCCACCAGATGCTCGACCAGCGCGTCGATCAGGCGGATCGGCCCGAGGACGTTGGTGACGAGCGTCGCCTCGGCATCGGAGAGGTCGCGCGCGCGGTCGAGGCGCTCGTAGCGCATGATCCCGGCATTGTTGACCAGCACGTTGAGATTGGGGAAGTCGGCCAGCAGTCCTTCCACGAAGGTCGCCACGCCCTCGGCGCTCTCCACGTCGAGCACGCGGGCATGCATGTTGTCGCGCCCGGCGCTGGCCGCCTGCAGCGCATCGAGCCTCCGCCCGGCAATGATGACGACGTTGCCCTGGTCGTGGAAACGCTGCGCCAGCGCCTCGCCGATGCCGGAGCCGCCGCCGGTGATGAGGATCGTGTTTCCAGTCGTCTTCATGGGAACCTCCTTGGTTGACGCGCAAGATGTAGCGCCGCACATTCGATCGGGAAG